>NZ_JBHUUP010000005.1:0-263533 GCF_042670945.1 Cellulosimicrobium sp. NPDC057127
TGCTCGCCGAGCACGCGGCCTCTCGCGTCGTCCGTGAGGGCGGCGACCCGCGCCGGCCTCGGCGCGGTGCTGCGTCAGGCCTGCTTGATGGCCGAGACGTCGAGCGTGATGGTGATCTTGTCGCCGACGAGCACGCCGCCGGTCTCGAGCGCGGCGTTCCAGGTGAGCCCGAACTCCTTGCGGGAGATCTGCGTGCTCGCCTCGAAGCCGGCGCGCGGGTTGCCGAACGGGTCGGTCGCGGTGCCGGCGAACTCGGTCGCGAGCTCGACGGGCTTGGTCACGCCGTTGATGGTGAGGTCGCCCGCGACGACGTAGTCGTCGCCGTCGGTGGTGATCGACGTCGAGGAGAAGGCCCAGGTCGGCTTGTTCTCCGCGTCCCAGAAGTCCGCGCTGCGCAGGTGGTTGTCCCGGTTGTCGTCGCCGGTGCTCACGGACGCGGCGTCGAGCTCGGCCGTGACGGACGTCGACTCGAGGTCGTCGCCGACGGTGATGGAGCCGCCGGAGATCGCGAGCGTGCCGCGGACCTTCGAGATGCCGGCGTGGCGGACGGTGAACGCGGCCTGCGAGTGCGAGGCGTCGAGCGCGTAGGTGCCGGTGGTGAGTCCGGTGGGCAGCGGCGTGGCCATGGGGTGCTCCTTCTGATCGGGTCGTCTGGTGGTCGTCGAGCTCGGTCGAACGTCTCCCGGCCGCTCCCGGCGACGAGGCCTCGGGCGGCTGGTTGAAGTTTCAACCACGTTCGGGCGTATCAACTCCGGGCACGTCCCCGTCTATTCCCGGGGAGGTGGAAGAATCTTGCGGACGCTCGCCGGCCGACTCCCACCCGGCGACGACCCCTGACCGACCGAGGACAGCATGACGACGCAGCACTCCGACCGCCCGCTCCTTCCCGACGGCGCCCAGCCGCGCTGGCTCGACGCCGACCAGCAGCAGCTGTGGCGCGCGTACCTCGAGGGCACCGTCCGTTTCGTCGAGGCGATGAGCCGGGAGCACGAGGAGCGCTCCACCGTCTCGCTCAACGAGTACGAGCTGCTCGTGCGGCTCTCCGAGAGCCCCGACCACACGCTGCGCATGTCCGCGCTCGCCGAGGGGCTGGCCCGCTCGCGCAGCCGCGTGACGCACACCGTCGCGCGCATGGAGGCGCGGGGGCTCGTGCGCCGGTCCGCGAGCACCGGCGACCGCCGCGGCGTGAACTGCGTCATGACCGAGGCGGGGCAGCGCACGCTCGTCGAGGCGGCCCCCGCCCACGTGGCGGCGGTGCGGCGCTTCATGGTGGACGTCCTGACGCCCGAGCAGTTCCGGGCGCTGGGAGAGGCGATGTCCGTGGTCGCGCGGGCGTGCCGGGAGGACCACGAGATCTGAGGCCCCCGAGTGCGCGACACTGGTACCCATGGTCTCCACCACGGTCCACCTCCTGCGTCACGGCGAGGTCCACAACCCCGACGGCATCCTCTACGGCCGGCTGAACGGCTACCGACTGTCCGAGCGCGGGCAGGAGATGGCGCGCCGCGTCGCCGCGCACCTGGCGGGCGAACCCGGGCCTGACGGCACGTCCCGCCCCCGCGCCGACCTGGCGGTCGTCGTCGCGTCGCCGCTGCAGCGTGCGCAGGAGACGGCGACGCCGGCGGCCGAGGCGTTCGGGGTCGAGCTGGGCACGGACGAGCGGCTGCTCGAGGCGGAGAACCACTTCGAGGGCATGCGTTTCGGCGTGGGCGACGGGTCGCTGCGCCATCCCGCGCACTGGCGGTTCCTCTGGAACCCGTTCCGGCCGTCGTGGGGCGAGCCCTACGTCCGGCAGGTGGCCCGCATGCGCGCCGCCGTCGCCGACGCGCGCGGCAAGGCGGCCGGTCGCGAGGCGCTCCTCGTGAGCCACCAGCTGCCGGTCTGGCTCACGCGGCTCAGCTTCGAGAACCGCCACCTGT
This sequence comes from Cellulosimicrobium sp. NPDC057127, assembly GCF_042670945.1. Lineage (NCBI taxonomy): Bacteria > Bacillati > Actinomycetota > Actinomycetes > Micrococcales > Promicromonosporaceae > Cellulosimicrobium > Cellulosimicrobium sp. NPDC057127. Next base: position 1,920 of record NZ_JBHUUP010000005.1, read on the forward strand.
GGCACGACCCCCGCAAGCGCCAGTGCGCGCTCGCCTCGCTCACGAGCCTGCGCTTCGAGGACGACCGGCTCGTCGCCGTCCACTACACGGAGCCCGTGGCGGACCTCCTCCCGGGTGCGTCTCAGGTCTCAGGAGCGTGACGTTCGCCATGCCGGTGCGGCGAGCGCCCCTTTCGCCCGGTTCGCCCGTGGTCCTTCTCAGGGCGCGCCCAGGTTGGCGCGCCAGGGTGCGACCCGTGATGTCGTCGTGACCCCCGACCCCGTGCGCGCGCCCGTGCGCCCCCGCGCACGTCGCCTCGCCGCCGCAGGCCTCGCCCTGGCGACCGGCCTCGCGCTCGCGGCCTGCACCGCCGAGTCGGGGGCGACGACGTCGGGCGACGACGTCGTCGGGCAGGGCTACGTCTCGGGCGATGGGTCGGTGCGCACGTGGGAGGCCGGCGACCGCGGCGAGCCCGTCGCGCTGTCCGGGACCGACTACGAGGGCCGGACGGTCGACACTGAGGACTGGCAGGGCGACGTCGTCGTGCTCAACACCTGGTACGCCGCCTGCGCGCCGTGCCGGGCCGAGGCGCCCGACCTCGTGGCGCTCGCGGAGGAGCGGGCCGACGACGGCGTCCAGGTGCTCGGCATCAACACGACGGACGAGCCGGGCGCCGCGCTGGCGTTCCAGCGCACGTTCGAGGTGCCCTACCCGTCGATCGACGACCGCAGCGGCGAGGTCGTCGCCGAGCTGTCCGGGACCGTGCCCCTCCAGGCGGTGCCGTCCACGGTGGTGCTCGACCGCGAGGGCCGGGTCGCGGCCCGCGTCATCGGGCTCGTCGAGGGCTCGACGCTCGAGGCGCTCGTCGGCGACGTCCTCGCCGAGGACGCCGCGGGCGACGACACGGCGGGCGGCTGACGTGCTCGGCGTCGCTTCCGCGGTGCTCGACGTCGGCATGGCCGCCGACGTCGGCGAGCGGTTCGCGCAGATCGCCTGGAACGGGTCGCTGCTGCTCGCCGTCCCGGTCGCGCTGCTGGCCGGCCTGGTGTCGTTCGCGTCGCCGTGCGTCCTGCCGCTCGTGCCGGGCTACGTCGGCTACGTCAGCGGCATGGCCGCCGCGAACGCGGGCGGCGGTGCCGGGCGCGGAGGGCGCTCGTCGGGAGGGGGCGGCGGGACCGCCGTCGTGGCGGCCGCGCCGAGCCGGGGGCGTGTGCTCGCCGGCGTCGGGCTGTTCGTCGCCGGGTTCACGGTGGTGTTCGTCGGGCTGTCCGCCGCCGCGGGCGCGTTCGGCGCGTACGTCGTGCGCTGGGAGGACGTCCTCACGCGGGTGCTCGGCGTCGTCGTCGTCCTCATGGGCCTGGCCTTCATGGGTGCGGTGCCCTTCCTGCAGCGCGAGCGTCGCCTGCACCTGAGCCCGCGCGCGGGCCTGTGGGGCGCGCCGCTGCTCGGCGTCGTCTTCGGCCTCGGCTGGACGCCGTGCCTCGGCCCGACCCTCGTCGCCGTGCAGGCGCTCTCGCTCAGCGAGGCGTCGGCCGGACGCGGGGCGCTGCTCGGCGTCGCGTACTGCCTCGGGCTCGGCGTGCCCTTCCTGCTCATCGCGCTGGGCCTGCAGGGCTCGCAGCGCACGCTCGGGTTCCTCCGGCGCCACCGCCTCGCGATCATGCGCGTGGGCGGCGGGCTGCTCGTGGTCATCGGCCTCGCGCTCGTGACCGGTCTGTGGGGCACGTGGACGGGTGCGCTGCAGGGCTGGATCGGCGGATTCGTGACGGTGGTGTGATGGCTGACGAGAGGACCGAGGAGAAGGTCTCCCCGCGCTACCGCCCGGAGGGGATCGACGACGCGTTCGCCGAGGGGTCCGCCGACGCGGGGGCTCCCGACGCGGGGCCCGCTGCGCCGTCCCGGCCGACGGCGCCCGCGCTCGGGCTCGTCGGCACGCTGCGCTGGACGTGGCGCCAGCTCACGAGCATGCGCGTCGCGCTCATGCTGCTCATGCTGCTCGCCGTGGCGGCGGTGCCCGGCTCGGTCCTGCCGCAGCGCCCGCAGGACCCGGCGGCGGTGCTGCGCTACCTGCAGGACAACCCGACGGCGGGGGAGTGGCTCGACCGCCTGGGGTTCTTCGACGTCTACGCGTCGGTGTGGTTCTCGGCGATCTACCTGCTGCTGTTCGTCTCGCTCGTCGGGTGCATCCTGCCGCGGACGCGCGCCCACCTCCAGGCGCTGCGCAGCCGCCCGCCCCGCACGCCGCGCCGGTTCGACCGCTTCCCCGCGCAGGGGCGGGCGGTGACCGACGCGACGCCCGACGCGGTGGTCACGGCCGCCGCGGCGCACCTGCGCGGGCGCGTGCGGGGGCTGCCGACGTTCCGGGTCGAGACCGCGACCGAGGACGCGACGCCCGCCGTCGGGCAGCGTGCCGCCCGCCCGGCGGCCCGCACGGTCGCCGCCGAGCGCGGGTACGTGCGCGAGTCCGGCAACCTCCTGTTCCACCTGTCGCTGCTCGGGCTGCTCGTCGCCGTCGCCCTCGGCCAGCTCCTGCACTACCGGGGGCAGGCCATCGTCACGGAGGACCGCGGGTTCGCGAACGCCGTCGTCGACTACGACACGTTCGAGAACGGCGCCTGGTTCCGGCCGTCGTCCCTCGTGCCGTTCTCCATGACGCTCGACCGCTTCGAGGCGGAGTTCGCCGCGGACTCCGTCGCGTTCGCGCAGTCGCGCGACTTCACGGCGTTCGTCACGGTGCGCGACCCCGACGGGACGACGCACGAGGAGACGATCAAGGTCAACCACCCGCTCACCGCGGGTGGCGCGAAGATCTACCTCCAGGGCAACGGGTTCGCGCCCGAGGTCACGGTGCGCGACGCGGAGGGGGAGGTCGCCTTCTCCGGGCGGGTGCCGTTCCTGCCCGAGGACACGATGTACACGTCGCAGGGTGTCATCAAGGTGCCCGACGTCTCGCCGGGGCTCGACCAGATCGGGCTCGTCGGCTCGTTCCTGCCGACCGCGGAGCTGAGCGCGGACGGGACGACGGCGAGCTCGGTCTACCCGCAGCCGATCAACCCGCTGCTCGTGCTCGAGGTGTACCGCGGCGACCTCGGGCTCGACGAGGGCCTGCCGCAGAACGTCTACCGGCTCGACACCGAGGACCTCGAGGCCTCGGTCGACGCCGAGGGCGAGCGCGTGAAGGTCCTCGTCGCGCCGGGGGAGACGGTCGACCTGCCCGACGGCCTGGGCACGATCACGTTCGAGTCCGTCCCCCGGTACGTCGCCCTCGACCTGCGTCACGACCCGTCGCTGACGTGGGTCCTCGTGTTCGCCCTGGGCGCGCTCGGCGGGCTCGCCGTCTCGCTCTTCACCCCGCGCCGCCGCGTGTGGGTGCGCGCGTGGCGCGAGACCGTTCCGGGCGACGGGCCCGACGGCGCGCGCGGGCGCACGGTCGTCGCCGTCGCCGGCCTGGCCCGCGGCGACGACGCGGGGCTCCAGGGTGAGGTGGACTCGCTTCTCGCGGCCCTCCCGGGCGTGACACCATCAGCAGGTGAGGGCGACCTCACCTCTTCCGCACGAAAGGCTGACCGATGACCGTGGCCGAGCTGAGCCAGGACCTGGTGTGGGCGGCGGCGACCGCGCTGACCGTCGCGCTCGTGGCGTTCGCGATCGACCTGTCGCGGCTCGCGGGCCGTCGTGACGAGGAGCGCGCGCAGCAGTCGATCGCGCCGGCGGCGGAGCGCACCGAGGCTCTCGTCGCCGCCGGACCGGCGCCCGGCGGTGCCGCGACGCCCACGGCGGCGGGCGCGGCGGACGCCGACGGGGCGGGGCCCGCGGCCGGCCCGGCGCCGGTGTCGCGGAAGGCCGCGAACATCGGGGTCTCGCTGACGTGGCTGGGAACGGCGCTGCTGCTCGCCGCCATCGTCACGCGCGGCGTCGCGGCCGGCCGGACGCCGTGGGCGAACATGTACGAGTTCACGCTCGTCGGCACGCTCGTCGCGCTCGCGGTGTTCCTCGGCGTCTCGCTGCGGCGCGACGTGCGCTTCCTCGGCTCGTTCGTCACGGCGCTCGCGGTGCTGTTCCTCGTGGTCGCGCAGAACGCCTTCTTCGTCGCCGCGACGGGCGTCCAGCCCGCGCTCCAGCACTACTGGCTCGTCATCCACGTCGGCGTCGCCATCGTCGCGACGGGGATCTTCACTGTCGCGTTCGTGACGTCGGTGCTCCAGCTCCTGCGGGACTCGCGCGACGGCGGCAGCGCCGTCCTCGGGGCCCGGGGCTGGCGCTGGCTCGACACCACGCCTCGGCCGGTCCAGCTCGAGGCGCTGAGCTTCCGCCTCAACGCCGTCGCGTTCGTCCTGTGGACGTTCACGATCATCGGCGGCGCGATCTGGGCCGAGGACGCGTGGGGCCGGTACTGGGGATGGGACCCCAAGGAGGTCTGGAGCTTCGTCGTCTGGATCGTCTACGCCGCGTACCTGCACGCGCGGACGACGCGCGGCTGGTCCGGTCGCCGCGCCGCGTACTTCGTGCTCGTCGGCTACGCGTGCGTGCTGTTCAACTTCACCGGCGTGAACCTGCTGTTCAACGGCAAGCACTCGTACTCCGGCCTCGAACCGGGCGACTGACGACGCCGCGCCCGCCGGGCGCTCGTCGAGAACGGGATCAGCCACCGCATCCGCCCGGATCCGGTGGCCGGTCCCGTTCTCGCCGTCGTACGTGGGTCAGCGGCTCCCGGGTCCGTCGTGTCCCGGGTTGGTGCCGCTCTGGTCGCCGTCGGGGTCCGTCCCGGTGCTCGGCCCGTCGTCGTCCGTGGGGCCTGCGCCGCCCGCGCCAGTCCCCGGTGCGCCGTCCTCGGTCGCGCGGCCGGGGTCGGACGCCGTGCCGCCGCCGGGGCCCGTGGCGCGTCCCTGGCGGCGCTGCTCCTGCTCCAGGCGCCAGAGGAACTCGGGGTCGTCGTCGGGCGCGACCGGCCCGCTGCGGCGGCGCCGCGCCGGACCAGGACGCCCGGACCCGGGCCTCCCGCCGGCCCCGTACCGCGGGGCCGAGCGCTGCGAGCGCTTGACGAGGATCCACGCGATCGCCCCGACGAAAGGCAGCAGGACGATGAGGACGACCCACAGCCACTTGGGGATGCCGCCGCGCTCGTCCTCGTCGCTCGAGGCCAGGTCGACGAGGGCGTAGACCGCGAGACCGACGGCCAGCAGGACCAGGAGCACACGTGCCATCCCTCCAGCCTAAGCGCCGTACCCTGGAGGGGTGCCTCTCGTCGTCTACTCCGTCCTGCGGCTGCTCCTGTTCGGCGTCGCGCTCGGCGCGCTGTGGCTCGTCGGCCTGCGCGGCTGGCTGCTCGTCCTCGTGGCCGCCGCGGTCGCGCTCATGCTGTCGTACCTGACGCTGCGCGGACCGCGCGACGCGGCGTCGCGCTACCTCGCGGCGCGCGCCGAGCACCGGGCCCGCACCAAGGAGCGCTTCTCGCGCGCCGTCGAGGACGACGCCGCGGCCGAGGACGCCGCGGTCGACGCCGCCGACGGGACGGACGCCCCTCCGGCGCGGTAGCGGACGAGGACGGTCGCGCGGGGCCTCGGGCGCGAGGCCTCAGACGCGCGGGGTCAGAGCGCCAGCCCCACGCCCAGCAGCACGCCGTACGCGAGCTCGTACATCCCCGTCCCCGCGAGGACCGGCACGAGGAGGGGCCCGCGCGCCCCGGCGAGCACGGGCAGCGCGAGCAGCACCGCGGGCAGCAGCAGCACGAGCACGAGCAGCGTCCACGCCGACGCGAACGCGCACACCACGGCGAGCGCGAGGGGCAGCCAGATCATCGCGACGTACACGCGGCGCGCCCGCCAGTCGCCGAGCCGGACCGCGAGGGTGCGCTTGCCCGCGACGACGTCGGTGGGGATGTCGCGCAGGTTGTTGACCATGAGGATCGCGCACGCCAGCAGCCCGACGGCGACCGCACCCACGAGAGACGGCCACGTGACCACGTCGGCCTGGGTGTACGTGGTCCCGACGGTCGCGACGAGCCCGAAGAAGACGAACACGCCGACCTCACCGAGGCCCCGGTAGCCGTAGGGGTTGCGCCCGCCGGTGTAGTACCAGCCCGCGAGGATCGCGACCGCGCCGACGGCGACCAGCCACCAGTGGCCCGACACGGCGCACAGCGCGAGGCCGAGCACCGCCGCCACGCCGAACGCGGCGAACGCCGCCGTGCGCACCTGCCCCGCGCGCGCCGCGCCCGAGGCCGTGAGCCGCATCGGGCCGACGCGGTCGAGGTCGGTCCCGCGGATGCCGTCGGAGTAGTCGTTCGCGTAGTTCACGCCCACCTGCAGCGCGAGCGCGACGCCGAGCGCGAGCAGGGCCGGCAGGAGGACGAACGCGTCGACGTGCGCGGCCGCGCCGGACCCGACGACCACCGGCGTCGCGGCGGCGGGCAGGGTCCGGGGTCGCGCCCCCGCGACCCACTCGGCGGGACTGGCCATGGTGCTCCGTTCGCTCAGGAGATCGGTGGGCGGGGCGACGCCGTCACGCGTCCTCGGCCGGCCCCAGCCCGGCGACGAGCCGCGCCACCGCGGCGCGGTCCACCTTGCCGGGCCCGCGCCGGGGGAGGTCCTCGACGGCGACCACGCGGCGCGGTGCCGCCGCCCGGCCCAGCCTATCGGCGACGCGACGTCGGACGGCCTCGACGAGCTCGGCCGGCACCACGGGCGGTGCCACGGCTGGCGCCACGAGCGTCACGACCGCGACGACGGTCGCCCCCCACTCCGCGTCGGGGACACCGACGACGCACACCTCGCCGATGCCCTCGACGCCGGCCACCACGTCCTCGACGGCCGCGGGCGAGACGTTGACGCCGCCCGTGACGACGACGTCGTCCGCGCGCCCGAGCACCGTCAGCCGCCCGGGGCCGCGCTCGTCGACCTCCGCCACGCCGTCCCGGTCCACCGCGGCGAGCACCGCGGCCACGTCGTCGTCCGTGCCGTCCTCCGAGACCCCGACCCGGCCGAGGTCGCTCGTGCGGAACCACCGGGTGCCGTTCGAGTCGGTGCGGAACGCGGCCGCCGTCGCGGCCGGGTCGCCCAGGTACCCGTCGGCGAGCACGGGCCCGGCGAGCTCGACGACGCCCGAGCCGGGGTCGAGCCGCGCGCGCACGCCCGCGAGCGGGACGCCGTCGTACACGCACCCCCCGCACGTCTCCGTCATGCCGTACGTCGTCACGACGGGTGCCCCCGCCGCCCGCGCGCGGCGCAGGAGCGCCGCGGGCGTGGCCGCCCCGCCGAGGAGGACGGCGTCGAGCGAGCACAGGGCGTCGAGCCCGTCGGGCTCCCCGGCGTCCGCCGCGGCGACCAGGCGGTGCAGCTGGGTCGGGACGAGCGAGACGTAGCGCCGCGCGCCGCGCGGTGCCTGGTGCACGAGCGCCGCGAACCCCGCGGCGGTGAAGGGCTCCCCGCCGGGTGCCGCCGTGAGCCCGTGGCCCGCGTGGGCGCGGGCGACCACCTGGACGCCCGCGACGTGCGTCGCGGGGAGCGTGATCAGCCAGTGGCCGGGGCCGCCCAGACGCGCGTGCGTCGCCTCGCCCGACGCCCGCAGGGCCGACGCCGAGAGCGCGACCTCGCGCGCCGCGCCCGTCGACCCCGACGTGCGCAGCACGAGCGCGACGCCCTCGTCGGGCTCCGCCGCAGCGAGCACCGGGGCGGGGGCGACGGGGGGCCCGGAGCCGTCCAGCGCGGCGCCGACGGCCCGGACGAGCTCTCGCAGGTCCGTGGGGACGACGGCGCGGGTCACCGGATCAGCCTAGGTCGCCGCATAGGGTGGCCCGAACCGGCCAGGGGGCCGAGGGCGCGCGCCGCCGGCGCAGGTCCGGTGGCCGAGGGAGGCGCGACGGTGACGACGACGGTCACGGGGCGTGGACGAGGACGGGGCGCGACGCCCGCCCGGACGGTGGCAGGGGCTCTCGCGCTGGTCGCGGCGCTCGCGCTCGGCGCGTGCGGGGGAGCGCCGCTCGCGCCGGCGACCGAGACCGTCCAGCCGGGGCCCGAGGTCGTGCGCGGCGGGCCCCCGGAGCCGGACGTGCCCGTCGTCTGGCCGCTCACCGGCGTCGCCACCGAGGAGGTCGCCGCGCGCCCGGCGCTCGCGGTGAAGATCGAGAACGCGCCGGCCGCCCGCCCGCAGACCGGGCTGGAGGACGCGGACGTGGTGTGGGAGGAGGTCGTCGAGGGCGGCATCACGCGCTTCGTCGCCGTCTACCACTCGCGCGCCCCCGAGCTCGTCGGCCCGGTCCGGTCGGTGCGGCCGATGGACCCGGCGATCGTCGCGCCGCTGCACGGCGTCCTCGCGTACACGGGCGGCCAGCCCCCGTTCGTCGACGCGGTCGGCGCGGCGGGCGTGCAGTCGGTCGTCATGGACCACGGTGACGACGGCTTCGTCACCACGCGCGAGCGCCGCGCGCCGCACAACGTCTACGGCGAGCTCGAGGCCTTCTGGGCGCAGGCGGACGCCGACCGCACCTCGCCGCCGCCCGCGCAGCTCGAGCACGCGCGCGAGGCCGGTACCGGGACGGCGACCGTCGCGGGCGCCCCGGCGGGTCGGCTCGACGTACGGCTGACGCACTCGGGCCGCGCCGTCTGGGACTGGGCTGCGGACCAGGGGGCGTTCGTGCGCAGCGAGGGCGACCGGCCCGCCGTCTCCGCCGACGGCGACCGCCTCGCCGCGACGAACGTCGTCCTCGTCGCGGCGACGATGGTGAACACGCCGTTCCGCGACCCCGCCGGCGCACCCGTGCCGGAGACGCAGCTCGTGGGTTCCGGGGACGCCGTCGTGCCCTCGGGCGGCAAGCACGTCGCCGTGTCGTGGTCGAAGGCCGCCGTCGACGCCCCGCTCGTGCTCACCGGCGCCGACGGGCAGCCCGTGCGGCTCGAGCCCGGGAACTCGTGGATCGAGCTCGTGCCGACCGGCAGCGGGAGCTGGTCGGTGAGCTGACGGCGGACCGCTCGGCGTCCGACGGGTGCGCGCCCCTCCGCCCCGGGGCGTACGCCCGCTCCACCCGCGGGAGGAGCGGCGGCCGTGCAGGTGCGTCCGCCAGGGCGACGCGCCGGGACCCTCCCCGCGGGCACGGTGGAGACATGGCAACCGTCGTCCCGCACCCCGTCCACCCGTCCTCGGCCCGCACCCCCGGTGAGGGCCCCGACCAGGCCCCGCTTCCGCCGTCGTTCGCGCCGCGCGCCGGCGACGACCGCGAGCCGGGCGTCGCCCGCTCCGCCGTCCCCGTGGTGGTCTCCGTCGGCCTGCTCTTCGGGCTCGCCGTCGCCGCCGCGTTCGTCGGCCGCGGTCTCATCGAGATGCTCACGGGCCTCGTCGGCGCCTGACCCCGCGGCGCGTCCGAGGACCGCGCCGGAGGGCGTGCCAGGAGGTTGCGTCGGAAGGCCGCGTCAGAAGGCGTAGCCGAACCGGCCCCAGTCGGGGTCGCGGCGCTCGAGGAACGCGTCGCGCCCTTCCACGGCCTCGTCCGTCATGTACGCGAGCCGCGTCGCCTCGCCCGCGAACACCTGCTGGCCCATGAGCCCGTCGTCGGCGAGGTTGAACGCGAACTTGAGCATGCGGACCGCCTGCGGCGACTTCGTGGCGATGACGCGCGCGTACTCCAGCGCGAGACGCTCGAGGTCCGCGTGGTCCGCGACCTCGTTGACCGCGCCCCAGTCGTACGCGTCCTGCGCCGAGTACTCGCGGGCGAGGAAGAAGATCTCGCGGGCGCGCTTCTGCCCGACCTGCCGGGCGAGGTAGGCGGACCCGTACCCGCCGTCGAACGAGCCGACGTCCGCGTCGGTCTGCTTGAACCGCGCGTGCTCGCGGCTCGCGATCGACAGGTCCGCGACGACGTGCAGCGAGTGCCCGCCGCCCGCCGCCCAGCCGTTGACGACCGCGACGACGACCTTCGGCATCGTCCGGATGAGGCGCTGCACCTCGAGGATGTGCAGCCGCCCCGCGCGCGCCGGGTCGACGGCGTCGCGCGTGTGGACGTCCCCGCCGCCGTCGGGAGCGGTCGTGTACTGGTAGCCCGAGCGACCGCGGATGCGCTGGTCGCCACCCGAGCAGAACGCCCAGACGCCGTCCTTGGGCGAGGGGCCGTTGCCCGTGAGCAGGACCGTGCCGACGTCGGACGTCATGCGGGCGTGGTCGAGCACGCGGTGCAGCTCGTCGACGGTGTGCGGGCGGAACGCGTTGCGCACCTCCGGACGGTCGAAGGCGACGCGCACCACGGGCAGGTGGCGCACGACCGTCCCCGCGTCGTCGCGCTCCACGCCCCGGTGGTAGGTGACGTCCGTGAGGTCCTCGAAGCCGCGGACGTCGCGCCATGCGCGCGGGTCGAACGTCTCGGAGACCTGGCGGGGGAGCGGCGCGGCGGGCGTGATGTCAGGAGGGGTGCTCACGTGCGCCACGGTAACCGGTGGACGTGCGGGAACAAGTGGTACGGTCGTACCACTTGCGCGCGACGGCGGGACCTGCCACCCGGTGCGCCGACCCACGGAGAGTCGTATGGCACTCGCATGGATCGTCCTCGTCCTGTCCGGCATGCTCGAGGCGGGCTGGGCCCTCAGCCTCAAGGCGTCGGAGGGCTTCACGCGCCTGTGGCCGAGCGTCGGGTTCGTCGCGATGCTCGCCCTGAGCATGGCCGGGCTGGGCTTCGCGCTGCGCACGCTGCCCGTCGGCGTCGCCTACGGCGTGTGGGTGGGCATCGGGGCCGCGCTGACGGCGGTGCTCGCTATCGTGCTCTTCGGAGAGTCCGTCAGCGTCCTCAAGGTCGTCTCGCTCGTGCTGATCGTCGCCGGCGTGATCGGGCTCAACCTGTCCGGGGGAGGTCACTGAGGATGGCAGACGGGTCGACCGGCGAGGACGCCGGTGGACGACCGGCACCCCGGCGCCAGGCACGCGGCGCGGCGCGGCGTGACGCGATCGTCCGCGCCGCCGCCGACCTGATCCTGCGCGACGGGCCGGGCGCGGTGACGCACCGCGCGGTCGCCGCCCGCGCCGGTGTGCCGCTGGCCGCCACGACCTACTACTTCACGGGCCTCGACGACCTGGTCGCCGCCGCCGGGCAGGTGGTCGTCGACGGCTGGGTCCGGAACGCGCGCGACGCCGCCGACCGGGCGCTGCGCCCCGGCGCGGCACCGCAGCAGCGTGCCGCCGTCCTCGCGGACGCGGTGCTGCCCGACCTCGACGAGGCCGGCGTGCGCGGCTTCTACGAGCACCTCGTCGGCGCAGGCCGCTACCCGACGCTCGCCCAGGCGTACGCGCAGGGGCGCGACCGCCTCGACGCGGCCGTCGCGCACGTCCTCGACGCCCTCGGCGCCGGGTGGCTGAGCCCCGGCGTGCTCGTCGCCGTGGTCGACGGCGCGGCGGTCAGCGCGCTGAGCGAGGAGCGGGACGTGCGCGCGCTCGCCGCCCACCTGGTCGCCGCCCTCCTCGACGGGCGCGCGGAATCGCCGGGCTGACCGGCTCGGACGCCTCGCCCGGGTAGCCTCGCGGACCATGAGACCGCCGCTGCGATCCCGCCTCGTCCCCGAGACCGTGCGCTCGTGGACGGCTCTCGTCGTCGGCGTCGTCGTGAGCGTGCCCTCGTCCGTCGTCCTGTCCACCCGGGCGGGGACGAGCGACGCCGCGGCCGTGCTCGCCGCCGCCCTGGGGTTCGGGGTCGTGGTCGCGGTGACGTTCTGCGTGCTGAGCGTGGCCGCGTTCTCGGGGCTGCGCGGCCGACCGCTCCGCGAGGCGCTGGAACGGTCGGTACCGCGGTGGCGGTGGTCCGCGTGGGCGATCGGCGGCGGGGCGGCCGCGTGGTCCGTCCAGTTCTCCGTCCTCGCGCTCGGCGTGGGCGTCGGTCTCGCCCGCGGCACCGGAGCCGTCGAGGACCCGGTCGTCGTCGTGCTGGGCGTCGCGCTCGTGCTGAGCGCGTGGGCGACCGTCCTCGTCTCGTACACGCTGCACTACGCGCGCCTCGACGCGGGCGTCGGTCGGGGCGGCCGGGGGCTCGACGCGGGCCCGCGGCTCGCCTTCCCCGGTGACGGGCCGCGCGCCTTCGCCGACTACGTCTACGTCGCGGCCCACGTGAGCACGAGCTTCTCGACCGGCGACGTCACCGTCCTCGACGCCGCGACCCGCCGGACCGTGACCGGGCACGCCGTCGTCGCGTTCGCGTTCAACGCCGTCATCGTCGCGCTCGTCGTCGCGGTCCTGGTCAGCGGGTGAGCGGTCCTGGTCAGCGGGTGAGGTCGTGGGTCGCGCGGCTCCCGGGTGGCGCGACCCACGGTGGCATAGCCTGGGACGCGTGCCCGACCCCCTCGTCGTCTACCGCACCCGCCTGACCACGCGGTTCCGCGGCCTCGACGTCCGCGACGGCGTCCTGCTGCGGGGTGCGGCCGGGTGGGGCGAGTTCTCCCCGTTCTGGGACTACGACGACGCGGAGTCCGCGGCGTGGCTGCGCGCCGCGCGCGAGGCGGCCGACGGCGGCTGGCCCGCGCCGGTCCGCGACGCCGTGCCCGTCAACGTCACCGTCCCCGCCGTCGGCGCCGTGCGCGCGCAGGAGATCGTCGCGGCGTCCGGGGGCTGCCGGACCGCGAAGGTCAAGGTCGCCCAGCGCGGGCCCGACGGCGCCGTGGAGCCGCTCGACGCCGAGGTCGTCCGGCTCGAGGCCGTCCGGGACGCGCTCGGGCCGGGCGGGCGGATCCGGGTCGACGCCAACGGCGCGTGGGACGCGGACGAGGCGCTGCGCCGCCTGCCGCACCTGGACCACGCCGCGGGCGGGCTCGAGTACGTCGAGCAGCCGTGCGCCGACGTCGCGGGCCTCGCGGCGGTGCGCCGCGGCCAGCGCCTCGACGTGGCCGTGCCCGTCGCGGCCGACGAGTCGATCCGGCGCGCCGCGGACCCGTTCGCCGTCGTGCGCGCCGAGGCGGCGGACGTCGTCGTGCTCAAGGTCCAGCCGCTCGGCGGCGTCCGGGCGTGCCTCGCGCTCGCCGAGCGGGTCGGGCTGCCGGTGGTCGTGTCGTCGGCCCTGGAGTCGTCGGTCGGGATCGCGGCAGGCGTCGCGCTCGCCGCCGCGCTCCCGGAGCTGCCGTACGCGTGCGGCCTCGCGACCGTCCAGCTCCTCGCCGACGACGTCACCGACTCCCCGCTCCGGCCGGTCGACGGCCTGCTCCCCGTCGTGCGGCCGGCGCCGAGCGAGGCCGGTCTCGCCGCGACCGCGCCGGACGACGCGACCGCGCGACGGTGGACGGAACGCCTCGACCGCGTGTCCGCCATGCTCGACACCGCACCGGCCGGGGTCGCGCGATGAGCGCCGCAGCGGTCCCCGGCACGCCGGGAGACGCCGCCGCGTCCGGGCTGCCGCCTGCGGTCGCCGCGGCGTACGCCCTCGTCGCGGCGCTCGTCGCCGACGGCGTCCGCGACGTCGTCCTCGCCCCCGGGTCGCGCTCCGCGCCCCTCGCCTACGCGGTCGCGGCCGCGGCGGACGCCGGCCTGCTGACCCTGCACGTCCGCGTCGACGAGCGCACGGCGGCCTTCCTCGCGCTCGGCCTGTCGCGGGGGAGCGCACCGGTCGAGCGACCCGGGGGCGTGCGCGTGCCGCGCCCCGTGGCCGTCGTCACGACCTCCGGCACCGCGGTCGCGAACCTGCACCCCGCGGTGCTCGAGGCGCACCACGCGGGCGTGCCGCTCGTGCTCCTCACCGCCGACCGGCCGCACGAGCTCCGCGGCACCGGCGCGAACCAGACGACCACCCAGGTGGGTCTCTTCGGCCCCGCGGTGCGGTACGCCGTCGACCAGCCCGCGCCCGACGGCCGCCCGGGCGAGGTCCGCGACCTCGTCGCGGTCACGGCCCGCGCGCTCGCCGCGGCGACCGGTGCCCGCGACGGCCACCCCGGGCCCGTGCACCTCGACCTCGCGTTCCGCGAGCCGCTCGTGCCGCCCGCCGAGCTGCCCGCCGAGCCGGACGGCGCGCCGCTCGCCGAGGCGTCGCCCGACACCGCGGCACCGCTCGACGAGGCGCGCGCGCCCGCTCGCGAGGAGGCGGGCGGCACGCCGCGCACCGTCGCCGTGCCCGCGCTCGTGCGCTCCCCGGACGTGCCGCCGCCCCCGGCACGGACCGTCGTCGTCGCCGGCGACGGCGCCGGACCGGGTGCCCGTGCGCTCGCCGAGGCCCGGGGCTGGCCGCTGCTCGCCGAGCCGTCCTCCGGGGCGCTCGGCGGCCCGCAGGCCGTCGCCGCCCACCCCCTCGTGCTCGGCGTGGACGAGCTCGTCGAGGACGTCGAGGCCGCCGTCGTGCTCGGGCGCCCGACGCTCTCCCGCCCGGTCCAGCGGCTGCTCGGCCGCACGGAGGTCGAGGTCACCGTCGTCGCCCCCGGGGCGGGCCCGTGGCCGGACGCCGCGCGCAACGCCGCGACCGTGCTGCCGGCGGTCCCCGAGCCGTGGCTCGCGCCGGGCGGAACCGTCGACGACGCGTTCGTCGCCCGGTGGCGCGCGGCGAGCCGGGCCGCCGCCCGCGCGGTGGACGCCGCGACGTCGGGCGCCGTCACCGACGGACCGTCCGTCGCCCGCGCCGTCGCCGGTGCGGGTGCACCCGGGGACGTGCTCGTCGTCGGGTCCTCCAGCCCGGTGCGCGACCTCGACCTCGTCCTGGGCGCCGGGACCGCCGGCGCCGAGCCGCCCGGCACGGCCGGGCACGAGGCCCCGCGCATCCTCGCCAACCGCGGCCTCGCCGGGATCGACGGCACCGTGTCGACCGCGCTCGGCGTGGCGCTCGCGACCGCCCGCGACGCCTCGCCCGCCGACGGCGGCGCGGCCCCGCGCACGCGCGCGCTGCTCGGCGACCTCACGTTCCTCCACGACGTCGGCGGTCTGCTCCGCGGGCCGCACGAGCCGCACGTCGACCTCCAGCTCGTCGTCGTCAACGACGACGGCGGGTCGATCTTCGCCGGGCTCGAGCCGGGCGCCCTCGGCGAGTCGTCGGCCGCCGCCGCGCGCACGTTCGAGCGCGTCTTCGCGACGCCGCACGGCGCGAACCTGGCACCGTTGTGCGCCGGGTACGGCGTGGACCACCAGCTCGTGCCCGACGTCGCGACGCTGCGCCACGCCCTCGCGGCCCCGAGCCACGGCGTGCAGGTGCTCGAGGTGCGGGTCGCGCGCGACGACCGCCGGCGCTCGGCCGCGGCGCTCGCCGAGCAGGTGCGCGCCGCGGTGCGCGAGGCGCTCGCGGGCTGACCTGCCCCCGCCGGGGACGTCGTGCCGGTCGCGACGGCCCAGAACTCGCAGCGGACTCTCAGGCAGGCTCAAGCGTCGCCCAAGCGGAGGGGTGTGGAGTAGGGGGCAGATCAGAGGAGGCCCACCGTGTCGAACGACATCACCCCCACCACGCCGAGCACCCCCACCACGCCGAGCACCTCCGCCGTGCCCCCGGTGCCCGCCGCCGCCCAGCGGCACGAGCAGGTGGCCCACCCGCAGGCGCAGACGACGCAGCCGCTCGACGCGGTGCGCGCGCAGCAGACGGCCCAGCAGGGCGCGGCGCCGCACGTGCCCACCGACCCGTACGCCCCGCGCGCGCCCTACGCCGGACGCGCGACCCCGGGTGGCCCCGGCTCCGTCCCGCCGGCCCCGCCGGTCGCGCACACCCCGGCCGGTGACGGCGGCCGCGGCGCCGAGCGCCGGCGCACCTGGGTGCCCGTCGTGAGCGCCGCCGCTGCGGCGGCCGTGGTCGCGAGCGTCGGCACCGCCGGCCTCGTCGTCACGCTCGACGACGACGGCGCGACGAGCTCGCTCGCGCAGGTCGGTCAGCAGCAGGAGGAGACCACCGCGGCCCCGGTGTCGAGCTCGTCCTCGCAGAACCCCGACTGGGAGGCCGTGACGCAGGCCGTCGCGCCGTCGGTCGTCGCGATCCAGGTGCAGACCCAGGCGGGCGGCGGCGAGGGCTCGGGCGTCATCATCGACGACCAGGGCCACGTGCTGACGAACAACCACGTCGTCGAGGGCGCCGTGGACGACACCGTCCAGGTCACGCTGAGCGACGGCCGTCTGTTCGAGGCGCGGATCGTCGGGCTCGACCCGGCGACGGACCTCGCCGTCGTGCAGCTCTCGGACGCCCCGGACGACCTGCAGCCCGCGACGCTCGGCGACTCCGAGGACGTCATCGTCGGCGAGTCGGTGCTCGCGGTCGGCAACCCGCTCGGTCTCGCGAACACCGCGACGACGGGCATCGTCTCCGCCGTCGACCGCCCGGTCTCCGCGTCGGGCACCGAGGGCGGCACGTCCGTCGTGACGAACGCGATCCAGATCGACGCCGCGATCAACCCCGGGAACTCCGGTGGTCCGCTGTTCGACGCGCAGGGTCGCGTCATCGGCATCACGTCGTCGATCGCGAGCCTGTCCAGCGGCGGCAGCCAGTCGGGCTCGATCGGCCTGGGCTTCGCCATCCCGGTGAACCTCGCGAAGTCGATCGGGGAGCAGCTCATCTCGAACGGCACGGCCGAGCACGCGTTCCTCGGCGTGAGCCTGTCCGACGCGACGGCGACCGCCGACGGCGTGACGCGGCGCGGCGCACAGGTCCAGGACGTCACGGACGGCTCGCCCGCCGCGGAGGCCGGCATCGAGGCGGGCGACGTGATCGTCGAGATCGACGGCAACGCCGTCGGCGGCGCCGAGTCGCTCACCGCGTTCGTCCGCGAGCTCGCGGCCGGTGCGCAGTCCACCGTCACGGTGGTGCGCGACGGCGAGGCGCGTGACGTCGAGGTGACCCTCGCGACGCGCCCGGCGGACGACGAGCTCGCCGAGCAGGGCCAGCAGCAGGGCCAGGGCGGTCAGGGCCAGGACGGTCAGGGCCAGGACGAGCAGGGCGAGAGCGGCCAGGGCACCGACCCCACGGACCCGGGCAACGTCCCGAACCCCTTCGACTGGTTCTTCGGCGGCCGCGGCTGACGCAGCTTCCGGCGCGTCCCCCCCTGCGCGCCGGACCGGTGGTCGCCCGACGTCCCCCGGGCGACCACCACCACGGCCGGCACGGAGCACACCTCCGTGCCGGCCGTTCGTCGTGCCCGCAGCGGCCGTGCGCGTGCCGGTCGTGCTCGGGCCGGGGACGTGCGGGGCCTGGTCTCTCAGCTGCCGAGCGCGTACCGCAGGGGCTCGAGCTTGGCCTCGGACTCGGCGAGCTCGGACGCCGGGTCGGACGCGGCGACGATGCCGCAGCCGGCGAACAGCCGGACCGTGCGCGGGTCGGTCGGGGAGAGCTCGGCGGAGCGCAGCGCGATGCCCCACTCGCCGTCGCCGTCGGCGCCGAGCCACCCGACCGGGCCGGCGTAGCGGCCGCGGTCCATGCCCTCGATCTCGCGGATGAGCTCGCGCGCGACGCCCGTCGGCGTGCCGCACACCGCGGCGGAGGGGTGCAGCGCGGCGGCGAGCGCGAGGCTCGTGGGCCGTGCCGCACCGCGGCGCGCAGGCTCGGCGGGGGACGCGGCACCGCGCGCGAGGACGCCCGTGACGTCCGAGGCGAGGTGCATGACGTTGGGCAGGTGGAGCACGAACGGCGCGTCGGGCACGTTCATCGACGAGCAGAACGGCGCGAGGGCGTGCGCGACCGACGCGACCGCGTACTCGTGCTCCTCGAGGTCCTTCGACGACCGGGCGAGCTGGGCGGCGCGCAGGAGCGCGTCGTCGTCGGACAGCCCGGCGCGCCGGATGGTGCCGGCGAGGACGCGGGACGTGACGAGGCCCTTCTCGCTGCGCACGAGCAGCTCGGGCGTCGCGCCGACCATGCCGTCGACCGAGAACGTCCAGCACGCCTCGTACGCGGCGGCGAGGCGGGCGAGGAGCCAGCGCGGGTCCACGGGCTCGCTCGTGTGGGCGACGACGTCGCGCGCGAGCACGACCTTCTCCAGTGCCCCGGCGCGGATGCGCTCGACGCCCTCGGCCACGACGTCGGCCCAGTCGTCCGCGCGCAGCGCGCCGTCGCACCACGTCACCTCGCCGGGCGGGGGGACCGGCGTGCGGGACGCGCGCGCGAGCGCCGCGGCGGGGGCGGAGGACAGCGAGCCGGCGGTGTCGACCGTCGTGAGCCAGGTGCGCCCGTCCCGGCGGCCGACGACGACGCGCGGGACGACGAGGACGCCGCCCGCCCGCACCGGCTCGTGCGCGTCGTCCCCGGGGGCGGAGTCGTCGAACGCGAACGAGCCGAACGCGACCGGCCCGGTGCCGGGCACCCCGACCTCGTCGCGGACGACGGCGCGCGCGAGCGTCTCCTGCCACGCGGCCTCGGCGTCGGCGAACCTGCCCGGCCCCCACGTCTCGAGGCGCAGCGCCTCGCCCCAGCCGACGATCCCGTCGCCGCGCCGCACCCAGGTGAGGGGCCGTGCGTCGGGCAGGACGTCGACGAGCGCGGTGAGGCCGCCCGGGAGGTCGTCGATCGGCGTGGTCCGCACCACCAGGGGGTGGGGCTCGGTGGCGGGGACCGACGGTTCTGCTGTCATCGCCCCCCAGCGTAAGCGCGCGGGAGCCGTGCCGCGGGCGGCTCGTGGAAGCATGGTCGCCATGCCCCGCGCCAACCTGGACAAGAAGCCCACCGAGGTCGCGTCGATGTTCGACGGGATCGCCCGCCGGTACGACTTGACGAACGACATCCTGTCGCTGGGCCAGGACCGGGCGTGGCGCCGCGCGACCGTGCGGGCCGTCGGGGCGATGCCGGGGGAGAAGGTCCTCGACCTCGCGGCGGGCACCGGGACGTCGTCGGAGCCGTTCGCGGACGACGGCGTGCGCGTCGTCCCGTGCGACTTCTCGATCGGCATGCTCCAGGTGGGCAAGGAACGCCGCCCGGACCTCCCGTTCGTCGCGGGCGACGCGACGCGCCTGCCGTTCGCCGACGCGACGTTCGACGCGGTGACGATCTCGTTCGGGCTGCGCAACGTCGTCGACACCGAGGGCGGCCTGCGCGAGATGCTGCGCGTCGTGCGGCCCGGCGGCCGCGTGGTGATCTGCGAGTTCTCCACGCCCACGTGGAAGCCGTTCCGCACGCTGTACCAGGAGTACCTGGTGAAGGCCCTGCCGCGCATCGCGTCGGCGGTCACGCGCGAGGGCGGGTCGTACGAGTACCTCGCCGAGTCGATCGCCGCGTGGCCCGACCAGGAGGGTCTCGGCCGGCTGCTGCTGCGCGCGGGCTGGTCGCACGTCGGGTACCGCAACCTGTCCGGCGGCATCGTCGCGCTGCACCGGGCGACGCGCCCCGCCGCCTGAGCGGCGGACGGGCCCGCCCGCGCGCAGGTCGGGCCCCGGTGCGTCGGGGACCTTGGTCACGACTCGGCCAAGGAAGGTTCGCCTTGCTACACATCGTGCGCCGCGTGTGACTAGAGTGACGGTGTCCATTGTGATCGACTTCACAAGGGCGGTGGGTGCGCCGTGCCCCGACGTGGGGGGACGGTGAGTGCGTGGGCTCCGAGAGTGTTCCGACGACCGGGCGGCGAGGTGAGGACGTGCGCGGCAACCGCGATGACGCCGACGTCATCGTCGTGGGCGCGGGCCCCGCGGGGTCGGCCGCTGCCCACTACTGCGCCGCCGCGGGCCTCGAGGTCCTGCTGCTGGAGAAGTCGGCGTTCCCGCGCGACAAGATCTGCGGCGACGGGCTGACCCCGCGCGCCGTCGCCGAGCTCGTGCGGATGGGCGTGCCCGCGCGCGAGGACGACGGGTGGATCCGCAACAACGGCCTGCGGGTCGTCGCCGGCGGCCGCTCCTGGGAGCTCGCGTGGCCGGACCTCGCGTCCTACCCGAGCTACGGCATGGCGCGCGCCCGCCACTCGTTCGACCGCACGCTGGCCGAGCACGCGCGGCGCACCGGGGCCAAGCTCCTCGAGCGCACCTCCGTCACGGGCCCGGTGCTCGACGACCGCACGGGTCGCGTCGTGGGCGTCACGGCCCGTCCCGTCGACGACCGCGGACGCCGTGCGGGCGACGACGTCACCTACCGCGCGCCGGTCGTCGTCGCGGCCGACGGCGTCTCGTCGCGGTTCGCGCTCGCGCTCGGCCTCGCCAAGCGCGAGGACCGGCCGATGGGCGTCGCGGTGCGGTCCTACTTCCGCACCCCGCGCCACGACGACGCGTGGATGGAGTCGCACCTCGAGCTCTGGGACGGAGAGCCGGGACGCTCCGACCTGCTGCCCGGCTACGGGTGGATCTTCGCGCTCGGCGACGGCACGGCGAACGTCGGCCTGGGCTCGGTGAGCTCGACGCCCGCGCGGCAGTCGGCGTCGGGCGTCGACCACAAGGACGTCTTCGAGCGGTGGCTGCGCAACGCCCCGCCGGAGTGGGAGCTCGCGGAGGAGAACCGCCTCGCGCCGGTGCGCGGCGCCGCCCTGCCGATGGGCTTCAACCGCACGCCGCTGTACACGAAGGGCGTCCTGCTCGTCGGCGACTCGGGCGGCATGGTGAGCCCGTTCAACGGCGAGGGCATCGCCTACGCGATGCAGGCGGGCCGGACGGCGGCCGACGTGGTCGCGCAGGCCCTCGCGCGCGGCACCGACGCCGCCCGCGAGCGCGCCCTGCAGACGTACGCACGGACGATGCACCGCGAGCTCGGCGGGTACTACACGCTCGGCCGCTACTTCGTCCGACTCATCGAGCACCCCGAGATCATGCGGATCTGCACGCGGTACGGCCTGCCCCGGCCGGTCGTCATGCGGTTCGTCCTCAAGCTGCTGTCCGACTGCTACGAGCCCCGTGGCGGCGACTGGGTGGACCGCGTCATCGCGGGCCTGACGAAGGTGGTGCCGTCGTCATGAGCCCGTGACCGGGTCCGCAGGTGAGACGGCAACGACGCCCCCCATCAGCACCCCCCGTGACCCCGGACGACGTCGTCCGGGGATCCCGAGCCCCCACTCGAGGAGTACGCGATGACCAACCCGTACGTCCCGCTTCTCGTCCTCATGGGCGTGGCCGCCGTGCTCGCGCTCGGCGGCGTGGTCGCCAGCGCCGTGATCGGCCCGAAGCGCTACAACCGGGCGAAGCTCGACGCGTACGAGTGCGGCATCGAGCCCACGCCCCACGCCGTGGGCGGCGGGCGCTTCCCGATCAAGTACTACCTCGTCGCGATGACGTTCATCGTCTTCGACATCGAGGTGGTCTTCCTCTACCCGTGGGCGGTGGACTTCGCGACGCTCGCGACGTTCGGCCTCGTCGCGATGCTCGCGTTCCTCGCGCTGATCACCGTCCCGTTCGTCTACGAGTGGCGCCGCGGAGGCCTGGAGTGGGACTGACCAGCACCCGTCCGCGGCACCGGCCGACCAGCTAGCAGGACCAGGAGGACAACCATGGGGATCGAGGAAGCTCCCTCGGGCTTCGTGCTCGGGACCGTCGAGGACCTCGCGGGCTACTTCCGCAAGGCGTCGCTGTGGCCCGTGACGTTCGGCCTGGCGTGCTGCGCGATCGAGATGATGGCCGCGGGTGCGTCGCGGTTCGACCTGTCGCGCTTCGGCATGGAGGTGTTCCGCGCCTCGCCGCGCCAGGCGGACCTCATGATCGTCGCGGGGCGCGTGAGCCAGAAGATGGCACCGGTGGTGCGCCAGGTCTACGACCAGATGAGCGAGCCCAAGTGGGTGCTGTCGATGGGCGTGTGCGCGTCCAGCGGCGGGATGTTCAACAACTACGCGATCGTCCAGGGCGTCGACCACGTCGTCCCGGTCGACATCTACCTGCCCGGGTGCCCGCCGCGCCCCGAGATGCTCATCAACGCGATCCTGGCGCTGCACGAGCAGATCCGCGAGGAGCCGCTCGGCGTCAACCGCAAGGAGGCGGCCCGCGCCGCGGAGGCCGCGGCGCTCGAGGCGACGCCCACCTTCCGGATGAAGGGCCTGCTGCGATGACGGAGGGGACGGGGGCGGGCCCCGGCGCGGGCGGCCCGAAGCCGGCACCCCAGCCGGAGGAGGTGCAGGGACCGCGTTCGGCCGACCTCGTGACGGGCTCGCACGCCCCCGCCACTCTTGAGGTGGTCGAGGTCCGGGAGGGCATGTTCGGCGCGCAGGGCTCGGGCGACACGTCCGGGTACGGCGGCCTCGTGCAGCCCGTGGCCATGCCGGGCGCCGCGAGCAGGCCGTACGGCGGCTGGTTCGACGACGTCGTGGACACCCTCGGCGTGGTCCTCGCCGAGGCGGGCACGTCCGCGAGCGACGCGATCGAGTACGTGAGCGTCGACCCGCCCGGTGCGCACGCCGAGCTCACGCTCCACGTGCGGCGCGACCACCTCGTCCCGGTGTGCCGCGCGCTCCGCGACGACCAGGACCTGCGGTTCGAGCTCAGCCTCGGCGTGAGCGGCGTGCACTTCCCGCACGACGTCGGGCGCGAGCTGCACGCGGTCTACCACCTGACGTCGGTGACGCACGGGCGGCGCCTGCGGCTCGAGGTCGCCGTGCCGGACGCCGACCCGCACGTCCCGTCGACGACGTCGGTGTACCCGACGAACGACTGGCACGAGCGCGAGACGTGGGACTTCTTCGGGATCGTCTTCGACGGCCACCCGGCGCTCGCGCGCATCGAGATGCCGGACGACTGGCCCGGCCACCCGCAGCGCAAGGACTACCCGCTGGGCGGGATCCCCGTCGAGTACAAGGGCGCCACCGTACCCCCGCCGGACACGAGGAGGTCGTACTCGTGAGCACGCACACCACCGGGACGCCGCACGCGGCACCTCGCGCCACGAAGCCGCCGGTCGGCGACTTCGACCCGGGCGTCCCGAGCTTCGAGGCGTCCGGGGGCGACTGGGCGGAGATCGCCGAGAGCGCGGTCGCGGCCGCGGCGCTCGGCGAGGAGCGCATCGTCGTCAACATGGGCCCGCAGCACCCGTCCACGCACGGCGTGCTGCGCCTCATGCTCGAGATCGACGGCGAGACGGTCACCGAGGCGCGGTGCGGCATCGGCTACCTGCACACCGGCATCGAGAAGAACATGGAGTACCGGACGTGGACGCAGGGCGTCACGTTCTGCACCCGCATGGACTACCTCGCGCCGTTCTTCCAGGAGACGGCGTACTGCCTCGCGGTGGAGAAGCTCCTCGGCATCACCGACGACGTGCCCGAGCGGGCGAGCGTGATCCGCGTCCTGCTCATGGAGCTCAACCGCATCGCCTCCCACCTCGTGTGCCTCGGCACCGGGGGCAACGAGATGGGCGCGACGACGGTCATGACGATCGCCTTCACGGCGCGCGAGGAGATCCTGCGGGTCTTCGAGGCGGTCACCGGGCTGCGCATGAACCACGCGTTCGTGCGGCCGGGCGGTGTCGCGCAGGACGTGCCGCCGGGTCTCGTGGAGCAGGTGCGCAGCGCCGAGCCGCTGATCCGCCGGTACCTCGGGCAGCTCGGCGACCTCATGCTCGCCAACCCGATCTTCAAGGGCCGGCTCGTCGGCGTCGGGCACCTCAACCTCGCGGGCTGCATGGCGCTCGGCATCACCGGCCCCGTGCTCCGCTCGACCGGCCTGCCGTACGACGTGCGCAAGGCCGACCCGTACTGCGGCTACGAGACGTACGACTTCGACGTCCCCACGTCGGACGGCGCGGACTGCTACGACCGCGTAGTGCTGCGCATCGAGGAGTGCTACCAGTCGCTGCGCATCGTCGAGCAGTGCCTCGAGCGCCTCGAGGCGACGGCCGGGCAGCCGGTCATGGTGGGTGACCGCAAGATCGCGTGGCCGGCGCAGCTCGCCGTCGCGAGCGACGGCCAGGGCAACTCGCTCGAGCACATCAAGGAGATCATGGGCACCTCGATGGAGGCCCTGATCCACCACTTCAAGCTGGTCACGGAGGGCTTCCGGGTGCCGGTCGGGCAGGCGTGGCAGACGGTCGAGCACCCGCGCGGCGAGCTCGGCGCGCACCTGGTGTCCGACGGCGGCACGCGCCCCTACCGCGCGCACTTCCGCGACCCGTCGTTCAACAACCTCCAGGCCGTGGCCGCGATGTGCGAGGGCGGCCAGGTGGCCGACGTCGTCGTCGCCGTCGCGTCCCTGGACCCGGTGCTGGGAGGGGTGGACCGATGACGACCGACACCGGACCGGTCACGGACGGCGCACCGGCGGGCGGGCCCCGCCGGCGCCCGGGCTACGAGCCCGAGACGTACGCACGGCTCGCGGCCGACGCCGCGCAGATCGTCGCGCGCTACCCGCAGCAGCGCTCGGCCCTGCTGCCGATGCTGCACCTCGTCCAGTCGCAGGACGGCTACGTCTCGCGCGACGGCATCCTGTTCTGCGCCGAGCAGCTCGACCTCACGGCCGCCGAGGTCTCGGCGGTCGCGACGTTCTACACGCAGTACAAGCGCCACCCCAACGGCACCTACACCGTGGGCGTGTGCACGAACACGCTGTGCGCCGTCATGGGCGGCGACGCGATCTTCGACGAGCTCGCCGACCACCTCGGCGTCGGCCACGACGAGACCACCGACGACGGCGCCGTCACGCTCGAGCGCATCGAGTGCAACGCGGCGTGCGACTACGCGCCCGTGATGATGGTCAACTGGGAGTTCTTCGACAACCAGACGCCGCAGTCGGCGACGGACGTCGTCGACCGCCTGCGCGCGGGCGAGCAGGTGGCCCCGACGCGCGGCGCCGCGAGCGTCTGCAGCTTCAAGCAGATGAGCCGCGTCCTCGCGGGCTTCCCCGACGGCCGCGCCGACGAGGGCGTCGGCGCGGGCGAGGCCACGCTCGCCGGCCTGCGACTCGCGCGCGAGCACGGCTGGACCGCCCCCGGCTCCAGCGCGGCCGAGCCCGTCGCCGCCGCCCCCGCCGGAGGCGAGCCGGACGCCGGCGAGGAGCAGTCGAGCGCGGAGCGCGAGCCGGTGACGCCGGAGGACACGGCGCAGGGCGGCAAGCCCGGGACGCCGGAGCGCGAGGGCGACGCGTCGAGCCCGGACGAGCGTCCGGCGTCGGGCACCAAGGAGGACGCATGAGCGAGCAGCCGGAGACGAAGGTCGCGCCGCTGACCCCGGTCCTGTCCCAGACGTGGGACGCGGACCGGTCGTGGACCCTGCAGTCCTACCTCGACAGCGGCGGCTACGCGGGCCTGCGGTCCGCGCTGTCGCAGGAGCCGGGGGCGATCGTCGAGACGGTCAAGGCGTCCGGGCTGCGCGGACGCGGGGGAGCGGGGTTCCCGACGGGCATGAAGTGGGGCTTCCTGCCGCCGCCCGACGGCGGTCCGCGCTACCTCGTCGTCAACGCGGACGAGTCGGAGCCCGGCACGTGCAAGGACATCCCGCTGATGATGGCGAGCCCGCAGGCGCTCGTGGAGGGCGTGGCGATCACGTCGTACGCGATCGGGTGCCGGCACGCGTTCGTCTACGTGCGCGGTGAGGTGCTGCACGTGTACCGACGCCTGCTGCGCGCGGTGGAGGAGGCGTACGAGGCCGGGTTCCTCGGCACGGACGTCCTCGGGTCGGGCTTCGACCTCGACGTCACGGTGCACGCCGGCGCCGGCGCGTACATCTGCGGCGAGGAGACCGCGCTGCTCGACTCGCTCGAGGGCCTGCGCGGGCAGCCGCGGCTCAAGCCGCCGTTCCCCGCGGTCGCGGGCCTGTACGCGCGGCCCACGGTGGTCAACAACGTGGAGTCGATCGCGAGCGTGCCGTCGATCGTCGCCCACGGCGCCGACTGGTTCACGTCGATGGGCACGGAGCGCTCGGCCGGGTTCGGGCTGTTCTCGCTGTCCGGTCACGTCGAGCGTCCCGGGCAGTACGAGGCGCCGCTCGGCACGACGCTGCGCGAGCTGCTCGACATGGCCGGAGGCGTGCGCGGCGGGAAGGCGCTCAAGTTCTGGACGCCCGGCGGGTCGTCGACGCCGCTGTTCACCGCCGAGCACCTCGACACCCCGCTCGACTACGAGTCCGTCGCGAAGGCGGGCTCGATGCTCGGCACGCGCGCGCTGCAGATCTTCGACGAGACGGTCTGCGTCGTGCGCGCCGTGAGCCGCTGGACCGACTTCTACGCGCACGAGTCGTGCGGCAAGTGCACGCCCTGCCGGGAGGGCACGTACTGGATGAAGCAGGTGCTGCACCGCATCGAGGCGGGCCAGGGGACGCAGGGCGACCTCGACCTGCTCCTCGACACGTGCGACAACATCCTCGGCCGCGCGTTCTGCGCGCTCGGCGACGGCGCGACGTCGCCCGTGACGAGCAGCATCCAGCTCTTCCGCGACGAGTACGAGGCGCACATCACCGGCGGGGCGTGCCCGTTCGACCCGGCCGCGTCCGCGCTGTTCGAGCACACCCCGCGGCGCACCGCCCCCGCCCTCACGGCAGGAGTCCACTGATGACGACGACCACGCCGGCCGGTGCCGCCGGGACGCCCGCGGCGTCCTCGGCCCCGCCCCCGCCCGCCCCGCCGCCGGACCAGGTGTCCTTCACGATCGACGACATCGAGATGGCCGTGCCGAAGGGCACGCTCGTCATCCGTGCCGCCGAGCAGCTGGGCATCCAGATCCCGCGGTTCTGCGACCACCCGCTGCTGGCGCCCGCCGGCGCCTGCCGCCAGTGCCTCGTCGAGGTCGCGACGCCGGACCGCGAGGGCAACCTGCGGCCCATGCCGAAGCCGCAGGCGTCGTGCACGCTCGAGGCCACACCCGGCATGGTGGTGAAGACGCAGCGCACGAGCCCCGTGGCCGACAAGGCGCAGCACGGCATCATGGAGATGCTGCTCATCAACCACCCGCTCGACTGCCCGGTGTGCGACAAGGGCGGCGAGTGCCCGCTGCAGAACCAGGCGATGAGCAACGGGCGCGCGACGAGCCGCTTCGTGGACGTCAAGCGCACGTTCCCCAAGCCGATCGCGGTGTCGACGACGATCCTGCTCGACCGCGAGCGCTGCGTGCTGTGCCAGCGGTGCACGCGGTTCTCGAAGGAGATCGCGGGCGACGCGTTCATCGACCTGCAGAAGCGCGGCGCTGCCCAGCAGATCGGCCGGTTCGACGAGTCCGTGCTGGACTTCGCGCCCCCGGCGGGCGAGGTGCCCGGCGACCGGCCCGTGGGGCTCGCGCTCGAGGACGAGTCCGGGCAGCCGTTCGCGTCCTACTTCTCGGGCAACACGGTGCAGATCTGCCCGGTGGGCGCGCTCACCGGCGCGGCGTACCGGTTCCGGTCGCGGCCGTTCGACCTGGTGTCGACGCCGTCCGTCGCCGAGCACGACGCGTGCGGGAGCGCGATCCGCATCGACCACCGCCGTGGCGTCGTGCTGCGGCGCCTCGCGGGCGACGACCCGGTGGTCAACGAGGAGTGGATCACCGACAAGGACCGGTTCGCGTTCACGTGGCAGTCCGCCCCGGACCGCCTCACGCACCCGCTCGTCCGCGACCGGGAGGTCGCACCCGACGGGACGGTGGTACGCGGCGAGCTGCGGCCGGCGTCGTGGGCGGAGGCGCTCGAGGTCGCGGCGGACGCCCTCGTGCGGGCGCGCGACGCGGGCGGCGTGGGGGTGCTGCCGGGCGGGCGCCTGACGGTCGAGGACGCGTACGCGTACGCCAAGCTCGCACGGGTCGTGCTGCGCACCAACGACGTCGACCACCGCGCTCGCGCGCACAGCGCCGAGGAGGCCGACTTCCTCGCGCACGCCGTCGCCGGCCGGGGGATCGGCGTCACGCTCCCCGAGCTCGAGAAGGCGCCCGCGGTGCTGCTCGTCGGCCTCGAGGCCGAGGAGGAGGCCGGGATCACCTTCCTGCGCCTGCGCAAGGGCGCGCTGCGCCACGGCGTCCGCGTCTTCTCGCTCGCGCCCTACGCCTCGCGCGGCCTCGAGCGCGTGCGCGGCACGCTGCTGCGCGCCGCCCCGGGCACCGAGGCCGAGTGGCTCGACGGGATCGCCGCGGGCGACCGCGTCCGCACCCTCGACGAGGCGGCGGGCGGGCAGGACGCGCTGGCCGACGCGAGCGACGCGCTGCGCACGGCGGGCGCCGTCGTCCTCGTCGGGGAGCGGCTCGCCGCGACGCCCGGCGCGTACAGCGCCGTCCTGCGGGTCGCGGCGGCGACGGGCGCGCGGGTCGCGTGGGTCCCGCGGCGCGCGGGCGAGCGCGGCGGCGTGGAGGTCGGCACGCTGCCGAACCTGCTCCCGGGCGGCCGGCCCGTCGCCGACGCCGGGGCCCGGGTGGACCTCGCGGCGGTCTGGGGCGTCGACGCCGCCGACCTGCCCGCCGCCCCGGGGCGCGACGTCGCCGAGGTGCTCGACGCGCTGTCGGTCGGTCAGCTCTCCGGCGTCGTCGTCGGCGGGCTGGAGCTCGACGACCTGCCCGACCCGGCGCACGCGCGCCGGGCGCTCGCGGCGGCCGACGTCGTCGTGAGCCTGGAGGTGCGGCGCTCCGCGGTCGCCGAGCTCGCCGACGTCGTGCTGCCGGTCGCGCCGCCCGTCGAGAAGGCGGGGTCGTTCTGGAGCTGGGAGGGCCGTCTGCGCCCGTTCCCCGCTGCCCTCGGCTCGACGGCGATGGCCGACCACCGCGTGCTCGACGCGCTCGCCGACGCGGCGGGGGCGACGCTCGGGCTGCCGACCGTCGAGGCCGTGCGGGCCGAGCTGTCCCAGCTCGACGCGTGGGACGGCGCGCGGGTCGACGCCCCGCGGGTGCCGGCCGCCGAGCCGGCCGCCGTCGCGCCGGGCACCGCGGTGCTCGCGAGCTGGCGGCTCCTGCTCGACGACGGTCGCGGCCAGGACGGCGAGCGCTACCTCGCCGGGACCGCCAAGCGGCCCGTGGCCCGCCTGTCGGCGACGACGGCGGCGGCGGTCGACGTGTTCGACGGCGAGCTCGTGCGCGTCGGGACCGACCGGGGCTCGATCACGCTCCCGGTGGTCGTCACCGACATGGTCGACCACGTGGTGTGGCTGCCGCTGCGCTCGGTCGGCTCGCAGGTGCACGCCACGCTCGGCGCGGTGCCGGGCGACGTCGTGACGCTCGCCCCGGCCGACGTGCCCGGGGACGGGACCGCAGGGCCGGCCGGCCCGGGCGTCGGCAGCGGGCGCACCGCACGAGGGGAGGGCGCATGATCCCGGGCGTCGCCGCGGACTTCTCGCAGGACAACGGCTGGACGTACCTCGTCAAGGCCGTGCTCATCATCGTCTTCCTGCTCACGAGCGTGCTGGTCGCGATCTGGTTCGAGCGCAAGGTCGTGGCGCGCATGCAGGTGCGGCCCGGGCCGAACTGGCACGGCCCGTTCGGCCTGCTCCAGTCGCTCGCGGACGCGATGAAGCTCCTGCTCAAGGAGGACATCACCGTCAGGGCCGCGGACAAGTTCGTCTACCTGCTCGCGCCGATGATCTCGGTGTTCTGCTCGCTGCTCGTGTTCGCCGTCATCCCGTTCGGGCCCGAGGTGCGCATCCCGTTCACCGACTACGTCACGCCGGCGCAGCTCACCGACTTCCCCGTCGCGGTGCTGTACATCCTCGCGTGCGCCGCGCTCGGCGTGTACGGGATCGTGCTGGGCGGCTGGTCGTCGGGGTCGACGTACCCGCTGCTCGGCTCGGTGCGCTCGACGGCGCAGGTCATCAGCTACGAGCTCGCGATGGGCCTGTCGCTCGTGTCGGTGTTCATCATGGCGGGCTCGATGTCGACGTCGCAGATCGTCGACTCCCAGACGCCGCTGTGGTGGTTCCTGCCGCTGCTGCCCGCGTTCGTCATCTACGTCATCTCGATGATCGGCGAGACGAACCGCCTGCCGTTCGACCTGCCGGAGGCCGAGGGCGAGCTCGTGTCGGGCTACATGACCGAGTACTCGTCGATGAAGTTCGCGTGGTTCTTCCTCGCGGAGTACATCAACATGATCAACGTCTCCGCGATCGCGACCACGCTGTTCTTCGGCGGCTGGCGCGCCCCGTGGCCGCTGTCGGCGATCAACGACGGCATGTTCAACGAGGGCTGGTGGCCCATCCTCTGGTTCCTCGTGAAGATGTGGGCCTTCATGTTCGTGTTCGTCTGGGTGCGGGGCACGCTCCTGCGCCTGCGCTACGACCAGTTCATGTCGTTCGGCTGGAAGGTGCTCATCCCCGCCGCGCTCGGCTGGGTGGTGCTGCTGTCGGTCGTCCAGGGTGTGCGCCAGTTCGGCGAGGTCGACACGCGGCTCGTCGTCGGCATCGGCGCGGGCGTCGCGGTGCTCGTCGTCGTCGCCGTGTGGTTCTGGCCGCACCAGGTGCCCGCACCGGACCGTGGGGGCACGTCCGGGGCTCGGACCTCCGGTCGCGGGCAGGACGCGCCGGCGGAGCCGTTCGACGCGTTCGCCGGCGGGTTCCCCGTGCCGCCGCTGCCGGGCCAGTCGCTCCCGCCGTCCCCGCGCCGTCGTGCTCTCGTGCCCGACGACGCCCGATCGCCGGGAGGGACCGGGTCGACCGGCACGCCCGGCGACACGACCCCCGGAACGACGCACGACAAGGAGGGTGACCGTGCCTGAGGAGCGACAGCCCGGGCGGTACGAGCCCCTGCGGCCGCAGGCGAAGGGCCTGCGCGAGGCGCTCGCGCCTGTCGCCGGCTTCGGGGTGACGTTCTCGTCGATGTTCCGCCCGACGGTGACGGAGCAGTACCCGCGCGAGAAGACCCCCACGAAGCCGCGGTACCACGGGCGCCACCAGCTCAACCGGTACGCCGACGGGCTCGAGAAGTGCATCGGCTGCGAGCTGTGCGCCTGGGCGTGCCCGGCCGACGCGATCTACGTCGAGGGCGCCGACAACGCCGACCTGCCCGACGGGGCGCACATGTCGCCCGGGGAGCGGTACGGCCGCGTCTACCAGATCAACTACCTGCGCTGCATCTTCTGCGGGCTGTGCATCGAGGCGTGCCCCACGCGCGCGCTGACCATGACGAACGAGTACGAGCTCGCAGGGCCCACGCGCGAGGGCATGATCTGGGAGAAGGAGGACCTGCTCGCGCCGCTGCAGCAGGGGATGCTCGCGGCGCCGCACCCGATGGTCCCCGGCACCACCGACACCGAGTACTACCGCGGCGAGGTCGACGGCCCGGTCGCCGAGCAGGCCGCCTGGGTGCGCGAGCACCGGCCGGACGACCCGACCCTGCCGCCGGAGCCGGCGGCGCCGCGTCCCGAGGTCAACCGCGTCGAGCGGCCGGTCGGACGGGGCCGCGCGCCCCGGGTGGCCCGGTGACCGCGAGCGCGGGCGAGGCGGCCCTCTTCTGGGTCCTCGCCCCCCTGATGGTCCTCGCGGCCCTGTCGCTGCTGTTCGCCCGCAAGGCGGTGCACGCGGCGATCGCCGTCATGTTCGTCATGGTCGACCTCGCGATCCTCTACGTCGCGCAGGAGGCCTCGTTCCTCGGCGTCGTCCAGGTCGTCGTCTACACGGGCGCCGTGATGATGCTGTTCCTGTTCGTCCTCATGCTCGTCGGCGTCGACGCGTCCGACTCGCTCGTCGAGACGATCCGCGGCCAGCGCTGGATCGGCGTGCTGCTGGGGCTCGGCCTGGGCGCGGTGCTCGTGGGCGTCGTCACGCAGGCCACGTTCCCGCCGGCCGTCGGCCTCGCGGCCGCCAACGAGGTGACGAACCCGGTGGCGCTCGCACGCGTGCTGTTCGCGGACTACGTCTTCGCGATGGAGGTCGTGGGGGTGCTCCTCGTGACCGCGGCGGTCTCGGCGCTCGTGCTCACGCACCGGCGCCGCCTCGCGCCGAAGGTCGGTCAGCGCGAGCAGGCCGACGCCAAGGTGGCCGCCCTGCCGTCGGGCGGGCGCCTGACCCCGCTCGCCGCACCGGGCGTCTACGCGCAGAACAACGCGATGGACACGCCTGCGCTCGACCCGGCGGGGCGCCCCATCGAGGAGTCGGTCTCGCGGATCCTGCGCATCCGCGGCCAGGAGCGCTCGGCGGGGACGATCCTCGCCGCGGAGCGCGAGGTGCTCACCGAGCACGAGCCGCGGCGCCCGCTGCCGGCGCTGCGCGCGGACGACGCGAACGAGCGCCGGGTGCAGGCGGAGCCGGCCGGGGCCGACCCGGCGGGCGAGGTGAGCGGTCCCACCGATCCGGGCCGGACGCGCGTGGGCGGAGAGGACGCCTGATGGAGATCACCAACTACCTCGTGCTCGCGGCGGTCCTGTTCTCGATCGGGGCGGCGACGGTCCTCCTGCGCCGCAACGCGATCATCGTGTTCATGGGCGTCGAGCTCATGCTCAACGCGACCAACCTCGCGCTCGTCACGTTCGCGCGGATCCACGGCGACATCACCGGCCAGGTGCTGGCTTTCTTCGTCATGGTCGTCGCCGCCGCGGAGGTCGTCGTGGGGCTCGCGATCATCGTGTCCATCTTCCGTACGCGTCGGTCGGCGTCCGTCGACGACGTCAACCTGCTGAAGAGCTGAGAGGCCGCACCGATGACGATGCTCCTCCCGTCTGCGGCGGCGACCGGGCTCCTCGCCGGCGTCCACGGCGCGCTGCCCGCGGACACCGCGCCCGTGCCCGTGAGCACGGACGTCCCCGGCGCGCTCGCCGCCGCCCCGCTGCTCGTCGCGCTGCCCCTGCTCGGTGCGGTCGTCCTGCTGCTGGCCGGCCGCCGCAGCGACCGCTGGGGCGCCTGGCTCGGCGTGGTGATGTCGGGCGCCGCGTTCCTCGTGGGCCTCGTGATGTTCGTCGCGATGCTGGGCCTGCCCGCGGACGAGCGCGTGGTCGACCAGCACCTCGTCGAGTGGATCGTCGCGGGCGGGCTCGACGTCCCGCTCGGGCTGCGCATCGATCCCCTGTCGATGACGTTCGTGCTCCTCGTGACGTTCGTCGGCACGCTCATCCACGTGTACGCGGTCGCCTACATGGAGCACGACCGCGACCGCCGTCGGTTCTTCGCGTACCTCAACCTCTTCGTCGCAGCGATGCTCGTGCTGGTCCTCGCCGACTCCTACCTCCTGCTGTTCGTCGGCTGGGAGGGCGTCGGCCTGGCGTCCTACCTGCTCATCGGGTTCTGGAACCACCGCCGCGACTACGCGGTCGCGGCGAAGAAGGCGTTCGTCATGAACCGCGTGGGCGACATCGGCCTCATCGTCGCGCTCATGCTGATGTTCGCGGCGTTCGGCGCCGTCGACTTCACGACCGTGTTCGCGCTCGCGCCCGAGGCGTCGACCGCGCTGCTCACGGCCACGGGCCTCGCGCTCCTGCTCGCCGCGTGCGGCAAGTCCGCGCAGTTCCCGCTCCAGGCGTGGCTCGGCGACGCGATGGCCGGCCCGACGCCGGTCTCCGCCCTCATCCACGCCGCCACGATGGTCACGGCCGGCGTCTACCTCGTGGTGCGGTCCGCGCCGATCTTCGAGGGCGCGCCGACGGCGCAGCTCGTCGTGGTGGTCGTGGGCGCGGTGACGCTGGTCTTCGGGGCGGTCGTGGGCTGCGCGAAGGACGACATCAAGAAGGCGCTCGCGGCCTCCACCATGTCGCAGATCGGGTACATGATCCTCGCCGCGGGCCTCGGCCCGATCGGCTACGCGTTCGCGATCTTCCACCTCGTGACGCACGGGTTCTTCAAGGCCGGCATGTTCCTCGGCGCGGGGTCGGTCATGCACGGGATGGACGACCAGGTGGACATGCGCCGCTTCGGTTCCCTGTCCCGGTACATGAAGGTCACGTTCGTGACCTTCGGCCTCGGCTGGCTCGCGATCCTCGGCATCCCGCCGTTCTCCGGGTTCTGGAGCAAGGACAAGATCATCGAGGCCGCGTTCGTCCCCGTCGACGGCGAGCCGTGGCGCGCCTGGGTCTTCGGGGGAGCGGCTCTGGTCGGCGCCGGGATCACCGCGTTCTACATGTCACGCCTGTTCTTCATGACGTTCGCCGGCCGGCGGCGCTGGAACGACGGCAGCGGCTCGGTCGACGGGCTCCGTCCCCAGGACGGCCCGGTGCGGCACCCGCACGAGTCCCCGGGCCTCATGGTGTGGCCGATGATCGTGCTCGCCGTCGGGTCGGCGGCCCTCGGGGGGATCCTCGCCGCCGGCTCGCGGTTCGTCGACTGGCTCGAACCGGTCACCGGGCACGTCGAGCACGAGGAGCCGGTGCTCCCCGTGTGGGCGCTCATCACGCTCACCCTGCTCCTCGTCCTCGCCGGTGCCGCGCTCGCCTGGCGGCGGTACGCGATGTCGTCGGTCCCGGTGCGTGCGCCGCGCGGCTCCGTCCTCACGCGCGCCGCCCGCCGCGACCTGTACCAGGACGACGTCAACGAGGCCGTGCTCATGCGGCCGGGCCAGTACCTCACGCGCTCGCTCGTGTACGCGGACAAGGAGATGGTCGACGGCGGGTGGCTGGGCCTCGCCGGCGGCATCGGCCGGGTCGGCGAGCGGCTGCGCGGCTGGCAGAACGGCTACGTGCGCTCCTACGGCGCGACGATGCTCGGCGGCGTCGTGGTGATCGCCGCCGTCGTGCTCGCCCTGACCACCGGCACCGCGAGCTGAAAGGCGTCGGCACCCCATGAACCAGACCCTCCAGGACGTCCCCTGGCTCACCCTGCTCGTCGCGTGGCCCGTCGTCGGTGCCGCCGCGGTGTGGCTCACCGGCGCGGCGCGCTCGCGCGGCGTCGGCGCCGGGGCGCTGCGCGCCGTCCGCGGCGTCGCGCTCGGCACCGCGCTCGTCGAGGTGGCGCTGCTCGTCGGTGCCTTCGCGGCGTTCGACGCCTCCGACGCCGGCACGCACCAGCTCGCCGAGACGTACGCGTGGATCCCGCAGATCGGCGCGAGCTGGGCCGTCGGCGTCGACGGCGTGGCGCTCGCCCTCGTCGGGCTCGCCGTCGTGCTCGTGCCGCTCGTGGTCCTCGCCGCGTGGCGGGAGCAGGAGGGCGACGCGCGACGCCTGCGCCACTACCTCGGCCTCGTGCTCCTGCTCGAGGCGTTCATGGTCGCGGTGTTCGCCGCGCGCGACGTCTTCCTGTTCTACGTGCTGTTCGAGGCGATGCTCATCCCGGTCTACTTCATGATCGGCGGCTTCGGGGTCGGGGCGCGCCGCCGGTACGCGGCGGTGAAGTTCCTGCTGTTCTCCCTCGCGGGCGGGCTCATCATGCTCGCGGCCGTCATCGCGCTGTACGTCCAGGTGCCGGTCGACCCGGCCACCGGGGTGCGGCCCGACGACGCGTTCCTCACCGCGAACCTCGTCGAGACGTTCGCCGCGGCACCGATGCCGGTCACCACCGAGCGGCTGCTGTTCCTCGGCTTCTTCCTCGCGTTCGCGATCAAGGCGCCGCTGTTCCCCGTGCACACGTGGCTGCCCGACGCCGCGCAGCACGCGCCCGCGGGGACGTCCACGCTGCTCGTCGGCGTCCTCGACAAGGTCGGCACGTTCGGGATGCTCACCCTGTGCCTGCCGCTGTTCCCGCACGCCAGCGCGTGGGCCGCGCCCGTCGTCGTGGTGCTCGCGGTCGTGTCGATCCTCTACGGCGCGCTCATGGCCATCGGGCAGAGCGACCTCATGCGCCTGATCGCCTACACGTCCGTGTCGCACTTCGGGTTCATCGTGCTCGGCATCTTCGCGTTCACGTCGCTCAGCGTCGCCGGGTCGTCGTTCTACATGGTCAACCACGGCGTCTCGACCGGTGCGCTGTTCCTGCTCGCCGGCTTCCTGATCGCCCGGCACCCCGAGCGCTCGCAGCGCCTCGACGACTACGGCGGACTCCAGCGGGTCGTCCCCGTGCTGGCCGGGACGTTCCTCGTCGCCGGGCTCTCGGCCCTGTCGCTGCCCGGCCTGTCGACGTTCGTCAGCGAGATCATGGTGCTCGTCGGCACGTTCGCGCGCAGCCCCTGGGCCGCGCTCGTCGCGGTCGTCGGCGTGGTGCTCGCCGCGCTGTACGTGCTGCTCACCTACCAGCGCGTGTTCACCGGCGGCGTGCGCCCCGGCCTCGAGGAGCTGCCCGACCTCGGCGCGCGCGAGAAGTGGGTCGTCGCGCCGCTCGTGGTGATCCTCCTCGTCCTCGGCTTCTACCCGGCACCCGCGCTCGACCTCGTCGACGAGCCCGCGGACGTCAGCGTCGCGCACCTCGTCGAGAGCGGCGCCACGGAGCCGGTCGAGTCCCAGGACATCCTCTTCACCCCCGGCACCGAGGAAGGGAGCGAGTCGTGACCGACTCCTTCGTCGCCCCCACCGTCGACTGGACCTACCTCGCGCCGGTCCTCGTCGTGCTCGGCGCCGGCGTGCTCGGCGTCCTCGTCGAGGCGTTCGTCCCGGCCCGTGCGCGCCGCACCACCCAGGTCGTCCTCGCGCTCGCCGCGACGGCCGGGGCGCTCGCGGCCGTCGTCGTGCTGTGGCGTGACCCGGCGGTGCAGGGTCTGGAGACCGGGGTGCCGGGCGTCCGCGTGCTCGGCGGGTCGATGGTCGTGGACCACTTCGGCCTCGCCGTGCAGGGCACGGTGGTGGTGCTCGCGTTCCTCGCCCTGCTCGTCATCGCCGACCGCACGTCGACCGGCCAGGACGCGTTCGCCCCGACGGCCGCGGCGGTGCCCGGATCGCCGTACGAGGACCTCGCGCGGCGCAAGGGCCTGCAGCAGACCGAGGTGTACCCGCTCGTGCTGTTCGCCGTCGGCGGCATGATGATCTTCCCCGCGACGGGCAACCTGCTCGTCCTGTTCGTCGCGCTCGAGGTGCTCTCGCTCCCGCTGTACGTGCTGTCCGCGATGGCGCGCCGGCGCCGCCTGCTCTCGCAGGAGGCGTCGTTCAAGTACTTCCTCCTCGGCGCGTTCGCGTCGGCGCTGCTCGTCTTCGGGGCCGCCCTCGTCTACGGCTACGCCGGGTCGGTCGACCTCGCGGTGATCCAGCGGGTGGTCGCGACGGGCGAGACGCCGGTCGCCGACATGCCGGGGCTCGTGCTCACCGGGCTGCTGCTGATCCTCGCCGGGCTGCTGTTCAAGGTCGGCGCCGCCCCGTTCCACGCGTGGACTCCCGACGTCTACCAGGGCGCCCCCACGCCGATCACGGGCTTCATGGCCGCGTGCACCAAGGCGGCGGCGTTCGGCGCCCTGCTGCGCGTCCTGTACTCGGTGTCGATCGGCCTCGAGGTGGGCGCGCCGGAGCTGCGGGAGGACCTGTTCGTCGCGCTGTGGGTCGTGGCGCTGCTCACCATGGTGGTCGGGACGGTGGTCGGTGCCGTGCAGACGGACGTCAAGCGGCTGCTCGCGTACTCGTCGATCGCGCACGCCGGGTTCCTGCTCGTGGGCGTCATCGGTTTCTCCCGGCTCTCGCTGCGCGCGACGGTGTTCTACCTGCTCGTCTACGGCCTCGCGACGGTCGGCGCGTTCGCCGTCGTCACGCTCGTGCGCGAGAGGGCGCCTGCCGCGCCCGACCGGGTGTCGGCCGCGGTCGGGGCCGGCTCCGCGGTCACCGCGGCCTCCGCGGACTCCGCGGCCGCACCCGGGGAGGCTCCCGCGGCACCGGGCGCCGGAACCGCGCACGACGACGGCGCGGTCCTCGGCGAGGCGACGCACCTGTCCCAGTGGGCCGGGCTCGGGCGGCGCAGCCCGTGGCTCGCCGGCGCGTTCTCGCTCTTCCTGCTGTCGATGGCGGGGATCCCGCTCACCGCCGGGTTCATCGCGAAGTTCACGGCGTTCGGCGCGGCGATCGCCGGCCCCGACGGGCAGGGCGGGGGCGCCACGTGGGTGCTCGCCGTCGTCGGCGTGGTCGCGTCCGCGGTCGCCGTGTTCTTCTACGTGCGGATCATCGTGCTCATGTACTTCACGGCGCCCGCCGACGGCACCACCGATGACACCGTCGGCGGCACCGCCGACGGTGTCGAGAACGCCCGGACCGGCGAGAGGGGCGCCGGCGTGACCGTCGTGCGCTCGACGGGCCCGACCGCCGTGGCGATCGCCCTGTGCGCCCTCGGCGTGCTCGTGCTGGGTGTTTTCCCCTCCCCGGTTCTCGATCTGGCGGCCGAGGCGGTTAAGTTCGTCCCGTGACCTCCGTTCCTCCCGGCTCGTCTGCGCGGACGACTCCCGTGACGACCACCGCCATCCCGATCCACGACCCCGAGCTGGCCGCGGCCCTGACGAGCCGGCTCGCGAGCGTGGAGACGCGGTTGCGGGGAGCGGTCGCGCACGCCGACCCCCTCGCCGACACGGCGTCGCGGCACCTGGTCAACGCGGGCGGCAAGCGCCTGCGGCCGCTGCTCACCCTGCTCGCGGCCGAGCTCGGTGACGGGGCACGTCCGGAGGTCGAGGAGGCGGCCGTCGTCGTCGAGCTCACGCACCTGGCGTCGCTCTACCACGACGACGTCATGGACTCCGCGCCCGTCCGGCGCGGGGCGCCGTCGGCGCACGCGGTGTTCGGCAACTCCGTGGCCATCATGGTCGGGGACCTGCTCTTCGCGCGCGCGGCCTCGACCGTGGCCGCGCTGGGGCCCGAGGCGGTGCTCATCCAGGCCGGCACGTTCGAGCGGCTGTGCCTCGGGCAGCTGCACGAGACGGTCGGACCGGACGCGGGGGAGGACCCCGTGGAGCACTACCTGCAGGTCCTGGCGGACAAGACGGCGTCGCTCCTCGCGACGTCCGCGCGCCTCGGTGCGATGTTCGCCGGGTGCGAGCGGGCCGTCGTGGAGACCGTCGCGTCCTACGGCGAGAAGCTCGGCGTGGCGTTCCAGCTGGCGGACGACGTCCTGGACCTCGCCTCGTCCGGCGACGAGTCCGGCAAGACGCCCGGCACCGACCTGCGCGAGAAGGTGCCGACCATGCCGGTCCTGCTGCTGCGCGCGCGCGTCGCCGACGGGACCGCGTCGGCGGAGGACCTCGGGCTCGTCGAGCTGCTGGACTCGGACCTGTCCGACGACACGGCGCTCGCCGACGCCGTCGCGGCCCTGCGCCGCCACGAGGTCCTCAGCGAGACGCGCGCGCTCGCCGTCCGGTGGGCGCGCGACGCCGCGGCCGAGCTGGACGCGCTCGCCGACGGGCCCGTCGCGGACGCCCTGCGGTCGTTCGCGGAGGCGCTCGCCGACCGCGCGGCCTGAGCGTTCCCGAGCCGGCCCGAGCTCGGTCGCGCTCGGACGGGACCGGACCTCGGGGAGTTGTCCCCATGCCCACGACGGGGAGCATCGCGCGACCTGCGGCTATCCTCGTGTGCGCGACCGGTGCGCGCTGCCCGGAGAGACGGTGAACGGCCAGGCGGCGGAGGGGGCCCGGCCGCCCGTCGAACCGTCTTCCCGGAGGATCCGTGGGCTTCCTGTCGCGCCTGAACGACAACCGCCGCACCGTCGCATCCGTGAGCACCGTCTCGGTGTTCTCGACCGCGGTCGTCGGCCTGGCCCTCTTCTACGACGGCGAGGCGACGGCCGACGTCGAGCTCAACGACTCCGGCGTCTGGGTCACGAAGACCTCCGCCGGCCTCCTCGGACGGTTCAACTACGCGTCGCAGGCGCTCGACGGCTCGCTCGTCGCGGGCAGCGCGTCGTTCGACGTGCAGCAGGACGAGGGGCGGGTGCTCCTCGACGACGGCGGGACGAGCACGGCGTCGCCGGTCGACGTCGCCCACCTCGAGCTGAGCGGGCAGGTGCGGCTCCCGGCGGGGGCGCAGGTCGCGTCGGGTGGTGCGACGACGGCGATCCTCGACGGCGAGGAGGGCCTGCTGTGGGTCCTGCCGTTCGACGGCGCGACCGCGTTCGACGCCGAGGAGACCGAGCCCGTCGCGGAGCTGGGCGGTGACGGTGCGCTGACGGTGGCGCGCGACGGCACCGTGTTCGCGGCGGTGCCGTCGACCGGCACGCTCGTGACGGTCGAGACCGACACCGCCGGCGAGCCCGAGGGCGAGGTGCGCGAGTCGTCGCTGCCGGTGAGCTCGGGGGCGGACCTCGCGGTCACGGCCGTCGGCGACGACCCGGTGGTGCTGGACCGTTCGGGCGGGCGGGTCGTCCTGCCCGGCGGCGAGACGGTCACGCTCGACGGCGCGGAGCAGGCACAGCTGCAGCAGCCGTCCGCGGCGGAGGAGGCCGTGGTGGTGGCGACGTCCAGCGGGCTGGTGTCGCAGCCGCTGGGCGGCGGGGACGCGCAGGTGCGTCGCGCGGAGGGCGTGCCGTCGGCGCCGGTGCAGCTCGACGGCTGCACGTACGCCGCGTGGTCGTCGACGGGCCAGGTGATCCGCGACTGCGAGGGCCCGGACGACGACGTGGACAAGCGTCTCGAGGGCGTGGACCCGCAGGCGCGCGTGGAGTACCGGGTGAACCGCCACGTGATCGTCCTCAACGACCTGTCCGCCGGGACGCTCTGGATGGCCGCGGACGAGTACGAGAAGGTCGAGGACTGGGACCTCGTCCTCCCCGAGGAGGCCGAGGGCGAGGAGTCCGACGCCGAGCTGACCAACCCGGAGCAGGTCGACCAGTTCATCGCCGACCGCTCGCAGCCGAACCGCCCGCCGCAGCCGCAGGACGACGCGTTCGGCGCCCGCCCGGGGCGCACGACGATCCTCCCGGTGCTCGCGAACGACGTCGACCCGGACGGCGACGTCATGACGGCCTCCCTCGCCGGCGAGTCGCCGGGGAACGCGACGGTCCAGCAGATCCTCGGCGGCGCGGCCTTGCAGGCCGTTGTGCCGGAGGACGCCGAGGGCACGCAGGGCTTCCGCTACTCCGTGTCCGACGGCCGCGGCGGCGTCGCCGAGGCGTCCGTCTCGCTGAAGATCTCCCCGTGGGGCGAGAACGCCCCGCCCGAGCCCACGGGCGACCCGGTGCTCAAGGTCGAGCAGGGCGGGACGGCGACCATCAAGGTCCTGCCGTTCTTCCGCGACCCGGACGGCGACGACCTGTACCTCGCGTCCGCCGCGGCGACCGTGCCGGGCGACGACGTGCGCTCGCGCCCCGACGGCTCGGTCGAGTTCCGGGACGGTGGCGGGTCCACGGGGCGCAAGATCGTCACGCTGTCGGTCGCCGACGGTCTCGGGGGCGTCGCGGAGGGCAAGCTGCTCGTCGACGTCGTGCCCGGCCCGCAGCCGCCGATCCCGGTGAGCGACCACGTCGTCGTGCCGGCGGGCCAGCCCGTCACCGTCGAGCCGCTGCGCAACGACAGCGACCCCAACGGGGACGAGCTGCGCCTGGCGTCCGTGTCGGAGTCGGCGCCTGCCGAGATCACGCCGAACTACGACGCGGGCACGTTCACGTTCCTGTCGAACGAGCCGCGCTCGTACGACCTCACGTACCAGGTGACGGACGGGCCGAACGCCGCGACCGGCCTCGTGCGCGTCGACGTGCTGCCGCCGTCGGCCGCCGCCGGCGCGCCGATCGTCGTGGCCGACACGGCGCTGCTGCCGACGGGCGGCTCCACGCTCGTCGACGTCCTCGCCAACGACACGGACCCGGCGGGCGGCGTGCTCGTCGTGCAGTCGGTGCGCGTCCCGGCCGACGCCGGCGTCTCCGTGGCGGTGCTCGCGCACCAGATGCTGCGCGTGACCGAGATCCGTCGCCTCGACGGTCCGGTGACGATCGAGTACACCGTGTCGAACGGGACGGAGACGTCGACGGGCCAGGTCCGGGTCGTGCCCGTGCCGGCACCGACCCGCCTCCAGCCGCCGAACGCCGTCGCCGACGAGGTGACCGTGCACGCCGGCGACATCGTGACGATCCCGGTGCTGAAGAACGACACGCACCCCGACGGCCTCGAGCTGGTCCTCCAGCCGGAGCTCGAGCAGGACGTCGACCCGGCGCTGGGCGAGGCGTTCGTGTCGGAGGACACGCTGCGCTTCCGGGCGGGGTCCGAGGCGGGCACCGCGTACGCGATCTACCGCGTGCGGGACGTCAACGGGCAGGAGGACTCCGCCCAGGTGACGATCCGCATCCGTGACGGCGAGGACAACGCGCCGCCGCAGCCGCGCGAGGTCGAGGCGCGCGTGCTCTCGGGCGCGAGCGTGCGGATCGACATCCCGCTGCACGGGATCGACCCCGACGGCGACTCGGTCCAGGTGACGGGCATCGCGTCGCCGGCGTCGAAGGGCACCGCGAGCCTCGTCGACGGGTTCGTCGAGTACGCGGCGTCGAAGAACGCTACCGGCCTCGACACGTTCACCTACTCGGTGCTCGACGCGCGCGGCGCGACGGCGACCGGGACCGTGCGGGTCGGCATCTCCCGTCCGGGCGAGACGAACCAGCCGCCCGTGGCGGTCGACGACGAGGTCACCGTGCGCCCCGGGCGCACCGTGGCGATCGCGGCGCTCACCAACGACACCGACCCCGACGGCGACCAGGTGGGCCTCGTCCCCTCGGCCGTCGAGGACGAGCACGGCATGGACGCCGAGGTCGTGGCCGACCGCATCGTGGTGACCACGCCCGCCGACGACGGTGCGTACACGTTCTACTACGGCATCCAGGACACGTACGGGGCGCGCGCCACCGGCGCGGTCACCGTGAACGTGGCCGCGGACGCGCCCCTGCAGCCGCCGGTCGCGCGCGACGACGTCGTCCCCGTGGAGGACATCCTCGGCAAGACGACGGTCACCGTCCCGGTGCTCGAGAACGACGACGACCCCGACGGCGCCGCGACCGCGTTGACCGTCTCGAGCGACGACGAGACCGCCGCGGTGACGGACGACGGCGAGCTCGAGATCACGCTGACCGAGCGCCGGCAGGTCGTCACGTACACCGCGACCGACCCGGACGGGCTGACCGCGAAGGCGTTCGTCAAGGTGCCGGGGCTCACCGACCAGGCGCCGACCCTGCGGCCGGGCATCACCCCGCTCGAGGTCTACAGCGGCGAGCCGCTCGAGATCGACATCACCGACTACGTCCTCACCGTCGAGGGGCGCACGCCGCGCCTGACGGTCGAGGACAAGGTGACCGCGCTCGAGGGGTCGCGCGAGGTCACGAGCACGACGACGCTCACGTACACGTCGAACGCCGGGTACGTGGGCCCCGCGTCGGTGACGTTCGAGGTGACCGACGG
The DNA here is from genome assembly GCF_042670945.1 of Cellulosimicrobium sp. NPDC057127. Classification (NCBI taxonomy): domain Bacteria; kingdom Bacillati; phylum Actinomycetota; class Actinomycetes; order Micrococcales; family Promicromonosporaceae; genus Cellulosimicrobium; species Cellulosimicrobium sp. NPDC057127. The sequence continues at coordinate 44,689 of NZ_JBHUUP010000005.1, forward strand.
CTCCGGGCCCGACGACCCCGACGGCAGCACGGCACTGCTCACGCTGCCGATCACCGTGCTGCCGCCGGAGAACATGCCCCCGGAGATGACCGGCACGCCGACGCTCGACGTCGCGGCCGGCGAGGAGGCCGCCGTCGACCTGGCGCGGTTCGCCACCGACCCCGACGAGGACCCGCTGACGTTCCGCGTCACGGGCGAGGCCGCCGGCGTCACGCTGTCCATGGAGGGCGCGACCCTGCGGGCGCAGGCGAACCCCGACGTGCCCAAGGGCACGGTCGTCACCGTGCCGATCACCGTGACCGACGGCGAGCACCCGCCGGTCGAGGCGTCCGCGACGCTCACCGTGGTGGCGTCCACGCGGCCGCTGGTGCGAGCGAACACCGACACCCTCGATGACGCGCACCAAGGACGGGAGAGCGCGATCCCCGTCCTGGCCAACGACTCCAACCCCTTCCCGGACACGCCCCTCAACCTCGTCTCGGCCGGCGTCGAGACCGGGCAGGGCGTCGCCTCCGTCCAAGGGGACCAGGTCGTCGTGACCCCGGCCGACACCTTCGTCGGCGTCATGGTCGTGCGCTACCGCGTCGAGGACGCGACGAAGGACCCCGACCGCATCGTCGACGGGCAGGTCCAGATCACCGTGCTCGGCAAGCCGGAGGCTCCGACCACGCCGCAGGTCGAGGAGGTCCGGTCGAAGACCGTCGTGCTGAGCTGGGACCCGCCGAACAACAACGGGTCCGAGATCACCGGGTACACCGTGCGCTCGCAGAACGGCTACGAGCAGCAGTGCGGCACCACGACGTGCACGCTCGACGGCCTGACGAACAACGTCGAGTACACGTTCACGGTGTTCGCCACGAACGACGTCGGCGACGGGCCGGCGTCCCCGGCCTCCGCGGTGGCGCGGCCGGACGAGAAGCCCGACCCGCCGGCCGCGCCGGAGCTGGAGTTCGGCGACGAGTCGCTCACCGTCACGTGGAGCAACAAGACCTACACCGACCGCTCGGCGATCGAGACGGTCAACCTCGAGATCTCGCCGGCGCCGCCCGCGGGCTCCATCCAGAAGACTGGCCTGACCGGCACGCAGACCACCTGGGAGGGGCTGACGAACGGCGTTGCCTACCAGGTGCGCGTCCAGGCGGTCAACAAGGCGCCGGACCCGTCCGAGTGGGGCGACTACTCGGCCGAGGAGATCCCTGCCGGCGTGCCCGACGCTCCCGCGGCGCCGTCCGCGACGCGCGTGGAGACCGGGGTCGGCGGACAGGTGCGCGTCACCTGGACGGCACCGTTCGAGAACGGCGACGCGGTGAAGTCGTACGACTTCGACATCATCAAGAACGGCACTGTCGAGCGCACGATCCCCGGGGTGACGGGCACGTCGCAGACCCTGGAGGATCTCGACACGACGGCGTCGTACACCTTCCGCGTGACTGCCGAGAACAAGGCGGGCAAGTCGGCCGTCGGCGCCACGTCGAACGCGGTGGTGCCGTACGGCACGCCGGACACTCCCGGCGCTCCGCGCGCCGAGCTGATCGCCGGCGACACGAGCCAGAAGGCTCGGGTCACGTGGAGCAACATCGCGAACGCTCGCGGTACGGGCCTGTACTACGAGGTTCGTGCCAACGGTGCCGGTGCGCGCCGAGCCGACTCGGGGATGACGTACACGGGGCTGACCAACGGCGAGAACTACTCGTTCACCGTCCGGGCCTGCAACGCCTACACGTGCTCGGGCTGGTCTGGAGCATCGAACACGGTGAAGCCGTACGGCACGCCTCCGGCGCCGAACGTCAGCGGTGCGAACGCCGGCGTCGGCGCGACGCAGACGACCGTGTCCTGGAGCGCGAACGGCACCAACGGGCGCCCGATCCAGATGCAGGTCCGCATCGGCGGCGGCGGTTGGGAGAACGTCGCCAACGACGGGTCCCGGACCGTCGGCAACGGCTACGACCAGTCCATCCAGATCTGCGGCCGCGTGCAGGACAGCGAGAGGCAGACGAGCGCCGAGCGGTGCGCAACCGCACGGACGGGCTCCGAACCGCAGCCCACTGCGACCGTCAGCAAGGGCGGCGCGATGTCGAACAACAACTGCAGCGACCCCACGTGCCGCTACGTGCAGGTGACGACGGCGAACTTCCGCGACACCGGCCAGCAGACGATCCAGTGCTGGACGAATTTCAATGGATACGACCACCAGTTCGCGTCGTCGTGGGTCAACGTGCCGGCCAACGGGACGTTCCAGTCGCAGTGCTACATCGGCTCCGGGCGGCCGAACTACGCCGGCCACGACGTCTGGGTGGTCATCAAGGGCAAGCACTACGGGCGAACCGCGTGGTGAGCTCGCCCCGCCACCGCAGCCTCAGCACACGAGAGATGGATGACGCATGAGCACGATGACCCCCGAGCAGGCCACCTGGTTCGCTCAGACCTTCGACCGCCTCGTCGGCAACGTCGGCCAGGCCGTGCTGGGCAAGTCGCACGTCGTGCGGCTCGCACTGACGTGCATGCTGTCCGAGGGCCACCTCCTCCTCGAGGACGCGCCGGGCACGGGCAAGACGTCGCTGGCCCGTGCGATCGCGGCGAGCGTCCAGGGCACGCAGCAGCGCATCCAGTTCACGCCGGACCTGCTGCCCTCCGACGTCACGGGCGTGACGATCTACGACCAAAAGTCGGGCAAGTTCGACTTCCACCCGGGCCCGATCTTCGCGTCGATCGTCCTCGCGGACGAGATCAACCGTGCGTCGCCCAAGACGCAGTCCGCGCTCCTGGAGGTCATGGAGGAGGGGCGTGTCACGGTCGACGGCGTGGGCCACGAGGTGGGCCGCCCGTTCATGGTCATCGCGACGCAGAACCCCATCGAGCAGGCCGGCACGTACCGCCTGCCGGAGGCGCAGCTCGACCGCTTCCTCATGAAGTCGTCGATCGGCTACCCGGACCACGCGTCGACGGTCGAGATCCTGTCGGGCGCGTCCGTGCGCGACCGCAGCAAGTCCCTCCAGCCGCTCATCACGACGCAGGCCGTGACGGAGATGGCGGAGCTCGCGGCGCGCGTCCACGTCGACGGCGCGGTCCTCGAGTACATCTCGCGCCTCGCCGAGGAGACGCGCAACGCGCCCGAGGTGCGGGTCGGTGTCTCCGTCCGTGGTGCGCTCGCGCTCGTGCGCTGCACCAAGGTGTGGGCGGCCGCGCACGGCCGCAACTACGTGCTCCCGGACGACGTCAAGGAGCTCGCCCAGCCCGTGTGGGCGCACCGGTTCGTCCTCGACCCGGAGGCCGAGTTCGCCGGCGCCACCGACGAGGCCGTCCTCGGCCGCCTCCTCGCGGACGTCGCGGCGCCGCAGGAGCGTCGCAGCGCCTGAGCGCGGCAGCACGCGAACCGAGACCGCACGACAGAGCGCACCGAGAGCAGGACCATGAACGAGCCCCGACCCCGACCCCGCGGCGCGGCCGCCGGCACCGCGCCGACGACCGCGCTCGCCGGGCTGCTGCGACCGGTCACGTCCGGTGCGGCGCGCGCCCTGGCACCGGTCGGGCGGGCGCTCGAGCCCGCGCGTCGGGCGGCGGCGCCGGTGACGTCGGCGGTGAGCCCGTTCGGCGTCGCCGTGCTCGTCGCGGCGGTCCTGTCCTGGTGGGCGGGGCTGCGGTTCTCGTGGCTCGAGCTGGTCGTCGTCGCGATCCTTCTCACGGTCGCGCTGCTCGCCGCCGTCGTGTTCGTGCTGGGGCGCTTCCGCTACGCCGTCGTGCTCGACCTCGCGCAGCAGCGCGTGACGGTGGGCGACCGGGCCGTGGGGCGCCTGGACGTGCGGAACGACTCCGCGCGCGCCCTGCTGCCGTCGGTCATGGAGCTGCCGGTGGGGCAGGGGATGGCGAGCTTCCCGGTGCCGCGCCTGCGTCCGGGCGCGAACCACGAGGAGATCTTCACCGTGCCGACCCACCGGCGCTCGGTCATCTCCGTGGGCCCGGTGCGCTCCGTGCGCGCCGACCCGCTCGGCCTCCTGCGCCGCGAGGTCGTGTGGACGGAGCCCGAGGAGCTCTTCGTCCACCCGCGCGTGAAGAACCTCTCCGGCTCGTCGACCGGGTTCCTCAAGGACCTCGAGGGCCGCGTCACCACGGACATCTCGAACTCCGACGTGTCGTTCCACGCCCTGCGCGACTACGTGCCCGGAGACGACCGCCGCCACATCCACTGGAAGACGACGGCGCGCACCGGCCAGCTCATGGTGCGCCAGTTCGAGGAGACGCGGCGCTCGCACCTGGCCGTGCTGCTGTCCACGCGGGCGGAGGACTACGCGCACGACGACGAGTTCGAGCTCGCCGTGAGCGTGTGCGGGTCGCTCGGCCTCCAGGCCATCAAGGAGGACCGCGGGGTGACGGTCCTCGTCAACGACGGCAACCTCCGCGGCGACCACCGCACCCGTCTGCTGGACGACCTCTCGCGCGTCGAGACCGACGCGCAGCGCAGCACGCTCGTCGACGTCGCGCGCGTGGCCGGCTCGACGATCGCGGACGCGTCCGTCGTGGCGTTCGTCGTCGGCTCGCGCGTCACCCCGACCGAGCTGCGCGCCGCCTCGGCGCGCCTGCCCCAGGACGTGCGCGTCATGGCGATCCAGTGCGCCCCCGGCACGTCCCTGAGCCGGCACGCCATCGCCGAGCTCGTCGTCCTGACGATCGGCGAGCTCGGCGAGCTCCCGGCCGCCCTGCGGAGGCTGAACGACTGATGAGCGCGCCCACGAGCACCACCACGCGCGGCTCGCGCCGCGTCGACCCGAGGACGGCCGGGCCTGCCGGCTCGACGTCGGGCACCGCCCGGCGCGGCACCACCCGCCGGAAGGGGGCCGGGACGCCGCGCGCGCTCACCGCGCTCGGCGCGGTCGACGCCGTCGCGCTCGTCGTGCTGCTCGGCGCGACGATCGTCGGCCTCGCCCCCGTCTGGGGATCGGCCGGCTACCTCGTGCCCGCCGTCGGCGGGGCCGTCGTCGGCCTCGGCGTCGCGTGGCTCGGGGCGTGGCGCCGGTGGCCCGCCGCCACCGTGCTCGCCGTCGCCGTCGTGGCGTACGTCCTGCTCGGCGGTGCCCTGGCCCTGCCGGCCGACGCGATCGGCGGCGTCCTGCCGTCCCTGACCACCGTCCAGGACCTCCTGGTCGGTGCCGTCACCGGGTGGAAGACGTTCGTCACCACGGTGCCGCCGCTGCACTCGTTCCCCGACCTCGCCGTCGTGCCGTACCTGCTGCTGCTCGTCACGGCCCTCGTCGCGGGCTCGATCGCGTGGCGCGCGCGACGCGGCGCGTGGGCGCTGCTGCCTGTCGTCGTGACGTTCGTCGTCGTGATCCTGCTCGGCACGGTCGTCGCGGCCTACCCGGTGGTGCAGGGCCTCGTCCTCGCGTGCGTCGGCCTCCTGTGGGGCAGCTGGCGCGTCACGGCGGCACGGCTCGGGGCGCACCAGGTGACGACGGAGGCGAGCCGCGCGGCCACGCGTCGCCTCTGGTGGCACCGCGTCCGGGCGGGCGCGGCGATGCTCGCCGTCGGTGGCGTCGCCGCGGCCCTCGCCGGGCCCGTCCTGATGCCCGACGCGCCGCGCACCGTGCTGCGCGAGACCGTCGTGCCCCCGCTCGACCTGCACGAGTACGTGAGCCCGCTCACGTCGTTCCGCAAGTACGCGAAGGACCTCAAGGACGTCGAGCTGTTCACCGTCGAAGGCCTGCCGCCGGGTGCGAAGGTCCGCCTCGCCACGCTCGACGCGTACAACGGCGTCGTCTACGACGCCTCCAGCGGTCTCGCCGGCTCCGGTGTCTACACCCGCGCGGGCGAGGAGATCGCGACGGTCGCGCCCGGGTCCACGGTGACGCTCGACGTGCAGGTCGGCGACTACGCCGGCGTGTGGGTGCCGGACGCGGGGTCGCTCGCCGGCATCACGTACACGGGGGCCCGTGCACGCGAGCTCGCCGACAGCACGTACTACAACGCCACGACGGGCACGGCGCTCGCGGCCGCCGGGCTCCGACCGGGCGACACCTACACCCTCGACGCGCGCGTCACGCCCGAGCCGACGGAGGAGGACCTGCGAGCCGGCGCGATCGACGAGGTCGCGCTGCCGCAGACGCCCAAGGGCGTCCTGCCGGCGTCGCTCGCGGGCAAGGCCGCGCAGTTCATGGGCGAGGAGACGGACCCGGTGAAGCAGCTCTTCGCGCTGCGCGACGGGCTCGTCGCCAGCGGCGTGTTCTCGAGCGGGCTGGAGAACCAGCCGCCGTCGCGCCCGGGGCACTCGGCCGAGCGCATCGACACGCTGCTCGCCGACGAGGAGATGGTCGGCGACGACGAGCAGTTCGCGGTCGCGCTCGCGCTCATGGCGAACCAGGCCGGCATCCCCGCGCGCGTCGTCATGGGCTTCCACCCGGACGAGGAGGAGCCCCTCGAGCCGGGCGAGCCGTTCACCGCGACCGGAGCCGACGTCCACGCGTGGGCGGAGGTCCCGTTCGTCGGGCACGGCTGGGTGCCGATCCCCGCGATCCCCGACGAGGACAACAAGATCCAGCCGGAGCCGAAGAGCCTCCAGGTGCCGAAGCCGCCGATCCTCGAGGACCCCGAGCCGCCGGAGGAGCCCGCCGAGGCCGAGGCCGGGAAGATCGACGACGAGGACAAGGAGAAGGCCGACAGCGAGGGCTTCGACTGGGGGACCGTCGTCCTCGTCGGTGCCGCGGTCGTGATCCCGCTCGCGCTGCTCGCGATCCCGGTGGTGCTCGTGCTCGCCTACAAGGCCCGGCGGCGCGCACGTCGGCGCGCGGCCGAGCGCCCGGCCGACCGCGTCAGCGGCGGCTGGCGCGAGGTCCTCGACACGGCGACCGACCTCGGCACGCCCGTCCCCGCCGGCTCGACGCGGCGCGAGAGCGCCGGAGTCATCGCGACGACGTTCGGCGCGACGTCGACGATCCCGCTCGCGCACCGCGCCGACGCGACCGTCTTCGGTGCCGCCGAACCGTCCGACCAGGAGGTCGAGGCGTTCTGGGCGGACGTCGACGCCCTCGTCGGCGGGCTACGCTCCTCCGTGAACAGGCGCGCCCGGATCCGAGCGGCGCTCTCCCTGCGCTCGGTGCGGTCCGCGCGGTCCGGCGGACGACCGGGTCGCCGGGTGGCGTGGCTCCGGCGCGACGCGACGGCGCGGGAGCGGGGAGCGGGACGATGACGGACGTGACGTGCGCGGCGTGCGGGTCGGCGCAGTCGGCGGGATCGGCGTTCTGCGCGGTGTGCGGGCAGCCGTTCCCCCGCACCGGCCGCCCCGTCGCCGAGGCGGCGCCCGGACCCGCGGCCGGCGTCCGGTCCGCGGCGGGGGCGGGACGCCCCGAGGCGTCCCTGCCGCCCTACGCCGCGCCGCGCACCAGCACGCCCGACACGACCACCGAGCCGGAGGTCCACACCGCGACGCAGAAGGCCGCGTTCCCGGTGCCGACGGCGACCGTGCGTGGGCTCGCGACGGCGCCGTCCGCAGGCGTCGGACGGCGGGTCCTCGCCTACGTCGTCGACGCGGCCGTACCCGGTGTGCTCGCCCTCGCGGTCGTCCTCGTCGGGTTCGCGCTCACGGACGTGCCCGTGCTCGGCGGCGTCCGCGAGGTCACGCCCGAGGAGGCCTCCGCGCTGCTGGGTCGGCTCGCCGTCGTCTACGCCGTCGCCGTGCTCGTGGCCCTCGCGTGGTGGGTCGCGACGTGGGCCTGGGAGGGCTCCACCGGCAAGACGCTCGGGAACCTCGCCGCCGGGATCCGCACCCTCGACGCGACGACGCGAGCGCCGATCGGGTTCGGCCGGGCGCTCGTGCGCTGGCTCGTCGTGGGAGCGGGTGCGGTCGTGCTCGTCGTCGGCCAGTGGGTCGTCGTCCTGAGCCCGGCGTTCGACTCCTCCGGTCGTCGTCAGGGCTGGCAGGACAAGGCGGCGCGGGCCGTCGTCGTCGACGCCCGTGGCGTGACGACGCCCTCGGCCGCGCAGGAGCGCAGCCACCACGCCGGTGCGCCCCCCGGCACCCCTGCCGGTCCTGGGACCGTGGCGGGGCCCGGCGCGTGGCAGGCCCCTCCGCCCGTCGCGTCGCAGCGCGCAGCACCTGCGCCCGCGCCGGTGCCCGACCCGTGGGCGTTCCCGTCGTCCACCGGTTCCTCGGTCGGGTCCTCGGGAGGTGCGGCCGGCGACGGTCTCATCACCGGGGTGCCCGGCATGTCCCCACGCCCGGGCGCCGGGGCGCCCGCGCCGGCTACCACGCCCGCCCCGACCGGCACGCGCGCCCCGACTGCCGCTCCCGCCCCGGAACCCGCGCCTGCGCCGACGCCCGCGCCGCACGTGCCGGCGCAGGCACCTCCGGTGCCCGAGCCGGCGCCCGTCCCCGCGTCCGCACCGGCAGTGGTGGGCGAGCCCGACGAGCCCGACTGGGACAGCACGCGCATGAGCGCCCGCGACCTCGGCGCGATGGAACCCGCGCCGGTCGTCACCGTCGTGCTCGAGCTGGAGTCGGGGGAGCGGCGCGTCGTCGACGGCCCCACGCTCGTCGGGCGCAACCCGCAGTCCGCGGAGGGCGGGAGCTGGAACCTCGTCGCCGTCGACGACCCGACCCGGTCGGTGTCGAAGACGCACGTCGAGCTCGGCGTCGACCCGGGCGGCCTGTGGCTCACGGACCGCGGCTCCACGAACGGCACGGTCGTCTCCGTGCCGGGCGCACCCCCGCGCGTCGCCGAGCCCGGCGCACGCGTCCGGGTGCCGGTGGGCGCGACCATCCACGTCGGCGACCGCCGGCTCGCCGTGCACGCGGAGTCCGCGTGAACCCCGAGGTCGAGGTGCACCTGGCGTGGGGCGCCGCGTCTCACCGTGGCGCCCGGCGTCTGCTCAACGAGGACCGCTTCCTCGTCTCACGGTCCGTCTTCCTCGTCGCCGACGGCATGGGTGGCCACGAGGCCGGGGAGGTCGCGAGCGCGACGGCGGTCGACGCGCTGCGCCCGCTCGCCGACCTCGACGTGGTGACGCCCGACGACGTCCGCACCTGCCTCGCGGTGGCGCAGGAGAACGTGCGGGCCATCGTCACCGACCCCGGCCGGGGTGCCGGGACGACGCTGACGGGCGTGGCGGTCGCCGAGCAGGACGGCATCCCGTACTGGCTCGTCGTCAACGTCGGCGACTCCCGGACCTACCACCTGTCCGGCGGGCGCCTGGACCAGGTGAGCGTCGACCACTCCGAGGTCCAGGAGATGGTCGAGGCCGGTCTCCTCACCCGCGGCGAGGCGCTCACGCACCCGCGGCGGCACGTGGTGACGCGTGCCCTGGGTTCGCGCACCGAACCGCGCGCCGACTTCTGGTACCTGCCCATCTCGCGGCACGACCGAGTGCTCGTGTGCTCCGACGGGCTCACGGGCGAGCTGTCCGACGAGCGGATCGCCGAGCTCCTCCTTGAGCACCCGGACCCGCAGGGGGCCGCCGAGCGGCTGGTCCACGAGGCCATCGTGGCCGGTGGGCGGGATAACATCACTGTCGTCGTGGTGGACGCCACCGGCGTGTCCGGCGACACGAGCGGCGGCAGCACGGCGCCCCGCGGCCGCGACGCCGAGCCGGCCCCGGCGATCGACGAGGACACGCTGCCCAGGGAGGTACGTCTGCAGATGGGGGACCCGACGTGACGCTGCGCTACGCCCCGGGCGACGCGCGTGCGCTGGTCCGCGGCGGTGCCGTCGTCCTCCTGCCCGCACCGGTCGACGAGGCCGTCGTGGAGCCGCTCTGGGACCAGATCGGCACCGAGCCGGGCGTGGTCGAGGTGCTGCAGGTGCTCACCGGCGCCTTCGGCTCGAGCCTGCGGACCCTGCCGCCCTTCGCCGTCGCCGTGCTCGTGGACCGGCGTGCGCACGTCGCCGTGCGCGGTGCTCTCGCGGTGACGCTCGAGACGGCGGGTGGTGAGCGCCTCCACGTCGACGGGGAGGACGTCACCACGTGGTCGGAGCGGGTCGTCGACGACGTCACCGACATGGTCGTGCGGACGGGCGCCGTGCCGGTCGCCGCGGGGGAGGAGCTCACCGCGGGTGCCGGCTCGCTGCCGCTCGCGTCGGGCGTCGTGCTCGCCGACGCGGTCGCGTGGCGGCTCGTCGCCCGGCCGCGCCGCGCCGCGGAAGCGGCCGCCCCGGCCGTGCCGCCGGCCCCGCCCGCACCGGTGGAGCCGTCGCTCCCGGCCGTGAGCGCGCGGCCGTCCGAGGAGACCATCGCCCCGGTGGCGACCACGTACGCGCCGCTCGACGTGCCGCCGCCCGACCGTGCGGCCACGGACGAGCCCGCTGCCGGACCGGCTCCCGAGCCCGAGCCGGACGACGACTACGCCCACCTGTGGGGCTCGACCGTCCTGCGCACGGTCGAGGACGCGGCCGTCCGCACGGACGAGGACGTCGAGGACGACCCGGCCGACGAGCCGGCACCGGCTGCGCCGGTGCCCGTGGACGCCCAGCCACCCGCGCCCCTGCCAGCCGCGCCCCTGCCGCCCGCACCCGTGCCGCCGCCGCCCGCTGCGCCCCCGGCTCCGCCCGGGGCACCCTCCGCGGGCGTACCCGCACCGGCCGAGGGCCTCATCGCCGGGATTCCGCGCGAGTGGACCGGCGCGACCCCTGCGGCCGCGCACCGCGCCTGGACCGTCGGCCCGGACGACGAGGCCCCGTCGACCGGGCAGGCCGTCGCTGACCCGACGCCCGCCGCCGACCACGACGGCCACACGGTCCTGTCGTCGGCGATCGCCGACCTGCGCGCTGCCGCCGAGCAGCTCGCCGAGCCGCCCGCAGCCGACGCGCCGCGGGCGAGCACCGGCGGCGTGCCGGCCTTCACGGCCCCGCCGGCGCCCGGGCAGCAGCAGATCCTGGCCCGCACGTGCGCGCAGGGTCACCCGAACCCGCCGTCGCGCGAGGCGTGCGCGCTGTGCGACGCGCCGCTCGAGGGCGACGCCGCGCTCGCGGTACGCCCCCCGCTCGGCCGCGTCCGGATCTCCACCGGGCAGACGCTCGAGCTCGACCGCGGTGTCGTCGTCGGCCGCCGTCCGCGCACCCCGCGGACCCAGGCGGCCGACCTCCCGCGTCTCGTCACGGTGCCGAGCCCGCAGCAGGACATCTCGCGCTCCCACCTCGAGATCTCGCTCGAGGGCTGGCACGTCCTCGTCAGCGACATGGCCACGACCAACGGCACGACGCTCCTGCGCGCGGGCCAGCCGCCGCGTCGCCTGCACCCGTCGGAGCCGGTGCTCGTCGTCGACGGGGACGTCGCCGACCTCGGCGACGGCGTGACCCTGACGTTCGAGGGCATCCGGTGAGCACGAAGCGCGCACCCTCCCCGCCCCCCGACATCCAAGGGTTCGAGTACGTCTCGCTCATCGGCTCGGGCGGCTTCTCGGACGTCTTCCTCTACCAGCAGCAGCGGCCGCGCCGCCGCGTCGCCGTCAAGGTCCTGCTCCAGGAGTGGTCGAGCCCCGCGCAGCGTGCCGCGTTCGACGCCGAGGCCGACCTCATGGCGACGCTGTCGACGCACCCGTCGATCGTCACGATGTACGAGGCGGACGTCGCCGACGACGGCCGGCCGTACCTCGCGATGGAGTTCTGCTCGCGCCCCAACCTCGGGGCGCGCTACCGGTCCGAGCGGCTGTCCGTGCCCGAGGCGCTGCGCACCGCGGTCCAGGTCGCGGGCGCGGTCGAGACGGCGCACCGGGCCGGGATCCTGCACCGCGACATCAAGCCGGCGAACATCCTCGTCACCGAGTACGGGCACCCGGCCCTCACGGACTTCGGCATCTCCTCCACGGTCGACGACGCGGCGCGCGCCGAGGGCATGTCGATCCCGTGGTCGCCGCCCGAGTCGTTCGCCGAACCCCCGCGCAGCGGCATCGCGACCGACGTGTGGGCGCTCGCGGCGACGACGTACACCCTGCTGGCGGGACGCAGCCCGTTCGAGGTGCCGGGCGGGTCGAACTCCAGCGCGAACCTCATCTCGCGCATCGAGTCCTCGCCGTTGCCGCCCACGGGCCGCTCGGACGTGCCGCCGTCGCTCGAGCGCGTGCTCGCGACGGCGATGGCGAAGAGCCCGGCGTCGCGCTACCCCACGGTGCTCGCGTTCGCGCGCGCCTTGCAGCAGGTGCAGAACGAGCTGTCCCTCGCGGTCACGCCGATCGACCTGCTCGACGACTCCGGTCACGTCCAGGAGGAGGAGCCGGACGACGACGGCGGCACGCGCCTGCGCCAGGTCGTGTCGATCGACCCGTCGGGCCCCGCGGCGTCCTCGCCCTCGGCGTGGCAACCGTCGGGCGCGACGTCCTCCGGGAGCACCGGTGCCCACGGTCCGGTGAGCGGCCCCGGACCGGCCGGACCGACGGGACCCGGGCCGGTCCCGCTCGCCGGTGCGGCCTGGACCGGCACGGCGGCCACCGGCACGTCGGGCACCCGGCCGACCGCCGCCGTCGGGCAGGGCGGCCACACCCCGGTCGCCGAGCTGACCGACCCCTCGCGCCTGTACCCCGGCTCGTCCGCGCGCCAGGCGGCCTGGGGGTCGGCGCCCGTCGAGGACACCGTGCACCGCACCGCGGCCCCGGCCACGGACGACGACGCGCAGGACGAGCCCGCCGCCCGCCGCGGCCCGCTGTGGGGCCTGCTCGCCGGCGTGCTCGTGCTGGTCCTCGCCGGCGTCGGCATCCTCGCGCTCACGCGCGACCGCGCCCCGGACGACGCCGAGGCGACACCGACGAGCGACCGGGAGTTCACGCCGTCGGACAACCTCGGGGACCTCGTGCCCCCGGTCAGCGACCTGACGGGCACGTACGACGCGGCGCAGGGCGCGGTCGTCTTCACCTGGGCGTACGACAGCGCGGACGCGCAGGAGGGCGACACGTTCGGCTGGAAGAAGCTCGACATCGTCGCGGACTCCGGGATCACGGAGGTCACCGAGCCCTCGGTCGCGGTCCCGGCCGAGCCCGGCGAGCAGGTGTGCGTCGAGGTCGTCGTCATCCGCGGCGGGCGCTTCTCGGCGAACCCGCAGACCGCGTGCGTGCCGGAGGTGGATCAGGGATGAGCGAGCTCGCGATCGAGTTCTGCGGCGAGTGGTTCCGCCCGTCGCCGGAGGGCGAGCCTTTCGACATCGGTCGCGACGGCGACCTCGCCATCGAGGACAACCCGTACCTGCACCGCCGCTTCCTGCGCATCGTGCGCGAGACCGACATGTGGTGGCTCGCGAACGTCGGCTCCCTGATCTCCGCGACGGTGTGCGACGCGGGCGGCGGCGTCCAGTCGTGGCTGTCGCCGGGCAACCGGCTCCCGCTCGTCTTCCCGACGACGTCGATCGTGTTCACGGCGGGCCCCACGACGTACGAGCTCACGGCGCAGCTGCGCGGCGCGCCGTACCAGGAGATCCGGTCCGAGGACGAAGAGGCGGGCGGCGCGACGACGATCGGCATGATCACGTTCACGACGAGCCAGAAGCAGCTCATCGTCGCGCTCGCCGAGCCGATGCTGCGGCGCGACGGGACCGGGCTGTCGGAGATCCCGTCGTCGGCCGCCGCGGCCGCGCGCCTCGGCTGGGCGACGACGCGCTTCAACCGCAAGCTCGACAACGTCTGCGACAAGCTCGACCGCATCGGGGTCAAGGGCCTGCGCGGGGGACCCGGGGCGCTCGCCACGAACCGGCGCGCCCGCCTCGTCGAGTACGCCGTCGCCTCGCGCCTGGTGACGGCCGCCGACCTGCCGCTGCTCGACGTGACCGACGACGGCTGACCCGGCGCCGGCGCACGCCGGGCCCGGGGCGACCCGCGACGGGCCGCCGCTGGCGTGCGCCTGCGCCGGGGCCGCACCTCCCACCGAACCCGCCCGCCACGGACACCGAAGGACCCGCCTGTGCGCATCAAGCTCACGCTGCACCGCCCGGACGCGACCGCGACGAACGTCGCGGTCACCGCCGACGCGACGGCGACCGTGCGCGACGTCGCGGAGGCCCTCTTCGCGGGCGACCCGGCCCGGGCGGGCACCGCGGTGCCCGAGCGGCTCACCCTGCAGGTCGCGGCCGCCGGCGGGGCGGCCGCCGGCGGGGCGGCCGCCGACCAGGGGCGGGTGCTGTCGCCCACGAGCGACCTCGTCGAGGCGGGGCTCCGCTCGGGGTCGACGGTCTCGATCGTGCGGGTCTCGGAGCAGTTCGACGCGCCCGGGCAGGACCGCGGCGCGGCCGTGGCCGTGCTGCGGGTCCTCGAGGGCCCGGACGCCGGGCGCGAGTTTCCGCTGCCCGTCGGCACGAGCTACCTCGGCCGCGACCGCACGATGGACATCCGGCTCGGGGACCCGCAGGTGTCCAAGCGCCACGCCCGCATCACGGTCGGCGAGTCGATCGAGATCACCGACACCAACTCCGCCAACGGGCTCGTGATGGGCGGTCAGCGCATGACGCGCTCCACGCTCACGTCGGCCGACACGGTGACCATCGGCAGCTCCGTGGTCTCCGTCGTGGCGCTGCACCGGTCGACGAGCCTGGCCCCGACGACGCCGGTCGTCGAGTTCAACCGCTCGCCCCGCGTCGTCGCGCGGTTCGGCGAGCGCACGCTGCGTGCTCCGCGGCCCCCGCAGCCGCAGGAGCCGGCGCGCTTCCCGTACCTCGCGATGGTCGCGCCGCTCGTCATGGGCGTGATCCTGTACTCCGTCACGCGCAACGTCCTGTCGATCGTCTTCATCGGGCTCAGCCCGATCCTCATGCTCGGCGCGTACCTCGACGCGAAGATCCAGGGCAGGCGCAAGTTCAAGGCGCAGGCCGAGCAGTTCCGGGCGTCCGTCGCGGCGATGCGCGAGACGATCGCCCGCACGCACGCCGTCGAGCGCGCGGTGCGGCTCACGGAGGCGCCGTCCGTCGCCGACACGGTCGACGCCGTGCGGCGCCTCGGCGGCCTGCTGTGGACGCACCGGCCGGAGCACGAGGCGTTCCTGACCGTCCGGATCGGGCTCGGGACCGCGCCGTCGCGCACGCAGGTCGAGCAGCAGAACGAGAACAACACGCTCCCGGAGTTCTGGGCGGAGCTCGAGAAGCTGCACGCCGAGTGCGCGACGATCGACGGGGTGCCGGTCGTCGGCCGGCTGCGCACGGACGGCGCGCTGGGCATCGCCGGGGCGGGCGCGACCGTCGACGCCGTCGGGCGCGCGGTCCTCGTCCAGCTCGCGGGCCTGCACTCGCCGTCGGAGCTCGTGCTGGCCGCGATCACGTCGCAGCGCTCGCGCGCCGACTGGGAGTGGCTCGAGTGGCTGCCGCACACCGGCTCGCCGCACAGCCCGCTCGGCGGCGACCACCTCGCCGACAACCCGGGCGCGGCGCTCGCGCTGCTCTCGCGGCTGGAGGACCTCGTCGAGGCGCGCGGCGCCGACCTCGACCACCACGCCGAGCTGCGCGGCCCCATCGACCTCGCCAACCCGGAGGACACGCCCGCGCCCGTGCTGCCGACCGTCGTCGTGCTCGTCGAGGACGACGCGCCCGTCGACCGCTCGCGCCTCACACGCCTGGTCGAGCGTGGCGCGGACGCGGGCGTGCACGTCGTCTGGGTCGCCCCGACCGTCGAGCAGCTGCCTGCCGCGTGCCGCACGTTCGTGCTCGTCGACCAGGGCGAGACGCCCTCGGAGGGCGCGGGGCGGCCGGGCGCCGCGGCCGGTGCCACCGCGGGCGAGGTGCGCGTGGGCCGGCTCTCCTTCCCCGTCACGTGCGAGACCGTGGACCTCGCGACCGCGCACGAGGTCGCGCGCATCCTCGCGCCGGTCGTGGACGTCGGCGCGCCGGTGGACGACGACTCGGACCTGCCGCGCTCGGTCTCCTACCTCACCCTCGCGGGCACCTCGCTCGCCGAGGACCCCGGCACGCTCGTGGACGCCTGGCGGGAGAACGGCTCGCTCACGCCGCGCGACGGGTCTGCGCCCGTGCGGCGCAAGCGGCCGACGACGCTGCGTGCGCTCGTGGGCCACTCGGGCAGCGAGCCGCTCTACCTCGACCTGCGCACGCAGGGCCCGCACGCGCTCGTCGGCGGGACGACCGGCGCCGGCAAGTCGGAGTTCCTCCAGTCGTGGGTGCTGGGCATGGCCGCCGCCCACAGCCCGGACCGCGTGACGTTCCTCTTCGTGGACTACAAGGGCGGTGCCGCCTTCGCGGACTGCGTCGACCTGCCGCACACGGTGGGGCTCGTCACGGACCTCTCGCCGCACCTCGTGCGCCGGGCCTTGACGTCGCTGCGCGCCGAGCTGCGGTACCGCGAGCACCTGCTCAACCGGAAGAAGGCCAAGGACCTCGCGTCGCTCGAGCGCACCGGCGACCCGGACGCCCCGCCGAGCCTGCTCATCGTCGTCGACGAGTTCGCGGCGCTGGTGAACGAGGTCCCGGAGTTCGTCGACGGCGTCGTGGACGTCGCGCAGCGCGGGCGCTCGCTGGGCCTGCACCTCATCCTCGCGACCCAGCGCCCGGCCGGCGTCATCCGGGACAACCTGCGCGCCAACACGAACCTGCGCGTCGCGCTGCGCATGGCCGACGAGGACGACTCGACCGACATCCTCGGCATCCCCATGGCAGCGCACTTCGACCCGTCGATCCCGGGCCGCGGCGCGGTGAAGACGGGCCCCGGCCGGATCACGCCGTTCCAGACGGGCTACGCGGGCGGCTGGACGAGCGCGCGCCCCGAGCGCGCACGGATCGACGTCCAGGAGATGGCGTTCGGCACGGGCGCGCGCTGGGAGCTGCCGGAGCCCGAGGTGGAGGAGGACGCGGACCCCGGTCCGAACGACATCTCGCGCGTCGTCGCGACGATCTCGCGGGCGGCGACCGAGGCCGCCGTGCCCGCGCCCCGCAAGCCGTGGCTGCCGGAGCTCGCGCCGACGTACGACCTCGCCCGGCTGCCGAACCCGCGGACCGACACCATGCTGCTGCTCGGCGTCGAGGACGACCCGGCGACGCAGAGCCAGCCCACCGTGTTCTACGAGCCGGACCGCGACGGCAACCTCGCGGTGTACGGCACCGGTGGCGCGGGCAAGAGCGCGACCCTGCGCTCGATCGCGGTGTCGGCCGCGATCACGGCGCGCGGCGGCCCGGTACAGGTGTACGCGATCGACGCGGGCGCGAGCGGCCTGCGCATGCTCGAGGACCTGCCCCACGTCGGCGCGGTCATCTCGGCCGACGACGAGGAGCGCGTGCAGCGCGTGCTGCGCATGCTGCGCGACCTCGTCGACGAGCGCTCGGCGCGGTACGCCGCGGTCCGGGCGGGCGACATCTCCGAGTACCGGCGTCTCGCCGGCGCGCCGGACGAGCCGCGCATCCTGCTGCTCGTCGACGGCATCGGGGCGTTCCGCGAGTCGTACGAGTTCCGGGCCGCCCACCAGTTCCCCGTCTGGGGCGCGTTCACGGCGGTCGCGACCGACGGCCGCCAGGTGGGCGTGCACGTGGTCGTCGCGGGCGACCGCGCGGCCTCCGTCCCGACGTCGCTCGGCTCGACGATCCAGAAGCGTCTCGTCCTGCGCCTGGCCAACGAGGAGGACTACCTGACGCTCGGCGTCCCGCGCGACGTGCTCTCCCTCACGTCGCCGCCCGGACGCGGGGTCCTCGACGAGAACGAGGTCCAGGTCGCGGTGCTGGGCGGGGACGCCAACGTCGCGCTCCAGGGGCGCGAGCTCGGGCGGCTCCGCGACGCCATGGTGCGCCAGGGGATCGCCGAGGCGCCGGGGATCGACCGCCTGCCCGACACGTTCGCGCTCGAGGACCTGCCGGTCCTCGCGGGGGAGCGTCCGACGATCGGCCTGGACGACCTCGACATCGCGCCCGTGGGGCTCCCGGTGCGCGGGACGTTCCTGCTCGCGGGCCCGCCCGGCGGCGGGCGCACGACGGCGCTCGTCACCATCGCGCACGCGGTGCGGCGCGCCCGGGCCGGGCGCGTGGTCTACCTGTCGCCGCGGCCCACGAGCATCTCGGGGCTCGACGCGTGGGACACCAGCGCGACCTCACCGGAGGAGGTCGTGACGCTGCTCCAGAGCCTCACGGCCGCGCTGGACGCCGGGTCGCTGCGGCCCGGGGGGCTCACGGTGCTCGCCGAGTCCGTCACCGAGTTCACCGGGACGCCCGCTGAGCAGCCGCTGGCCGCGTTCGTGCGCGCGGCGGTGCGTGCCGAACAGCTCGTCGTCGGCGAGGCGGAGTCGTCGACGTGGGGTCAGGCGTGGGCGCTCGCACAGCCGTTCAAGGCGGGCCGCACCGGGCTCCTGCTCACCCCGGGCGACCTCGACGGCGACAACCTGCTCGGCACCGGGCTGGGCAGGCTCCGCCGCGCCGACTTCCCGCCCGGGCGAGGCTTCCTCGTCGTGTCGGGCCGGGCACGCAAGATGCACGTGGCGCTGCCGGGGTAGCGCCGCGCAGCAGGTCACGGCGCCGATGGGGACACCTCCCCATCGACCGCCGTCCGGGTCGATGGTTGAGTACTGCCATCGTCGAACGCACACGGCGTCCACGGACAGTGGTCGCCACGACAGGAGGGAATCACCATGGCTGGTGGCATGTGGGGCGCGAACGTCGAGGAGCTGCGCGGGCTGGGGCAGACGCTGCAGCAGAAGGCGGACGAGATCCGCACGACGATGCAGAACCTCAACAGCCAGATCCAGGGCGTGGCCTGGGAGGGCCCGGACGCGCAGCAGTTCAAGGGCAACGACTGGCCCGCCGCGCAGACGCAGCTCAACAACGTCGCGCAGACGCTGACGGACGCGGGCCAGAAGGCTCAGCAGAACGCGCAGCAGCAGGAGCAGGCCTCCAACGGCTGATCCTCTCCAGCACGCACGAGGGCGCGGGACCCGCACGGGTCCCGCGCCCTCGTCGTGCCGCGTCTGGGAGACTGGCGCGCGGACCGCTGACGACGAAGGGCTGCTGATCGCATGACCGACCTGCGCTACCCGAGCGACGACTTCCCGGCCCCGGTCGGGGTGAGCCTGACCGCACCCGAGCACTGGGTCCCGCTGCCGCACGTCGCCCTGCCGCTCGCGCTCGGCCGTGAGGTCCCCGACGGGGAGTTCAACCCGAACGTCATCGTCGTCGTCTCCCGCGTGCGCGCCGAGGTCACGCTCGACGACGCGCACGCCGAGGTGCTGCGCAAGCTGCGGCCCATGCCGAAGATGCGCGAGCTCGGCACCGGCGACGTCGACGTCGACGGCCTGCCCGGCCGCTGGGTAGAGGCCTCGTTCAAGGGCGGTGCCGGGACCGTGCTCGTGCAGTCGGTGCGCACGGTGCTCGTCCCGCGCGGGCCGGTGGCGGACCTGGTGCAGACGACCGGCACGTGCACGGTCGTGCAGCAGCCCTGGGCCGGCGAGGAGATCCGCGCCGTCCAGGACGGCCTGCGCCTCGCCCGCGACCTCTGACCGCTCCCGCGCGGCACCGGCGGCAGCACGGCGCGACATCTGCGCCGGCTCGTCACCGTTTACATTCGCCCGGATCACAAGACGGGCTATCCGGGTCGCGAGACGCCTGGCACAGTAGGAGAGTCGGGAGAGGGCTGGGTGAGGCTACCCTCACCCGGTCGTACAATCGAGATGGTCATCCGCGGCCACGACCACCGGCCGCCGCGCCGCGACCGCCTCCCTGGTCGCGCGAACCAGACTCCCGTCCTCGACCGGAAGGCGTCCTGTCCTGTGAGCAGCATCCGTCCCCTGCGCGTCGCGATCGTCGGCGCGGGTCCCGCCGGGATCTACGCCGCGGACATCCTGTCCAAGACCGACCTCGACGTGAGCATCGACCTCTTCGAGCGTCTGCCCGCGCCGTTCGGTCTCGTCCGCTACGGCGTCGCGCCCGACCACCCCCGCATCAAGCAGATCATCGTCGCGCTGCACAAGGTGCTCAGCCGCGGCGACATCCGTCTGCTCGCGAACGTGGACTACGGGGTCGACCTCAAGCTGGACGACCTGCGCCAGTACTACGACGCGGTCGTGTTCTCCACGGGCTCCATCCGCGACGCGGCGCTGCCCATCGAGGGCATCGACCTGCCCGGGTCCTACGGCGCGGCCGATTTCGTGTCCTGGTACGACGGGCACCCCGACGTGCCGCGGACGTGGCCGCTCGAGGCGGAGCAGGTGGCCGTGCTCGGCGCGGGCAACGTCGCGCTCGACGTCGCGCGCGTCCTCGCGAAGCACGCCGACGACCTGCTGCCGACCGAGATCCCGCAGAACGTCTACGACGCGCTCAAGGCCTCGCCCGTGACGGACGTGCACGTGTTCGCGCGCCGCGGCCCGGCGCAGGCCAAGTTCTCGCCGCTCGAGCTGCGCGAGCTGGGCCACGTGCCCGACGTCGACGTCATCGTCTACCCCGAGGACTTCGAGTTCGACGAGGGCTCGACGGCCGCGATCAACTCGTCCAACCAGACGAAGCAGGTCGTGAAGACCCTCACGGACTGGGCGCTCAAGGACCCGTCCGAGCTCACGGCGTCGCGCCGCCTGCACCTGCACTTCCTCCACGCCCCGGCGGCCGTGCTCGGCGACGGCAAGGTCGAGGCCCTGCGCACGGAGCGCACGCAGCTCAACGGCGACGGCACGGTCTCCGGCACCGGTGAGTTCCACGAGTGGCCCGTCCAGGCCGTGTACCGCGCGGTCGGCTACTTCGGCTCGCCGCTGCCCGAGATCCCGTTCGACGAGCTCAAGGGCGTCATCCCCAACCGTGAGGGGCGCGTCGTCGACATCGACGGCGAGCACCTCCCCGGCGTCTACGCGACCGGCTGGATCAAGCGCGGCCCCGTCGGCCTCATCGGCCACACGAAGTCCGACGCCTCGGAGACGATCCGCCACCTCGTCGAGGACGTCACCGGTGCCGGTGACGGCGGCGACGTCGCTGCGGCCGACCTCGCGGGCGGCCGCGTCGCCCCGCTCGGCGCGCCCGACGCCATCGTCGACTTCCTCGCGGAGCGCGGCGTCGACTACGTCGAGTGGTCCGGCTGGGAGCTGCTGGACGCGTTCGAGCGCGGCCTCGGCGAGCCCCACGGACGCGAGCGCATCAAGGTCGTCCCGCGCGAGGAGATGATCCGCGTGGCGCGCGGCCAGTCCGAGGTCGGCTGACCCCGCGTCGTCGTCCCTGGGAACGACCGGACGCGCTCGCACGTTCACGTGGTGGGCGGCGGCGCGGTCGTCGCCCGGCGGGCGGTCCGGCACCACGGCGGGCCGCCCCCAGCGTGGAAGGAGCGCACGTGGGACGACGTCAGCACTTCAACGGGGTCAAGACCGCCGCGCTTTTCGGCGTCATGTGGGCCATCGTCCTCGGCCTGTGGGCGCTGTTCGGCGCGCGCGCGAACCTGCTGTGGGTGTTCGTCGCGATCGGTCTGGTGACGACGTTCTACGGGTACTGGAACTCGGACAAGATCGCGATCCGCGCGATGCACGCCCGCCCGGTGAGCGAGCTCGAGCAGCCGGCGATGTACAGGATCGTGCGCGAGCTCTCGACCGCGGCCCGCCAGCCCATGCCCCGCCTCTACGTCTCGCCCACGCAGGCGCCCAACGCGTTCGCGACCGGTCGCAACCCCAAGAACGCCGCGGTGTGCTGCACGGAGGGGATCCTGCGGATCCTCGACGAGCGCGAGCTGCGGGGCGTGCTCGGCCACGAGCTCATGCACGTGTACAACCGCGACATCCTCACGTCGTCCGTCGCGGGGGCGCTCGCGGGCGTCATCACGTCGCTCGCGCAGTTCCTGCTGTTCTTCGGCGGGGACCGCGAACGAGGCGGCAACCCCCTCGCCGCGCTGGCGATGATGTTCCTCGCGCCGATCGCGGCGATGCTCATCCAGATGGCGATCTCGCGCACGCGCGAGTACGACGCGGACGAGGACGGCGCCCGCCTCACCGGAGATCCGCTCGCGCTGGCGTCGGCGCTGCGCAAGCTCGACGCGGGGACGCAGCGCGCGCCGCTGCCGCAGAACCGCGACCTCGTGGACGTCTCGCACCTCATGATCGCGAACCCGTTCCGCGGGGCGGGGGTGGGCAAGATGTTCGCGACCCACCCGCCGATGGCGGACCGCATCCGTCGCCTCGAGGCGATGGCCGGGCACGGGCAGGGCGGCATCACCTACCACTGAGCCAGGCCGTCTCGGCGGTGTGTCCGTCCCGCCGGCAAGTCAGCCGAGCGCGGCTTCCAGGGCCACCGCGACGCCGTCCGCGTCGTTCGCCGCGGTGACGTGGTTCGCGGCCGCGTGCACGTCGGGGTGGGCGTTCGCGACGGCGAACGACCTGCCGGCCCAGCGCAGCATCGGGAGGTCGTTCGGCATGTCCCCGAACGCCCACACCTCGTGCGCCTCGATGCCGAGCCGCGTGCACCAGCGCGCGAGCGCGACGTCCTTGGTCACGTCCGGCGCGAGGAGCTCGGCCAGCCCGGCGGCGCCGGAGTAGGCGAGGTGTGCGCGGTCGCCGACGACGTCGCGCACCTCGGCGAAGAACCTCTCCTGCCCGGGGTCCTCGTCGTGGGCGACGACGACCGGCTGCGTCGCCGGCGCGTCGGGCGGCGGAGGCGCCGCGCCGCGACGCGCGAGGATCTTGCCGACCGGCCCGGGCGCCGGAGCAGGGCGCGGCGGGGCGAGCGTCTGCTCCACGGGACGTACCGCGTCCGCCTGCGCGGGGTCGGCCGCGTCGTCGCCGGGGGAGCGGAACCCGGGGTCGAACGTCGGGCCCTCGACGCGCTCGAGGGCGAGCACGACGTCCGGCACGGCGTCGCGCAGGTCGGCGACGAGTGCGAGAGCGGCGTCGTCGCGGAAGCCGCACACGTCGAGCGCCCGTCCGGTCGCGAGGTCCCACACGGCGGCGCCGCCGAGGCAGATGACGCGGCCGTGGCCCCCGACGACGTCGCGCAGCGGTGCGAGCCAGCGGGGCGGCCGGGCGGTGACGAAGACGATCTCGACGCCCGCCTCCTCGGCGGCGAGCAGCGCAGCGCGCGTGCGGTGCGAGACGGTGCCGTCGCTGCGCAGCAGCGTGCCGTCGAGGTCCGTCGCGACGAGACGCGGCAGAGCGGGCGGGTGCGGTGGGCGCGGCACCGCCCTACTGTCGCACGCGCCGGCGGGCGGGTGCGCCCGGTCCAGGCCGGGTCTACAGTCGACAAGATGGGTCATGCCCCGGCTCGTCGACCTCGCCGCGAGGCGGAGACGAGCACGTCTCTCGACACCCCGGCGATCGACCGTGCCCTCGCGGGCAGGCCCGGGCAACGGATCGGCCAGTACCGGTTCGACCTCGCCACGGGGCGGTGGTGGTGGTCGCACGAGACGTTCGTCATGCACGGGTTCGAGCCCGGAGAGGTCGTGCCTACCACGGAGCTCGTCCTGGCTCACGAGCACCCGGACGACCGCGGCCTGGCCGCGCGCGTCCTCGAGCGGGCGCGCGCGACGGTGGAGCCGTTCTCGAGCATGCACCGGATCATGGACGCCCGGGGACGGGAGCGCTCGCTGGTCGTCGTCGGTCAGGGCAGGCGCGGTCCGCGCGACGGTGGGGTCGTCGAGCTCGTCGGCTACTTCGTCGATGTGACGGATGAGGTCGCCCGGCACGCGCAGCTGCGCGCCCGCGGCGACATCTGCGCCGCGGGCGAGAGTCGCGGGCCCATCGAGCAGGCGAAGGGCATCGTCGCCCTGGTGCGCGCGGTGCACCCCGACGAGGCGTTCGACGTGCTCAGGCGCGTGTCCAACGACCGCAACGTCCGCCTGCGGGACCTGGCCGTCGAGGTGGTCGAGGCGGCGTGCGCGGGCGGCCCGGACCCGGCGGGCCGCGTCGCCGCGCTGCTGGGCTGACGCCGGGCCGGGGACGTCGTCGCGCGGCCCGGCGCCGCGTCAGCGGTAGTTCGTGAACTGCAGCGCGACGTCCAGGTCGGCGGCCTTGAGGAGCGCGATGACCGTCTGCAGGTCGTCGCGCGACTTGCTCGTCACACGCACCTCGTCGCCGGTGATCTGCGTCTTGACGGCCTTCGGGGCCTCGTCGCGGATGATCTTGGTGATCTTCTTCGCGTTCTCGCTCGACAGGCCCTCCTTGAGGGTCGCGGCGAGCCGGTACTCCTTGCCCGACGCCTTGGGCTCCTTGTCCCCGGTGTCGAGCGACTTCAGCGAGATCCCGCGCTTGACGAGCTTGGTCTCGAAGACGTCGAGGATCGCGAGGACGCGCTCGGCGGAGTTCGCGACCATGACGATGCTCTCACCGCTCCAGGCGATCGACGCGCCGACGTTGCGGAAGTCGTACCGCTGGGAGACCTCCTTGGCGGCCTGGTTGAGCGCGTTGTCGACCTCCTGACGGTCGACCTTGCTCACGATGTCGAACGACGAGTCGGCCATGGGTTCTCCCTCGTGACGGTGGTGGGCGTGCTGCCTCGTGCGGAGCCCACGGTAGTCCAGCGAGGCCACGAGGGCCCCGCGCGGCGACCTGGTCACCGCGCGAGGCCCTCGTCCGGGTGACCGCGAGGTCAGCCCGCCTGCTCCACCGTGACGACGGAGCGGTCGGTGACCGTCTCGCCGTCCTGCACGGCAGTCGCCGTGACGGTGACCTCGCCCGGTGCGCCGTCGCGGACGGCGAACGCGTGGTACGCGTTCGCGCCCGGGGCGACGCCGTCGAACGTGCGGCTGCCGTGGTCGGTCTCGACGGTGACGTCGAGCGCGACGTCGTCCTCGTTGTGCACGCGGACCGCGAGGTAGGGGCGCGACCCGAGCTGGCGCACCTGGGCGTCGACGGAGAACTTCACGTCCCCGCCCGGCTCGCCGGCGCGGGTGAGCGTGACCTCGACCGGGTCGGAGACGCGCTCGCCGAAGCCCTGGACGACCGACACGAGCGTGCCCTCCGCGTCGATCGACGAGGCAGGGACGGTGAGCGTCCACGTGCCGTCCTCGGCCACCGTGGTGGTGAGCGGCTCGTGCGTCCCGGCCGTCGCCGTCACGGTCGCGCGCGGCGTGCCGAGGCCACCGAGCTCGACCTCGGTGACGTCCGCGGGCACGGGCTGCTCCGGCAGCTCCGTGACCTCCAGCCCGGCGAGGTCGGGGCGTGCGGTCAGCCACTCGTCGCGGTCGAGCGGGCGGTCGACGATGCGCGTCTCGCCGACGCAGCCGTTCCAGCCGTTGGTGGCGGCGTCGTCGACCCAGTCCGCGCCGACGATCCACGGCATGCCCGGGTTGAACGACGCCCCCACGGTGTCGAGCGCGGTGCGCAGCACCGGCGCGCCGTTGACGTACATCGTCGTCTCGGCCGTCGCGGGGTCGTTGACGAGCGCGACGTGGCTCCAGGTGTCGACCATGATCTCGCCGGACCAGTTGGTCCTGTCGCCCTTGGTGGCGTCCTGGCCGACCTCGGTCCACTGGAACTCGCGGAGGTTGGAGATGCCCAGCGCGGTCGGCGACGCCGTGTAGTCCCAGCGGCTCCACGGCATGCCGGGGATCTGCGAGCGGTTGCCGCTGCGCACGAGCGCCTTGCTCCACGCGTTGTCGTCCGCGGTCCAGGAGGTGTCCATCTGGACGAACGTCTCGATCGTGTAGCCGCTGGAGAGGTCGGCGTCGTTGACCGGGGCGTCCGCGTCCGTCGTCAGGTAGCTGTACCGGTCGGTGACCTTGCTCGAGTCCGCGAAGCACACGGCCTGGCCCGACGAGGAGTACGGGTAGGTCGCGTCGACGACGGCGACGTCCTCGACCTGCGCGGTCGGGGAGCCCGACTCGGCGATCGCGGCACGGTGCAGGTCGCTGTCGCCCGCGACGTCCTCCACGACCTCGCCCTCGGCGAGCGTCCCCGTCTCGCCGGTCATGCGCCAGTGCGCCAGCGTGCCGTCGACCTCGACGTAGTCCTCGGCGCTCCCGGGCAGCACGTCCGTCGAACCCGGCACGCCCTCGAAGCCGTCGGTGAGGATCTCGACCGCGCGGTCGCTCAGCGACGGCCACTGCCCGTCGCCCGGGCCGAAGCCGGGGTTGAACCCGCCGAACCGCTCGGAGAAGTCGATCGGGATCGAGAACTGCTGGGTGTCGCCGTCGAGCACCGGGTCGTCGTAGGACGTGAGCGTCTCGGTGGGCTTGCTGACGACCCAGGGCGAGACGGTCTCGACGTCGATCACGTCGTTCGACAGGTCGAACTCGAACAGCCCGAGGTAGCCGTTCCCGCCCTCGTAGGCCATCTGGTAGTCCATGAGGATCTGCGTGACGGCGTGGCCGGCGTCGTTGGTGCGCTCGGTCACGGCAGCCCCGTGGTAGTGCCCGTTGAGGGTGAGGAAGATCTGGTCGTTGTGCGCGATCAGCGCGTCCCACAGGCGCTCGCCGTTGCGGCTCGTGGCGCCGGCGGGGGCGTCGGCGTTGATGATGTCGTGCGAGGTCAGGATGGTCGGCGTCGTCGGGTGTGCGTCGACGACCTCGTTCGCCCACGCGAGCGTCGCGTCGGACGCGCGCCACGACAGCGCGAGCACGAGGAACTCCTGGCCCTCCGCCTCGAAGACCTGGTACTGGTTCATGCCGGTCGGGTCGGTCCCGCCGTCGGTGACCTGGCTCGCGGCGCGCCCGGGACCGAACCACCGCAGGAACGGCTCGTTCGCGAGGTCGTACGCCGTGTCGTAGAGGTCGTCGCGCGAGTTCAGCACGTCGTGGTTGCCGGCGAGGACCGAGTAGGGGAGCGCGGCGTCCTCGAGCGTGCGCATCGCCGCGTCCGCCGTCCGCCACTCGTTCTCGACCCCGACGCGGTCGACGACGTCGCCGAGGTGCGTGACGAACGGGATGTTGAGCTCGTCGGCGTGCTCGGCGAGCCACGCCGTCTGGGTGGCGAACGGGTTCGTGCCGTAGTCGGGCTCGAAGTTCGACTGGGCGTAGCGCGAGTAGAACTGGGTGTCCGGGAGGACGGCGAGCGTGAAGCGTGAGCCGAGGTCGTCCGCGACCTCGGTGACGGTCGTCGGGGCGAGGGACCCGCTCGCGGGAACGGCGACCGCCGGTCCTGCGGAGAGGCCGACGCTCGCGAGGACGGCGAGCGCGGAGACGGGGGCGGCGGCGCTGAGCAGCCGTCTGGAGCCTCGAGGCACGGTGGAACCTTTCGATGGCCGTGGGTGCCGGCGGGGGCCGTCACGGCCGCCGCCAGCGCTGTCGCCGTGACGCTAGGGGCTCACCGTGAACCCGGGGCGACGTCGTCGTGAACGACGGCGCACGGCTGCTCGGACGACAGGCTCAGCCGCTGACCGGGGGCACCGAGCGCCGGAGCCGTGCGGCGCGGGCCGAGCGCAGCGCGTCGGTGCTGAGGACGGCCAGCGCGACCCAGACGAGGGCGAAACCCGCCCAGCGCGCGAGCGGCATGTGCTCGTGGAAGACGAGGAGACCGCAGAGGAACTGCAGGACCGGGGTGAGGTACTGCAGCATGCCGACGAGCGACAGCGGGATGCGCCGCGCGGCGGAGGAGAAGAGCAGGAGGGGCACGGCGGTCACGAGCCCGGACGAGGCGAGCAGGAGCGCGTGGGCGGGCTCGGACGGCGTGAACGTGCCCGTGCCGGTCGCGGCGAGCCAGGCGAGGTACGCCAGGCAGAGCGGGACGAGCGTCGCCGTCTCCGCCGCGAGGCCGGGCAGCGCCTCGACGGTCCGCCCCGTGCGGTTCTTCACGAGACCGTAGAGGCCGAAGCTGAAGGCGACGCCGAGCGCGATCCACGGGACGCGCCCCACCCCGACGGTGATGACGGCGACGGCCACCGCGCCGATCGACAGCGCCACCCACTGCGCCGGGCGCAGCCGCTCGCGCAGCACGACGACGGCGAGCAGCGCCGTGACGAGCGGGTTGACGAAGTAGCCCAGGGCGGCGTCCAGGACGTGGCCGGACAGCACGCCGTAGACGTAGATCGTCCAGTTCGTCGCGACGAGCACCGCGGCGAGGCCGAGCAGCGCGAGCGTGCGCGGGCTGCGCAGGACGCGCACGAAGCGGCCGAGCTGTCGCACGACGAGGAGCATCGCCACGCACACGACGAGGCTCCACACGATCCGGTGCGCGATGATCTCGAGCGGGCCTGCCGGCTCGAGGAGCGGGAAGTAGAGGGGCATCGCGCCCCACAGCAGGTAGGCGCTCGCGCCGGCGAGCAGGCCCGCACGGTCGACCGGCCCGACGGCGGTGCCCGGGGCCTCGGGGGCCGCCGCGGACCCGGCCGGGGTCGACGGGCGCTCTGCGGCGCCGGAGGTGGCAGCAGGGTGCTCCGGCAGGGGAGCGGGGTCGTTCACGGGACCACTGTAGGAGCGACCACGGACGTCGCCAGGCCGCGGCGCCGAGCGGATTTCGCCAGCGGTCCTGCGGGCTGTATCGTGGGCTCGCCCGCGTGGCCACCTGCACGATGTGTAGGCTGTCCGCGCTGACAACTCCACACGGCAGGTTGCCCGAGCGGCCAAAGGGATCTGACTGTAAATCAGACGGCTCAGCCTTCGGGGGTTCGAATCCCTCACCTGCCACCGGAGCGACGGGGCGCCACCTACGGGTGGCGCCCCGTCGTCGTTGTCGCTCGCCACTCCTGGCGGTCGACGTGCGGCCGGGACCGGGTGTGCGGCAGCGGGCCGGGGCGCACGATCGGCGAGATCTCGCCGATTTCGCGGCGGGGCCCGATGCGTGTAGAGTTTTCCGCGCTGCCCCGATAGCTCAGTCGGCAGAGCGTCTCCATGGTAAGGAGAAGGTCAAGGGTTCGATTCCCTTTCGGGGCTCTGTGGTGACGCGGGGCCGTCTTGCGGGAATTCCGCGAGGCGGCCTCGCGTTCAGTCACGCGGCGGGGTAGCTCAGATGGTTAGAGCGCACGACTCATAATCGTGAGGTCGCGGGTTCGATCCCCGCCTCCGCTACCACTATCGACAACTCCGTACGGCGGCCGGCGTCGTGCGGCCTGCACAGCACATGCGCCCTCCGGAGGCGCGAGAGGTGGCTCACTACCGTGGCAAGCAAGAGCGCTGACGTTCGCCCCAAGATCACGCTGGCCTGCGTGGAGTGCAAGGAGCGCAACTACATCACGAAGAAGAACCGTCGCAACGACCCGGACCGCCTGGAGATGGCGAAGTTCTGCCCGCGCTGCGGCAAGCACACCGCGCACCGCGAGACCCGCTGACCCAGCGGTCCAGCACCCGACCCGTGGCGATCAACGCAGACTTCGCCGGTCGCGAGTACCCGGCGAACGCCCCGTACTCCGTCGGCCGGGAGAAGCTGCGCGAGTTCGCCGCCGCCGTCGGTTCCACGCACCCCGTGCACCACGATCTCGTGGCGGCGCGGGGTGCGGGCTATCCGGACCTGGTCGCACCGCCCACCTTCGCGGTCGTCGTCGCGCAGCGCGCCGAGGCGCAGCTCATCGAGGACCCGCAGGCCGGCATCGACTTCTCGCGCGTCGTCCACGCCGACGAGCGCTTCACGCACCACCGGCCGATCGTCGCTGGCGACGAGCTCGTGACCGTGCTGCACGTGGACTCGATCGTCGAGCGGGCCGGCCTCGCCATGGTCACCACGCGCTGCGAGATCTTCGCGCAGACGGACGGTGAGGCGGGGGAGCGGTCGCCGGTCGCGACGGTGACGTCCACGCTCGCCGTCCGGGGGGAGGGCGCATGAGCACCGAGCAGCCCGCAGGGACGGCCTCCGCGCGTCCGGTCCTCGCCGAGCTGAACGTCGGCGACGTCGTCGGCACGCGCACGGTCGACGTCGACCGGGCGCGCCTCGTGCGCTACGCCGGAGCGAGCGGCGACTTCAACCCGATCCACTGGAGCGACGCGTTCGCGGCGGAGGTCGGGCTGCCCGGCGTCATCGCGCACGGCATGTTCACGATGGGCGCGGCCGTCGCGCTCGTCGAGGACTGGGCCGGCGACCCGGGCGCCGTCGTGGACTACCAGACGCGCTTCACGCGCCCCGTCGCCGTCCCGAACCCGGGTGCCGCGACGGTCGAGGTCACCGGCACCGTCGGGGCGATCGACGCCGACGCCGGCACGGTGCGCGTCGACCTCACGGTGACGTTCGAGGGTGCGCGCGTGCTGGGCAAGACGCAGGCGGTCGTCCGGCTCTGAACCCGCGTGCCGACGCCGCGGTCTCGTCCGGAGCGTCAGCGTGGCGGACGGCTTCTCCAGCCTCGCTTCGTCATCACGTCGTGGACCTCTTCCCAGGGTGGGAACGCTCCCACTACGGTAGGCGCGCACGGCTCGACGACGTCGAAGGAGACGCTCATGCCCCTGCCCCATGCCCACCACCCCGCGTACGACACCGGCGTGCCACGCCCACCTGCCGGGCTGGACCGGCGGCACTTCCTCGCCCTCACCGGTCTCGGAGCTGCCGCTCTCACGGGCGCGCTCGCCACGCCCGCCTCCGCCACGCCGGCCGTCGCGCCCACGGCGACCGTCCTCGGGCGCGGCGGCCCCCACGACGACGGCCCCTCGGGGCTCGCGTCCGTCCGGCGCGCGCACGCGTTCCTCGACGTCGCGACGAACGCCTATCCCGCGCAGAACCCGGGACCACGGCTCGCGCAGTCCTACGCCGACCAGCTCGGCCTGTTCTCCACCGCCTTCGTCTACGACAACGCGCTCGCGATCTGCGCGTCGCTCACCGCCGGGCGGGCCGCTCTCGGCCGCGCCCGGGCGCTCGGCGACGGCCTGCTCCTCGCGCAGGAGCACGACCCCGCGCACGACGACGGCCGCCTGCGCCAGGCGTACAACGTCGGGCCGTACGTCTTCCACGACGGCACGCCGCAGGAGCACGGGCTCGTGCTGCCCGACGGCACGGCCAACGTCGGCTGGCAGTTCGGCTTCCTCGGGACGGCCGTGGGCGACATGGCGTGGCCGGGTATCGCCCTGCTGCACCTGTACGCGGCGACGCGCGACAGGCGCTACCTGCGCGGTGCGGTGCGCATCGGCGAGTGGATCGTGGCGAACACCTGGTCGTCGCGGCCGCTCGGCGGGTTCTCCTTCGGCGTCGACGGGGGGAACGCCCCGGTGCCGAACGGGTCGACCGAGCACAACGTCGACTGCGTCGCGTTCTTCCGTCACCTGGCCGTCGCCACGTGGGACCGGCGCTGGTCACGCGCGAGCGACCACGCGCGCGCTTTCGTCGACCGCATGTGGGAGCCCGACGGCGGCTACCTGTACACCGGGACGAACGACGGCACCGAGATCAACCGCGCCCCGCTGCCGCTCGACCCGCAGACGTGGGGCTGGCTCGCGCTGCGCGAGGGCGCTCACGCGCGGGCGCTCGACTGGGCGGGGAGCGCGCTCGCCACCCGCGACGTCGCGGGCGACGGGCGTTCGCAGCTCCCGGAGGGTGTGACCGTCGAGGGTGTGACGTTCTCGAGCGCGAGCCTCACGTCGACGGCGTCGTACAACGGACAGCCCGTGCACCCGCAGGGCGTGTGGCTCGAGGGCACCGCCCAGCTCGCGGCGGCGCTCGCCGACCGCGGGAGCAGGGGCGGGCGTGGGTGGGGACGGCGCGGCCGTGAGGACCGCGAGCGCGCCGCGGAGCTGCTAGGCGAGGTGCGTGTCGCGCAGGACGCCGTCGGTGCGGGCCAGACGATGGGCGGGGCGCCGCTGCCGGCCCGCGCCGGCGTGGTGGCCGCGTCGAGCCTCCTCGACACGGGCTTCGGGTTCGGCTACTTCCCGGTCCAGCACGTCGGCGCGACGGCGTGGTACGTGATGGCCGCGGCGGGCGCGAACCCGCTCCAGGTCGGCGGGCTCCGCTGACCCGTCGCGCCGCGGGGACGCGCGGCCGGGCCGGTGCCCTCAGGCGGGTGCCGGCCCGGTCGTCGTGCCGACGACGAGCTCGACGTCGAGCGTGACCGTGCCCGGCTCCTCGCCGGCGAGCAGACCGATGACGGCGCGGCCGAGCTCCGCTCCCTTGCGCGCGAGTGGCTGGTCCACGCTCGTCAGCACGTCCGGCGCGAGCCAGGGCAGGTCCAGGCCGTCGAAGCCGGCGACCGACACGTCCTCGGGGACGCGCAGGCCCAGCTCGCGGACGCCGAGCAGCGCGCCGGCGGCGAGCAGGTCCGAGTGCGCGATCACGGCCGTGGGTCGGCTCGCCGCGTCGAGCGGGGCCACCGTGCCGTCGTCCGTGGTGCGCCCGAGGAGCGCGATCGCCGCGGAGCGCCCGTGCTCGACGAGGGACGCCTCGGTCTCCCAGCTCGCCACGGGCTCGACGACGTCGCGCACCCCGGCGAGACGGTTCGCCGTCGGGGTCCGGTCGACCTCGGCGAGGCGTGCGGCGTCGAGCGGTCCGCTGCGGTCGGAGCTGTCGAGCGGCAGCGAGATCTCCGCGACGCGCGCGTGCCCGAGGTCGACGAGGTGGCGGACGGCCTGGGCCGTGCCGGCGCGGTCGGCGATCGCGACGAGGGGGGATCCCTCGGTCGCGCGCCCCTCCCCGATGACGACGGGCACGCCACGCCGGCGCAGTGCGGCGAGCGTCGGGTCGTCGCTGCCGACGCCCCACACGAGCACCGCGACGTCCATGGCGGCGCTCTCGACGAGCGGGTCGACGGCGCGCTGCGGGTCGTCGGACGGGATGCCGGGGATGAGCAGGACGCCGAGCCCGTTCTCCCCGAGCGTCGAGACGAGCCCGTCGAGCACCTTCACGGCCACGGGGTCGCGGAAGGCGCGCTTCAGCTGATCGCCGACGACGACCCCGACGACGCCCGACCGTCCGGAGCGCAGCTGCCGGCCGAGCGGGTTGGGCCCGGTGTAGTCGAGCTCGCGCGCGGCGTCGAGTACGCGGTCGCGGGTCTCGGGCGTGATGGGGCCCGCGCCCGAGAAGGCGAGCGAGGCCGTGGAGACCGAGACGCCGGCGCGCTCGGCGACGGTCGCGAGCGTGGGTCGGTGCGCCGCGGGGCCCGCGGCGGCCGTGCCGCCCTGGTGCCCGGTGCCGGTCATCACGCTCCTGCCTGCTCGCGGCCGACGCGCCTCGCGTGCGCGGCGCGTCGGCATGTCGATTGACGCGCGTGCCAGCGTACCCGCACACTTGATGCCGTGCCTCGAAACGATTCGACGCGCCGTTCCCCCTCTCGGATCGAATCGATTCGAGAGCGCTCTGCGTCCGCGCCCTCGCTCCGCCGTGCGCACGTCGCGCTCCTCGGCGTCTTCGCCCTCAACGGCGTCATGATGTCGAGCTGGCTCGCGCGGATCCCGTCGGTGCGCGACGCGCTCGACCTCAGCGCCGCCGACCTGGGCGTCGTCCTCCTCGCGGGCGCCGTCGGGGCTCTGGCCACCGTCACGGCGGCCGGCCCGTTCGTCGCACGCTTCGGCGGCCGGGTCGCGTTCGCCGTGTCCGCGGCACTCTTCGGTGCCGCGTTCCTGCTGCTCGGTCTCGGCCCCGCCACCGGCTCCGTCGCGCTCCTCGGCGCCGGCATCTTCCTCAACGGCATGGCGTTCGCGCTCGGCAACGTCCCGATGAACGTGGAGAGCGCCGGCATCGAGCGCCGCGCCGGGCGCACGATCCTGCCGCAGTTCCACGCGGCGTTCTCCGTCGGTGCCGTGCTCGGCTCGCTCGTGGGGGCCGCGTGCGCGCACGCCGAGGTGCCGGTGCTCGCCCAGTTCGCCGTCACGGGCGCGGTGGCCGTCGCCCTGCGCCTCGCGGCGATCCCGGTGACCGTGCACGACACCGCCGTCGACCGTCGCGCCCCCGGTGCCACGCACGTCCCGTCCGCGGCCGACGCGCTCGGCGACGCGGTCGTCGACGTCGAGACGGCCGGCCTGCGGGCACGCCTCGCGCGCCGCGGTGCGCGCCTCGGCGCGGCGCTGAGCGCGTGGCGCGAGCCCCGCACGCTCCTCATCGGCCTCGTGATCCTCTCCGCGGCGCTCTCCGAGGGGTCCGCCAACGACTGGCTCGCCCTCGCCGTGGTCGACGGGTTCGCTCAGACCGAGGCCGTCGGTGCCGTCGTGTTCGGCGCGTTCGTCGCCGCGATGACCGTTATGCGCCTGGCCGGCACCCGACTCATCGACCGCTACGGCCGCGTCACGGTCCTGCGCGCGTCGGGGATCACGTCGATCGCCGGTCTCGTGCTGTTCGGGTTCGCGCCGAGCCTCGCGCTCGCCGGCGCGGGGGTGGTGCTGTGGGGCTTCGGCGCCGCGCTCGCCGTCCCCGTGGGCATCGCCGCGGCGTCCGACGAGCCGTTGCGTGCCGCAGGACGTGTCTCCGTCGTCTCGGCGTTCTCCTCGATGGCGGCGCTCGCCGCGCCGCCGCTGCTCGGCCTGGCCGCGGAGGCGATGGGCGCACGTCGCGCGCTCGTCCTCATCGTGGGCGCGATGGTCCTCAGCGTGCTCCTCGCCCGGCAGGTCGCGCCCCTGCACCCCGCCACGGAGCCCGCTCCTCGCGGGACAGGAGAAGATGGTCCCGTGCCGGACGTCGCCCCCGCCGCGCCCGCGCCGGACACCCCGGCCCGGCGCCGGCGACCTCGCGTCGTCGTCCGACGGCCACGTCCTTCCGACCCGCACGCCCGCCGTCCCGGGCGCCGCACCCACCGACAGGAGACGTCCGCATGACCTCCATCGCGTACCGCGCCCCGCGGGCCGCCGTGCTCGCCGCCTGGGCCGTCTTCGCGGTGTTCTTCCTCAACGGCTTCAACTTCGCGACGTGGGCCTCACGCCTGCCCGCGGTGCGCGACGCCCTGGGCTTCGCCGAGTCGCAGATGGGCCTCCTGCTGCTCTTCGCGGCGTTCGGCTCGCTCCTCGCGCTGCCGCTGACGGGTCTGGTCGTCGAGCGGCTCGGCGCCGCGCGCGCCGTCGTCGTGTTCGCCGTCGTCAACACGGCGGGCCTCGTGACGACCGTCTTCGCGGTCGCCGAGGGCGCGGACTGGGTCGTGCGCGGGGGACTGTTCCTCATGGGCGTCGGCACGGGCGTGTGGGACGCCGCGATGAACCTCGAGGGCGCGGCCGTCGAGCAGCGGCTCGGCCGCGCGATCATGCCGCGCTTCCACGCCGGCTTCTCGTTCGGCACGATGGCGGGCGCGGGTCTGGGCGCGCTCGCCGCGGCCCTGGGCGTGCCGCTGCAGTGGCACGTGACCGTCGCGGTCGGCGTGAGCCTCCTGGCGGTGCTGTGGGGCGTGCGCTGGTTCCTGCCCGCGGGCGGTGGCGCGCACGTGCCCGACGCCGCGGCGTCGCCCGTGCCGTCCGCGACCGCCGACGACGCCCGCGGCGCCGACCCCGCGACCGCTGCCCCCGCGCCGTCGGGCGGCGCGCGGTCCCAGCTGTCCGCGTGGACCGAGCCGCGCACGCTGCTCATCGGCCTCGTCGTGCTCGCCGCGGCCCTCACGGAGGGTGCGGCGAACGACTGGGTGAGCCTCGCCGTCGTCGACGGCTTCGGCACGGACAACGCGATGGGGGCCGTCGGGCTGGCCGTCTTCCTCACCGCGATGACCGGGATGCGGCTGCTCGGCACGGGGCTGCTCGACCGCTACGGGCGCGTGGCGGTGCTGCGGATCTCCGCGGGGCTGGCGCTCGTCGGGCTGCTCGTGTTCGGCCTCGTGCCGAACCTCTGGGTCGCGCTCGTCGGCGTGGTCCTCTGGGGCTTCGGTGCGGCGCTCGGGTTCCCGGTCGGCATGAGCGCGGCGTCCGACGACCCGCGCCGGGCGGCCGTGCGCGTGAGCGTCGTCGCGACGATCGGGTACTCGGCGTTCTTCGTCGGCCCGCCGCTCATCGGCTTCCTCGCCCACGAGGTCGGGTACCGCACCGCGCTGCTCGTCATCGCGGTGCCGGTCGTCGTCGGGCTCCTCGTCGTCGGCGCCGCCCGGCCGCTGCCGACGGCGGCCGGCACCGCCGCGCGGCCCGCGGACGCCGAGGGCGACGACCGCGCGTCGACCGCCGACCGCGCGAACTAGGCTGTCCGGATGACCTGCGAACCCTCCGCACCGCGCCTCGCCGACGCGGGCACCGCACCGGCCGTCGCGGCGACGCGACCCGGGCTGCGCCCGGCGGCCGTGGGCGTCCCCACGCTCGCGGAGCTGACGACGCTGCGGGTCGGCGGCGCCGTCGACCGGTACGTCGAGGCGACCACCGAGGCCGAGCTCGTCGAGACGGTGCGCGCCGCCGACGACGCGGGCGAGCCGCTGCTCGTGCTCGGCGGCGGGTCGAACCTCCTCGTCGCGGACGACGGGTTCGCGGGCGTCGTCGTGCGCGACCTGCGGCAGGGCGTCGTCGTCGAGGCGCAGGACTCGTGCGGCGGGGCGAGCTTCTCCGCGCCCGCCGGGCAGGACTGGGACGCGCTCGTCGCCCGCGCCGTCGCCGAGGAGTGGGTGGGCGTCGAGGCGCTGTCCGGCATCCCCGGCACGGTCGGGGCGGCCCCGGTGCAGAACGTCGGCGCGTACGGGCAGGAGGTCTCGGGCGTGGTCTCCACGGTGCGCGTGTGGGACCGCGAGCGCTCGCGCGTGCGCACGCTCGCCCTCGGCGAGCTCGGCTTCGGGTACCGCACGTCCGTGCTCAAGCGGTCCATGCACGCCGCGTCCCCGGCGGACGGCGACGGCGCGGCGTCCGGGCCCTGGTACCCGTCGCCCCGGTACGTCGTGCTCGAGGTCGGGTTCCAGACGCGGCTCGGGTCGCTGTCCGCGCCGATCGGGTACCCGGAGCTCGCGCGGCGCCTCGGCGTCCAGGTGGGGGAGCGTGCGCCCAGCACGGAGGTGCGCGAGGCCGTCCTCGCGCTGCGCGGCGGCAAGGGGATGCTGCTCGACGACCCGGCTGCGCCGGACCTCGACCGGTGGAGCGCGGGCTCGTTCTTCACCAACCCCGTCGTCCCGGCGGACCAGGCCGAGCTCCTGCCCGCCGACGCGCCGCGCTACCCGGTGCGCTCCGCGACCCCGAGCCGCACCACCGGCCCGAGCCTGGGCGAGGTGGACCCGACGCTCGTCAAGACGTCCGCCGCGTGGCTCATCGAGCACGCCGGGTTCGGCCGGGGCTACGGCGTCCACGGGACGGCGAGCCCGGCGACGCTGTCGACGAAGCACACGCTCGCGCTGACGAACCGTGGCGGGGCGAGCGCGGCGGACGTCGTCGAGCTCGCCCGTGCGGTGCGCGACGGCGTGCGCGACGCGTTCGGGGTCGAGCTCGTCCCCGAGCCGGTGCTCGTGGGCGTGTCGCTCTGACGCGCGGACCCGGTGGCCGGTCCGGCAGCCGGGGTCAGTAGACGAGGACCGTCGTGCCGGGCGGCGCGCCCCAGGCGTCCCAGATCCAGTTCATCGCGTCGTTCGACACCCGCACGCACCCGTGCGAGGCGGGCCAGGGCGGGATCGAGCCGGAGCCGTGCACCGCGATGCCGCCCGTGAAGAACTTCGGGCGCCACATGCTGCCCAGCTCGAGGCTCGACTCGTAGTTCGCGTCGACCTGCCGCCCCACCTGGAACGTGCCGCGCGGCGTCCCGGCCCGGTAGGTGCGGCCCTTGGCCTCGAACCGTTCCCCGTTGCCGGACGACGCGTTGACGACCGTCACGACGCGGCCGTCCTCCACGGCGAGGAGGAGCTGGCGGTCGAGGTCGATCTCGATCACGCGGCCGGAGCCGCTGCGGGCCTGCGGCCGGACGCCGGAGTCCAGCGCCGCCTGGGTGGCAGGGCCGACGACGCCGTCGCGCGCGGTCCCGGCGGCCTTCTGCAGCGCCCACACGGCCTGCTGGGTGCCCGGCCCGAAGTGGCCGTCGGGCGGGCCGATGAAGTACCCCAGCTCGCCGAGTCGCGCCTGGAGCGCGCTGACGCGCTCGCCGGTCGCTCCGCGCACGAGCGGCTCGGGCTCCGGTGGGGGTGGCGGCTCGGCCGCGGGAGGGGGTGCCGGCGTCGGTGCGGTGGGGCTCGGCGACGGCGCCGGCGGCTCGACCGGCTCGTTCGTGGTCTCCGGCGTCGGCTCCTCGGCCGGTCCGTCCGACGGCTCCTCGGCCGGCTCGTCGGTGGCCGTCGACGGCGACGGTCGCGGGGAGGGGGTCGTCGTCGACTCGTCGTCGACCGAGGCCGTGCCCGACGGCGCGCGACCCGGCTCCAGGTCGGGGACGCCGGCCTCGCAGCCGCTCGCCAGGAGGAGCGCGAGCGCGGCGGGGAGCAGCACGCGCACCACGGGTGCGCGGTGGCGGGCAGGGGGCGGGGCGTCGTCGTGCGACGCACTCCTCGGCCGGTGGTGCTCCACGGCGTCCTCCTCCGTCCGCTCCCGTCCGGGAGCGCGCTGACCCGCACGTCGGGTGGGGAGATCCATCATGCGGGGGAGGGAGCGGGCGGACGCGGCCGCCGGGCGGGTACCCACGAGATCGTGATGCTCTCGTGATGCGACTCACTCTCACGAATCGGCTCCGCCTGCCGACGTGCGGGCGCCGGCCGGCGACGACTCGTCGACGGACCGACGCCCGAGCCTCACCCCGTGGGCACGCCACCCGCGGCACGGCGGAACCTCGTCGCGAGACGGTCGAACGCCGCCGCGAGCTCGGCTCCCTCGATCACCTCGACGTCGACGTCGAGCCGGGTCAGCCACAGCGCCAGCCCGTCCGGGTCGTCGGACCCCAGCTCGACGCGGCAGGTCGACCCGTCGACCGCCTCGACGTCGATCGGGACGTGGATCTTCGCCGCGACGTCGGCCGCGGGAGCGTGCACGAGCACCCGCGCCCGGTACTTCCAGGAGCCCCGGACGACGCGTCGGACGACGTACTCGACGACCGTGTCCTCCGAGATCACGCGCGGTCGGAACCGCGCCCCCGTCGGTGGCTGGGGAGTCATGCGGTCCACGCGGAAGACCCGCCAGTCGTCCCGGTCCAGGTCCCACGCGAGGAGGTACCAGAGCGCTCCCCAGCCGACGAGCCGTTGCGGTTCGGCGTGGCGCGCCATCTCGCTGCCCCCGGGCTTCGTGTACCGGAAGCGCAGGCGTTCGTGGCCGCGGATCGCGGCGGCGACCGCGCCCAGGACCGCGAGATCGAGCGACGGTTCGACGTCGGGGACGACGCTCGTCGCCTCGCGGACCGCCTCGACGCGTCGGCGCAGGCGCGACGGCAGCACCTGCTCCAGCTTGGCGAGGGCGGTCAGCGAGGTCTCCTCGACGCCGAGCCCCCGGGTGGCGACGGCTCCCAGCCCGACGGCGACGGCGACGGCCTCGTCGTCGTCGAGCAGCAGCGGGGGCATCGCCGTCCCGGCGGCCAGCCGGTATCCGCCCGCGACGCCGGGGCGTGCGTCGACGGGGTAGCCGAGCGACCGCAGCTTGCCGACGTCGGCGCGTACCGTCCGCGTGCTCACGCCGAGCCGGTCCGCGAGCTCGGCGCTCGTCCAGTCGCGCTTGACCTGGAGCAGCGACAGCAGCTCCAGCAGCCGGGCCGAGGTCTCCAACATGTTCCCGATCTTCTCAGCGATCGCGGAAGAAAGGCTGCCGCAATGACGAGGAACCTGGTGCTCATGACAGAGAACACGGCCCTCACGCCCTTCCGCATCGACATCCCGCAGGCCGACGTCGACGACCTGCGTCACCGGCTCGCGCAGACCCGCTGGCCGCACCGCGTCCCCGGCCGGGACGACCGCACCGACTTCAGCCGAGGCATCCCGCTGGTGTACCTGGAGGAGCTCGCCGCGTACTGGCGCGACGGGTTCGACTGGCGTGCTCAGGAGGCGGCCCTCAACGAGCTCGACCAGCTCACCACGGTCGTCGACGGTCAGACGTTCCACGTGGTCCACGTGCGATCGACGAACCCGGACGCCACCCCGCTCCTGCTCCACCACGGCTGGCCGGGTTCCTTCGTCGAGTACCAGCGTCTGATCCCGCTGCTGGCCGACGACTTCCACGTCGTCGTCCCGTCGTTGCCCGGCTTCGGGTTCTCCACCCCGCTGTCGGGGACCGGGTGGGAGCTGGCGCGCACGACGGAGGCCTACGCCGAGATCATGACGCGCCTCGGGTACGAGCGATTCGCGACCCACGGCACGGACATCGGATCGGGCATCGCCGGGCGCCTCGCGGCGCTCCACCCGGAACGCGTCATCGGCACGCACACCGGGATCGAGCGCCGGCTGCTCGGCATGGTCGGTGACAAGCTGCCGCTCCCCGACGGCCTGTCCGACGACGAGGTCGCCGAGCTCGAGGCGATGCGCGCCGTGGACGCCGCCGAACGGGGGTACTTCGAGATGCAGAACCACCGTCCCGACACGATCGGACCGGCGCTCACCGACTCCCCGGTCGGCCAGCTCGCGTGGATCGCCGAGAAGTTCCAGGGCTGGACCAGCAGCGCCTCCGGGTCACCCGACGAGTCCGTCGACCGCGACCAGCTCCTGGCGAACATCAGCCTCTACTGGTTCACCCGCAGCGGCGCGTCGAGCGCGCAGTTCTACTACGAGTCCGAGCACTCGGGGCTCGGGTGGGCCATGGCCGCCGACGTCCCGGCAGGCTGGGCCGCGTTCGACACCCACCCGCTCCTGCGCCGCGTGATGGACCCGTGGGACCTGGCCAGCCACTGGAGCGACTTCACCGAGGGCGGCCACTTCCCCGCGATGGAGGAGCCGAAGCTGCTCGCGGACGACCTCCGCACCTTCTTCCGCAGCATCTCCTGACCCCGCGCTCCACGTGTCAGAGGTTCGGGCCCTCGTCCGCGAGCGCGGCGCGGACGAGGGCGAGCGCCGCCGCGTCGTCGAGGCCTGCCGCGCGCGCCGCCCGGGCGAGCTCGCGCGCGGCGCGGCGTGCGTCGACGTCCGCCGGGGACGCGCCGTCGGCCACGACCGTGCCGGCCCGGCGCCGCGTCTCGACGACGCCCGACGCCTCGAGCTCGCGGTAGGCGCGCGCCACCGTGCCGGGGGCGACCCCGAGGTCCGTCGCGAGGGCGCGGATCGTCGGCAGCCGGTCGCCGACGGCGAGGCGGCCCGCTGCGACGTGGGCGACGACCTGGGCGCGGATCTGCTCGAACGGCGGCGTCCCGGAGCCGAGGTCGATCTCGACCCTCAGGTCAGGCGACGGCACGGGCGGCCTCGTCGGCGGTGGTGCCGGCCCACTCGTCCGGGTCCGGCGCGGGCTGCACGACGACGGCGATCGCCGCGAGCGCGAGCAGCGCCGCCACGGCGACGAGCACGACGGCGCCCGGGTACCCGACCCGGGCCGCCGCGCTCGCGCCGGTGCCGAGCGTCCCCGCGGCGGTGAGGCCGAGCGCCAGCTGGACGCCGCGCAGCACGCGGTGCGCGGAGAGCCGGCGCAGCGCGACGTCCCAGCGGGTGCCCACGTGGGGCACGGCCGGGCGGCGGGCGACGAGCCGCAGCACGCCCTCCGAGGCTGCGAGGACCGTCATGGCGCCGAGCGCGAGCCAGACGCCGTAGAACGCCCCCGGGTACGGGCTCGCCGTCGAGGTCGAGGCCTCCGCGACGCGCGTGACCGACCGTCCGTCGTCGCCGGCCGTCGCGGCGCCGACCGCCGCGAGCACGACGACGAGTGTCGCCAGGGCCCAGGTCAGGCGGCGCAGGCGGCGTGGGGCGACGTCGTCGACCGTGCGGTGCCGGAGCGTCGCGGAGCGCACGGCCGTCCGCGGGCTGGGCCACGTCCGCTCGCCGACGGCGTGCGCGGCGAGGAAGGCGAGCGCGACGAGCGCGGGCAGGAGGCCGACGAGGACGCCTTCGGCGAGACCGTCGACGGTCGCGACCGCCTGCGACCCGACGATCCCGACGAGTCCGGCGAGCCCCGCGGCCCCGCCGGCGACCGTCGCCGCGTGCCGGCGCGCGGACCGGCGGACGGGGTCGGCGTCCGCGAGGTCGTGCAGGGAGACCGGATCCGGCGGGGTCCGCAGCAGCGCGCGCACCACGAGGACGACGGCGACGACGGCCCCCACGACGAGCAGCAGCACGACCGCGCTCCACGCGAGGTCGTAGGCGGCGGGGACGAAGAGGTCGACACCGTCGCTTTGTGCCAAAGTTTGTACCGGCATGGCGACGACGATCCCAGCCCGGCCGGGGCACGTCAAGCCCGGCATGAGAGTCCTCTCATCCGCGTCTCACGCGCGCGTCACCGACGTCGGGTCTGCTGGCACGGTGACCGACACCTGTGCCCCGACCGACCACCGGACCTGGCTCGACCTGCTCACGGCGGACGACGCCGGGGACGTCCTCGCGGCGGCGCTCGGCGCGGACGGCGCGTCCCTCGGCACGTGGCGCGTCGACCGGGTGCACGCCCGGCCGGGCGCCGAGGTGACCGTGGGCTACGACGTCGTCGCCGCGCGCGGCGACGGGGCGGTCGAGGCGGCGGAGTACCTGCTCGCCACCACCGCGCCGCTGCCGCCCGAGGCGATCGGGCCGGGTGTCGCGCGGCTCGACGACGGCGAGCGCGTCCTGCACGTGTGGCGTCACCCCGCCGACCCGATGCTCCCCGGTCTCGCCGCGGCCGGCGACACGGCCGAGCTCACCCGACGGCTGGGTGCCGCCGGGCACGACGAGCAGGTCGACGCGGTCGAGATCGTCGCCTACCGCCCGCTGCGTCGCGCGGTCCTGCGTGCCCGGACGACGCACGGCGCCGTGTACGTCAAGGTGGTCCGGCCGGACCGCGCGCGTGCCCTGGTCCGGCGGCACGCCCTGCTCGCCGAGCGGGCGCCGCGGTGCCTCGCGTGGGCCGCCGACGGCGTCGTCCTCCTCGAGGAGGCGCGGGGCCGTTCGCTGGCCCAGGTCCTCGCCGCCGCTCCGCCCGAGCGGCGCGCGACGGCCGTCGACCCGCACGTGCTGCTGCGTGCGCTCGAGGAGCTGCCCGCCGCCGCGACGTCACTGGGGCGTCGCCCTGCCTGGGCCGAGCGCGTGGGTCGGTACGCCCGCACCGCGAGCGAGGTGCACGGGCTCGACCCGGAGCGCACCGCGCGCCTCGCCGAGGCGGTCGCCGACGCCGTCGCGACGCGCGACCCCGGCCCGGTCGTCGCGACCCACGGCGACTTCCACGCCGCCAACGTGCTGCTCGACGCCACGGGGGAGCGCGTGGAGACGCTGCTCGACGTCGACACGCTCGGTCCGGGCCACCGGGTGGACGACCTCGCGTGCGTCGTCGCGCACCTCGCCGTCCTGCCCGGCCTGTCGCCCGGTGACTACGCCGGCACGGAGGGCCTCGTCGCACGGTGCCTCGCGGCGTTCGACGACGTCGTCGACCCCGTCGCGCTGCGCTCGCGGGCGGCGGGTGTCGTGCTGTCGCTCGCGTCGGGCGCCGCGACGCGCGAGCTCGCCGAGGCGTGGCTCGCCGTCGCCGAGCGGCTCGTCGATGCCGGTCGAGACCTCCGCCCCGCCGTCTGAGAACCCTCTCATCGAGGCCTCCTCGACCTCTCACCCGCCCTCGGAAGAC
Organism: Cellulosimicrobium sp. NPDC057127; assembly: GCF_042670945.1. Taxonomy (NCBI): domain Bacteria; kingdom Bacillati; phylum Actinomycetota; class Actinomycetes; order Micrococcales; family Promicromonosporaceae; genus Cellulosimicrobium; species Cellulosimicrobium sp. NPDC057127. The sequence continues at coordinate 87,857 of NZ_JBHUUP010000005.1, forward strand.
TACGGACCAGACGCGGCCGACAGGCCGCGCACACCACGACACGAAGGACACACACCATGAAGGCTCGCAACGCGTGGATCGTCACCGGCGCCCTCGGGGCGGTCGGCCTCGGCGCCACCGTCGCGACGGCGCAGGGCGCGTTCGACACCCCGGACACGGCGGCCGTCCCGACCTCCGTCCAGGTCGACCGGACCGCCACCACGGCCGGGACGGCGGCCGGCGCGGGGACGACGTCGGCCGGCGCGGCGGCGCCCGCCCCGAGCCCGAGCGCCGTGCAGAACGGGTCGTCGATCACCACGGTGACCGCGCAGACCGCCCCCACCGCTCAGACGGCGCAGACGGCGCAGACGGCGGACACCGCCGACACCCCGAGCACGGCCGACACCCCGAACACCCCCAGCACGCCCGACACCCCGAGCACGCCTCCGACGCCGCAGACCCCGGACTGACGGCCTCGGCCGGCGGCACGTCCCGCCGGCCGTCAGGCGGGGCGCGCGGCGTCGGCGAGCCGGTACCCCATGCCGCGGACGGTCACGAAGTGCTCGGCCCCGAGCTTGTTGCGCAGGTAGCGCACGTACACGTCGACGACGTTCGACCCGGGGTCGAAGTCGTAGCCCCAGACACGGGACAGGAGCTGCTCGCGGCTGAGCACCTGCCCGGGGTTGCGCAGGAACGCCTCGGCGAGCGCGAACTCGCGCGCGGACAGGTCCACCTCGCGGTCGGCGGTGCGGGCGCGGCGCGTGCGCAGGTCGAGGCTGAGCGACCCGTGGCTGAGCACGGTGACGTCGCCCGCCGGCTCGGTGCGCAGGCGCAGGCGGATGCGCGCGAGGAGCTCCTCGAACCGGAACGGCTTGGCCATGTAGTCGTCGGCCCCGCCCTCGAGGCCGGCGACCGTGTCGGCCACGGAGGACCGGGCGGTGAGGATGATGACGGGGATGGTGTTCCCCGTCTCCCGCAGGCGCCGCAGGACCGTGAACCCGTCCTGGTCGGGCAGGCCGAGGTCGAGCACGAGCAGGGCGAAGTCGCCCGTGCTCACGAGGTCGAGCGCCTCACGGCCCGTCGTCACGGTCGTGCTCGCGTAGCCCGCGGCGCGCAGGCCCTTGGCGACGAACGACGCGATGCGGGTCTCGTCCTCCGCGAGGAGGATCTGGCTCACGGGGTGGTCCTTCCGTCGGAGGGAGCAGGCGCGGCCGTGCCCGCCGGCGGGGGTAGAAGGGGGGTCGGCGCGGTCGGCGCGGTCGGCGCCGTCGGGACCGTGGGAGCGGTCCGGCGGTCCTCGGCGTGCGTGCCGTCCGCACCGGCCGGGCTGGGCGCGGCCGGAGGTCCGGGGCGCGACGTCGGTGCGTCGCGGGCGGTCGCCGTGGCGCCGGCGGCGGCCCCGAGCGGGAGGTCGAGCGTGAACGTGGAGCCGACGCCGGGCGTCGAGGCCACGAGCGCGCGGCCGCCGTGGCCGTCGGCGATCGCGCTGACGATCGCGAGACCGAGCCCGGCACCCTCGGGGCGCTCGCGGCCGCGCGGTGCCGGGGCCTGGGCGAACCGCTCGAAGATCGTCCCGACGTGGTCGGGCGCGATGCCGACGCCCTCGTCGCGCACCCACAGGCGCACGCGCGTGCCGTCGTCGGACACGGCCGACCCCAGCGCGACGACCGAACCCGGCTCCGAGAACTTCACCGCGTTGGCCGCGAGCTGGAGCAGGGCCTGGGTGACGCGCTGCGCGTCGACGTCGGCCACGACGTCCGCGCGGGCGTCGACCCGCCACCGGCGGTCGCCGAGCGTGCGGACCTTGTCGTGCACGTCGTCCGTGAGGCGGCCGACGTCCGTGGGTGCCGGCCGCACGAAGTCGGGCCGCCCGACCGTCGCGAGCGTGACGAGGTCGTCGACGAGGCGGTGCATCCGGTCGAGCTCGTCGAGCGCGAGGTCGCGCGTCTCGCGGGCGTCGGACGGGTCGCCGGGGTCCATGAGCTCGAGGTGGCCGCGAACCACGGTGAGCGGGGTGCGCAGCTCGTGGCCGACGTCGTCGAGCAGGCGGCGCTGGGACTCGAACGACCCCTCGAGCCGGTCGAGCATGCCGTTGACGGTGCGCGACAGGTGCGACAGGTCGTCGTTGCCCGTCACCGGGATGCGCGCGGAGAGGTCCGTGTCGGTGATGCGCTGCGCCGTCCGCGCGAGCACGCGGATGGGGCGCAGCAGGCGACCGGCGACGACCCACCCGACCACGCCGATGAGCACGAGGGCACCGAGCGCGACCACCGCGTACGTGCGGAACACCTGCGCGAACTCGGCGTGCTCCGCCGAGCGGTCGTAGGCCAGCACGAGCGCCGCGGGCTCGGCGGCGGGCGTCGCCGCGGCGTCGGCGCTCCCCGTCGCCGCGGCCACGGTGACGGGCGCGACCAGCACCCGGTAGTCGGCGGTCGCGGTCGTCACGGAGCGGAGCGCGGTGCTCGGGCCGTCGACGGACGGTGCGACCGCGGCGATCAGCTCGGCGTCGTCCTCGAGGTGCACCTGGACGTCCTGCTGCGACACGAGCGGGGCCTGCCCCGGGCGCAGGCCGATGATGCCCTCGTTCCGGGCCGGCACGACGAGCTGGATCGCGGCGACGACGACGTCCTCCGGCGACGTGAACGGCTCGCCCGTCACCGGGTTCACGCCCGACTCGCCGAGGGTTGCCAGCTCGGCCGCGCTGCGCCGCAGGTTCTCCTCGATGCGGGCGTCGACCTGCCCGCGCTGGAGGAACCAGGCCGCGCCGCCGGCGATGAGGAGCGCGAGCGCCGACAGCCCCAGGAACGCGGCGAGCATGCGCGTACGGACCGTGAGGCCCGACAGGCGGCGCTCACCGGCGGTCGGCGCGTCGTCCGGCGTCCCGCCCTCGGCGGACCCGGCGCCGCGTGGCGTCGAGGCCATCAGTCGTCCCCGTCGTCGTCCGCGCCGTCGCCGTCGTCGTCGCCGCCGTCGTCGTCGTCGCCGCCGTCGTCGTCCCCGTCGTCGTCGCCGTCGTCATCGACCGACGGCGGGGCGGGAGCGACCGGGTCCACGTCGTCCGCGGGGGAGGTGGACGGCTCAGGTGCCGGGGTGGACGGCGGCACGCCCGGCGCCGTCGACGGTGCCGGCGTGACGACGACGGCGTCGCCCACCTCGCGGTCCCCGGGACGGGACGTCACCGCGACGGCGGTAGCGGTCCCGGCGAGGACGAGCAGGAGAGCGCCCACGATCCAGGCGACGGTCCGACGAGTCATGCAGCCAGTATCCGAGAACCGGATGAGACGCACATGAGAAGTCCCTCGGGCCACCCGGCCGTGGTCACCCGGCGTCGAGCCAGTCGTCCACGCCCTCCAGCAGGCGCTTGCGCGTGGCGGTCGAGGCCCGGCTCGCCCGGATCGACGACCGCGCGAGCCCCGCCAGCTCCTCGTCCGAGAAGCCGTGCTCGTCGCGGGCCGTCTCGTACTGCGCGACGAGCCGCGAGCCGAACAGCAGCGGGTCGTCCGCCCCGAGCGCGACGCGCGCACCGGCGTCGACGAGGGCACCGAGCGGCACCTGGCCGGAACGCTCGTAGACGCCGAGGGACACGTTCGACGCCGGGCAGACCTCGAGCGCGATCCCGCGCTCGACCAGGTCGTCCAGCACCCGGTGGTCCTCCGCGGACCGCACGCCGTGCCCGAGCCGGTCCGGCACGAGCTCGCGGACCACCTCGTGCACGTGCGCCGGGCCGAGCAGCTCCCCGCCGTGCGGCACGGACGCCAGACCCGCGCGGCGCGCGATCGCGAACGCCTGCGCGAACTCGCCCGTGTCGCCGCGCCGCTCGTCGTTGCTCAGCCCGAAGCCCACGACCTCGCCGGCGCCCTCGCCCGCGTACTGCGCCGCGAGCCGCGCGAGCGTCCGGGCGTCGAGCGGGTGGCGGGTGCGCGACGCCGCCACGACGACCGCCACCTCGGTGCCGGTCGCGGCGCTCGCGGACCGCGCGGCGTCGAGCACGATCTCGACCGCGGGCGTGATCCCACCGACGAACGGCGCGTAGGACGTCGGGTCGACCTGGATCTCGAGCCGGCCCGACCCCTCGGCCGCGTCGTCCTGCGCCGCCTCGTGCACGATGCGGCGCATGTCCGCCTCGGAGCGCACGCACGCCCGGGCGGCGTCGTACAGGCGCTGGAAGCGGAACCAGCCGCGCTCCGTCGGGGGCAGCCTCAGCGGGTCGCCGTCGACGAGCGCGTGCGGGAGCCGGACGCCGTACTGCTCGGCGAGGTCGCGCAGGGTCCCCAGGCGCATGGACCCCGTGAAGTGCAGGTGCAGGTGGGCCTTGGGGAGCGTCGCCAGGTCTCGCACACCGGGAGTCTGGCACGACCCGTCCCACCCGGCCGGGCGGCGCTCACGATCCCGTCAGGTAGCCCCGCTCCATGGCGACCGTCACCGCAGCCGTGCGGTCGTCCACGCCGAGCTTGGCGAACGCGCGCAGCAGGTGCGTCTTGACCGTCGCCTCCGCGATGTACAGCTCGCGCCCGACCGCGGCGTTCGACAGGCCTCGGGCCACGAGCCGCAGCACCTCGACCTCGCGGTCCGTGAGCCGCTCGCCCCGCACCGACGTGACCAGGCGCGTCGCGACGCTCGGCGCCAGCACCGTCTGCCCGCGCGCGACGGCGCGCACGCCCGCGACGAGCTCCTCGCGCGGCGTGTCCTTGAGCAGGTAGCCCGTCGCGCCCGCCTCGACGGCCCGCAGGATGTCGGCGTCCGTCTCGTAGGTCGTGAGCACGACGACGCGCGGCGCCGCGCCGCCCGGGGCGGAGCCGGACCCTCCGGCGCCTCGCGAACGGCCCCCGCCGGAGCCGAGGATGGCGCTCGTGGCGCCGACGCCGTCGAGCACGGGCATGCGCAGGTCCATGAGCACGACGTCGGGCGCCAGCTCCGCCGCGAGCGCGACCGCCTGCGCGCCGTCGCCCGCCTCGCCCACGACCACGAGGTCCGGCTCCGCGGTGAGCATGCCGACCAGCCCGGAGCGCACCACCGGATGGTCGTCGACGACGAGCACCCGCACCGTCCCGTCAGGTCCGTCGGGTCCGCCCGTGCCGCTCATGCCGCTCCTCCCGCTCGCGCCCCGTGCGCGTCCGCCGTGCTCACGACCGGAACCTGCACGACGACGCTGGTCCCGCCGGCGGGACCGGAGCCCACCCGGACCGTCCCGCCGCCCGCCGCCACGCGCTCACGCATGCCGCGCAGGCCGTAGCCCTCCGTCACGTCCGGGGCGAGGCCGCGCCCGTCGTCGCGCACCTCGAGCCGCGTGACCGCCCGGTCCTGCGTGAGCTCGACGACGACCGAGCGGGCGGACGCGTGGCGGCGCACGTTCGTCAGAGACTCCTGGGCCGAGCGCAGCAGCACGACCTCGTCCGCGCTCGAGAGCCCGGTGACGTCGTCGAGCCGGGCCGTCACGGCGATGCCCGTCTCCGTGCGGAAGCGTTCCACGAGGCGTCCGACCGCGTCCACGAGCGTCCCGCCGCCCTGCAGGGGTGCCGGGCCGGTCGCGGCGACGAGCGCGCGAGCCTCCGCGAGGTTCTCGCGGGCCGTGGACTCCACCTGCGCGAGACGCTGCCGCGCGGCGTCGGGCGCACCCCGCTCGAGGTCGGCGCCCGCGGCCTGCGCGAGCATGACGACGCTCGTGAAGCCCTGGGCGAGGGTGTCGTGGATCTCCTGCGCGACGCGCTCGCGCTCGGCCGCGACGCCCGCTGCGTGGTGGGATCGCGCGAGCTCGGCCTGCGTCGCGCGGAGCTCGTCGACGAGCCGGGCGTGGCGCTCCGCCTGGCGCATCGTGTGGGCGACCCACAGGCCGAGCCCGAGGGAGAAGCCGAGCGCGACACCCATCTGCGGGGCGGTGCTCGCGAGCGTGCCGGGCACGAGCCGGCCCGCCCCCGGGTCCCACGCGAGCGCGAGCGCCGTGCCGGCGGCGAGCACGACCGACAGCAGGACCTGCGCCCACAGGTGCTCCGACAGCATCCAGACCTGCGTGAACGCCGCGAAGAGCAGCAGCGTGCCCAGCGTGTCCTGCGCGACGACGACCACCGTGCCGAGGATCAGCACGACGAGGTAGAGGTGGGCGAGGCCCTGCTCGCGCGTGCGCGCCGCGCGCCGCCCCCACAGCGTGTAGGCGACGAGCAGCACGCCGGTCGCGGTCAGCGAGACGGTGAGCCGGGTCCCGCTGAGCGGCACCGTGTACAGCGCGACGGCGCTCAGCACGACGATGACGTAGAACGCCGCGTCCCACCAGCGCACGTCGCGCTGCCACGTGCCGTCGAGGCCTGCCTCGGCCGGGCCGACGGCGTCGTCGGCCCGGCCCGGGGCGCCCGCAGCGTCAGCCGTCGTCACGTCGGCGCCAGCGGAACGTGCGCACACCGACGACGAGACCTACGACCAACCATGCGACCAGTACAGCAGCGGTCGCGCCGTGCTGCCAGGACCCCGACGGCTCGAGCGCGACGGCCTGCTCGGGCAGGAACACCGACCGCATGCCCTGCGCCATCCACTTGAGCGGGAACAGCGACGCCACGGTCTGCATCCAGGACGGCAGCGCGAAGAAGGCGAAGAACACCCCGGAGATGAACTGCAGGACGAGCACGACCGGCGTCACGATCGCCGTCACGGACTTGCCCGAGCGCGGCAGCGACGAGAACCCGACGCCGCACACCGCGCCGGTCGCGCAGCCGAGCACGAACACCCACGCCAGCGTGGCGACGCGTGCCGCGCCGTCGGGCATGTCCCACGGCATCGGGACGTCGAACGCGAACGCCGCGAGCGCGAGCAGCAGCGCCGACTGCACGACCGCCGTGACGAGCACGAGGCCGATCTTGCCCAGGAAGTACGCGACGGCGGGCAGGGGGGTCGAGCGCAGGCGCTTGAGCGTGCCGTCGTCGCGCTCGACCGCGATGGACACCGCGAGCGACTGGAAGCCCGTGAGCATGATCCCCGTGGCGAGCATCCCGGGCAGGAAGTACTGCGCGAACGGCACGCCGTACCCGCCGTTCGCCTGCTCCTGGCCGTCGAACACCGTCGCGAAGATCGCGAGCATGATGACCGGGTAGGTGAAGACGAAGATCACCGCGTCGCGCTCGCGGAAGAACCCGCGCAGCTCGGCGCCGGTGCGGGCGAGGCCGAGGCGGGCGACGCCCGGAAGGGCGGACGCACGGGGCGTCGAGGGCCGGACGGGCCGGGCGGTCGTGGTGGCGGTGCTCACGGTCGTGCCTCCTGCTGGACGGTGCCGGTGGGCGCACCGGTGGGCGCGCCCGGGGCAGGGCTGGGGTGGGGGACGGCGAGGGAGACGTCGCCGATGAGCTCGAGGTACACGTCCTCGAGGCTCGGGTGCACGACCTCGAGCCCGGGCACCTCGCCACCCGGGAAGTGGGTCGCGAGCTCGGTGACGAGGGCGGTGGGCCGGTCGGTGCGCTCGGCGTGGTGGAGGCCGCCGTCGAGCCACCGGACGACGGGGCGCCGGGCGTGGGGGCCGCCGAGGCGGTCGGGGGCGTCGAGGGCGACGACGGCCCCGTCGCGCAGGACGGCGACGCGGTCGGCGAGCTGCGCGGCCTCGTCGAGGTAGTGCGTGGTCAGCAGGATGGTCGTGCCGTCGTCGCGCAGCGTGCGCACGAGATCCCAGAACGCGCGGCGGGCCTGGGGGTCGAAGCCGGTGGTGGGCTCGTCGAGGAACACGAGCTCGGGCCGTCCGACGATGCCCAGCGCGACGTCGAGCCGGCGCCGCTGCCCGCCGGAGAGCTGGCGCGTGCGCGTGCCGCGCTTCTCCGCGAGCCCCACGGACCCGATCACCTCCTCGGGGTCGCGGGGGTCGGCGTAGAAGCCGGCGAAGTGCGCGACGATCTCCGCGACCGTGAACTCGGTGAGGTCCCGTGAGTCCTGGAGGACGACGCCGATGCGGTCGCGCCACGCGCGACCGGCGGTCTGCGGGTCGGTGCCGAGCACCCGGACCTCGCCGGCGTCGCGCGAGCGGAAGCCCTCGAGGATCTCGACCGTGGTCGTCTTGCCGGCCCCGTTGGGGCCCAGGAGGGCGACGATCTCGCCCCGGTCGACCCGGAGGTCGACGCCGGCGACGGCCTGCTTGTCGCCGTACCGCTTGCGCAGCCCGCGCACCTCCACCGCCGGGGCGGACGAGGGGGCGGGGGCCGGGCCCGCGACGGCGGTCGCGCCGCGCGGTGCACCTGTCGCTCCACGTGTGGTGTCCATGCGACCAGCGTGCTGCGGGCGGGTGCCGGTGCGCGACGGCCGTTCGTCCGGACCTGTCGTCCACCGGTCGGTGGACGGCGCGCTTGCGGCACCGGTGCGCGCTGCCGGTGCGCGGCACCCGGGCGCGGAGCCGCGAGGGCGGTTCGACCCGCGGCCCGCCGTCGCGTACAGTGGTCCCTCGGTGGTTGACGCCCACCATGCTGGGCCGCGCCTCGACGGGCTCCTGGCAGTGTGCACGGCTCGCCGGCAAGGGCGTCGGTCGCGAAGGGTAGTGGCGCAATTGGTAGCGCAGCGGTCTCCAAAACCGCAGGTTGCAGGTTCGAGTCCTGTCTACCCTGCTCAGCACGTCGTCCGCGGCGTGCGTGGTCCGAAGAACGGATTGCACCGCGAAGTTCCAGCAGGTCCGGGGCACGTCCCGCACGTCAGCGATGGGGTAGATCAGTGAGCGAATCGCCGTCAGAGGCCGTGGGTGCGGACGGCGCACGCGCCGACGAGGTGAAGAAGGGCCGTCCCGCAGGGGAGAAGAAGCCCAACGTCTTCGCCCGCATCGCCCTCTTCGTGCGCCAGGTGGTGGCCGAGCTGCGCAAGGTCGTCACGCCGACGCGCTCCGAGCTCATCACCTTCACCACCGTGGTGCTGGTCTTCGTGCTGGTCGTCATGGCCTTCGTGACGGTGCTCGACCTCGGGATCGGCCAGGCCGTCCTGTGGGTCTTCGGGGACTAGCCCGCAACGTCGTACCCGCAGTGCCGGGTCATCGGCACCCAGCGCCCCTCGGGGCGCCGTCGGCGCTTCCAGCAGCAGTCCTTCCACCAGTCATCGCAGCAGGTCAGCAGAAAGCAGGTTCGTTCGTGTCCCAGGAGTCGCTGGACCAGACGGAGAACGTCGACCCGACGCAGCCCGAGGGTGCCCAGGACGAGGTCGACGAGACCACGGAGGCTCCCGAGGTCGCCGAGGGTGACGACGCGTCCGTCGAGACCACGCAGGAGGTCGGCACGGACGAGGCCGACGCGGACGAGGCCGACGACGCCGAGGCCCGCCCGGTGGACGAGGACGGCGACGTCATCGAGGACCCGGTCGCGGAGTTCAAGCGCACGCTGCGCACGCAGCCGGGCGACTGGTACGTCATCCACTCCTACGCGGGCTACGAGAACCGTGTGAAGGCCAACCTGGAGAACCGCATCCAGAGCCTGAACATGGAGGACTACATCTTCCAGATCGAGGTCCCCATGGAGGAGGTGGCCGAGATCAAGAACGCGCAGAAGAAGATCGTGCGTCGCGTCCGCATCCCCGGCTACGTCCTCGTGCGCATGGACCTCACCGACGAGTCGTGGGGCGCCGTGCGCCACACGCCGGGTGTCACCGGCTTCGTCGGCCACACCCACCAGCCCGTGCCGCTGACGCTCGACGAGGTCTTCTCGATGCTCGCGCCGATGCTGGCCCCGGCTCCGGAGCCCGGCAAGCCGGCTCCCGCGCAGGCGAAGGCCCCGGTGCAGGTCGACTTCACCGTCGGGGAGTCGGTCACCGTCACGGACGGCCCGTTCGACACGCTGCCCGCCACGATCTCCGAGATCAACGTCGAGAACCAGAAGCTCAAGGTCCTCGTCTCCATCTTCGGCCGGGAGACCCCGGTCGAGCTGTCGTTCAACCAGGTCGCCAAGATCTGACGCGAACGGTCGCCAGGACCGGTCGCGGCGCGCGGCTCCCGTCGCGCGCGTGAGCGCTGCACTGCAACCGGGTCATCGCCCACGGCGTCGGCCCACGAGAAGAAAGCCAGGGAAGAGTCATGCCTCCCAAGAAGAAGGTCTCCGGCCTCATCAAGCTCCAGATCCAGGCCGGCGCGGCGACGCCCGCCCCGCCGATCGGCCCCGCGCTCGGTCAGCACGGCGTGAACATCATGGAGTTCTGCAAGGCCTACAACGCGGCGACCGAGTCGCAGCGCGGCAACGTGATCCCGGTGGAGATCACGGTCTACGAGGACCGTTCCTTCACCTTCGTCACGAAGACGCCGCCGGCCGCGGAGCTCATCAAGAAGGCCGCGGGCATCCAGAAGGGCTCGGCCACCCCGCACACCGTCAAGGTCGCCAAGATCACGGCCGACCAGGTGCGCGAGATCGCCCAGTCCAAGCTCGAGGACCTCAACGCGAACGACGTCGAGGCCGCCTCGAAGATCATCGCGGGCACGGCCCGTTCGATGGGCATCACCGTCGAGGGCTGACGCCCTCGAAGGCCTCCTCCGCCCCGGTGACCGGGAGCGGGGAAGGCCTACCCCGTCCACGACCGTGGACGGCAGTGGCAGGGTCCGCGCGGACCCGCTGACCACGACTGCAGAAGGAGAAGCAGCATGGCAACGCGCAGCAAGGCGTACCGCAACGCCGAGGAGAAGATCGACCGCGAGCGTCTCTACGCTCCGCTCGAGGCCGTCCGTCTCGCCAAGGAGACGTCGTCGGTCAAGTACGACGCGACCGTCGAGGTCGTCTTCCGCCTGGGTGTGGACCCGCGCAAGGCGGACCAGATGGTCCGCGGCACGGTGAACCTCCCGAACGGCACGGGCAAGACGGCCCGCGTCATCGTCTTCGCCAACGCGGCGAAGGCGGAGGAGGCCCGTGCGGCCGGTGCCGACGAGGTCGGCGGCGACGACCTCATCGAGAAGGTCGCCGGGGGCTACACGGACTTCGACGCCGCGGTCGCGACGCCGGACCTCATGGGCAAGGTCGGCCGCCTGGGCAAGGTGCTCGGCCCCCGTGGTCTCATGCCGAACCCGAAGACCGGCACGGTGACGATGGACGTGACGAAGGCCGTGTCCGACATCAAGGGCGGCAAGATCGAGTTCCGCGTCGACAAGCACTCGAACCTGCACTTCATCATCGGCAAGGTCTCGTTCGACGAGAAGCAGCTGGTGGAGAACTACGCGGCGGTGATCGAGGAGGTGCTGCGTCTCAAGCCGTCGTCCTCGAAGGGCCGGTACATCACGAAGGCCACGATGACGACGACGATGGGCCCCGGCATCCCGCTGGACCAGTCGAAGACGACGAAGCTGCTCGAGGACGACGCGGCCTGACGCGACGCGTCGGCGGCAGTCCGCCCGCAGCACCACGCCGACGGCGCGGTTCCCCGGACCGGGGAGCCGCGCCGTCGGCGTTTCGTGCGTGGGGGAGCGGGCGCTGCGTGCGGGGTCGAGCGCTGCGTCACGGGTGGTGCTGGTGCAGCCCGGGGATGTCGGGCAGGTGGTGCTGGCCGTGCGGGACGGCGTGCTCCGCCGCCTCCGTGCCGCTGAGCCCGAACGTCGCGACGGTGGAGATGAGGACGGCGCCGAGGAACAGTGCGCCGAGCGACGCCGTGCTGTGACGGCCGGGGTGCGGGGCGACGTCGACCGACTGGGCGGTCGTCGTCGCGGCGCCGGGTGGCGCGCTGCGCGTGAGGATGCCGACGGCACCTGCCGCGGCGAGCTGCAGCGCGGCAGTGGCGGTGACGGCCGGTCCGAGGGTCGCGCCGGGGGCGACGGCGAAGGCTGCCTGGGCGACGCTCGCGAGGACGAGCGACCCGACCGCCAGCCGTCCGAGCGCCGTCGGGCTCGCACGGCGCGGTGCCGTGCCGGCGAGCGTCGGGAGCGCTGCCGCTGTCTCGGCCGCGCCGAGCATGAGAGCGAGCACCCCTGCGGGGGCCGGGAACGTCCCGCGGACGAGTCCGAGGTTGACGATCCCGGCGCCCAGCAGGGAGAACCCGAGCAGGACGCGCAGGAGGGGTGGCCGGGCGTTCACGCCGACGCGGTGCTGGCGCCCACGCGCTTGTCGGCCGACAGCCCGACGCCGAGGAGCAGGATGGCGCTCGCGAGGTGCAGCACGTTGTCCGCGCCGTTGAGCGCGATGATGTTCGCCGCCGTCCCCACGAGGAAGAGCCCGAGCACCCCCACGAGCAGGTAGACGGCGCCGATCGTCGTGTTGACCGCCCTGGCCGCGCCGACGGAGCGTGACGCCAGCAGGAGCGCGGCGCCGATGCCGAGGTGCACGATGTTGTGCAGCGGGTTCACCTCGAACAGCAGGAGGTCGCGGCCCTCGGTCGCGGCGAACCCGACGCCGGAGGTCACGACGAAGCCGGCCACTCCCACCAGGAGGTAGACGGCGCCGAAGACGGCCGCGAGGAGGCGGTTCGGGGACGAGGTCATCGTGGGTACCCACTTTCGTCGGTCGTGCGCACGGGGACGTCCCGTGCGTCGGACGTGGTTCGGAGCCCGGACGGCTCCGGATGGGTGGCTCCGCGGCTCGTGGGTGCGGGGTGGGAGCGTCCGTGGCGCTCCCCGAGGAAGAACTGGACGTCCGAGGATGTATCAGGCGCGCCGACGGTCCCTCTCGTCCAGGCGCAGAGGTGGAGGCCGACGCACCCGACCACCCCATCCGCCCACGACGAGGGAGAACGATGACCGTGAGCCGGCACGCGCCAGGAGGGTCGTGACCTGTGATGATGGTTGTCGAGCCGGACGGCGACGCCCTAGACTCGGGCGCTCCTGCGGAGTCTCCGCTGGTGCCCGAGCAGACGAGCGTGCCAAGGACGGTGCCGCTGATGACGAGGTCCACCGACGAGCTCCGGGACACCGGAGAGCCGGCGTCGAGCCTGGGTGACCGCGGAGCGTTCGCCCTCCTCGAGTACCGGGACGGGCGCAACGACGCACTGGCCGGCTTCGTCCGCGAGGCGACGCCGCTGCTGTGGCACACCGTGCGGGCCCAGGGCGTCGACCGCGAGCAGGCGGACGACGTCGTGCAGACCGTGTGGGTCGCGCTCGTCCGCAACGCGATGACGATCAAGGAGCCGCACGCGGTCCTCAAGTGGCTGCTCATCACCGCCAAGCGCGCGGCCTGGGAGGCGGTCCGCAAGCAGCGCGACGAGGCGCGTCGCCGCACCGAGCTCCCCGACGACACGGAGGAGGGCGTGCCCACGCTGCCCTCGAACGACCCGACGCCCGACGTCGAGGTGCTGACCAACGAGCGCGACCGAGGCCTGTGGCGCGCCCTGGCGCGGCTGCCCGAACGATGTCAGAAGCTGTTGCGGCTCGTGTCGCTCGCCGACCGGCCCGACTACAAGGCCATCTCGGCCGCCACGGGCATGCCCGTGGGCAGCATCGGCTCCACGCGTGGCCGCTGCCTCGCCAAGCTGCGCGACATCATCGACGTCCAGGGGGAATCGTGGGAAGCATCATGAGCACCGAGTTCAGGCACAGCCCGGACGAACCCCTCGACGAGGTCGACGTCGCGCTGCTCGCCGACCTGGCACGCATCGCCGAGGCCCTCGACCCCGTGCCGGCGGGTCTCGCCGAGCGCTCGCTGTTCGCCGTCACGCTCGCCGGCCTGGAGGCCGAGGTCATGGAGCTCGAGTACGTGCAGGTACCCGAGATGTCGGTGCGCGGGGAGGCCCCGCCGGTCGAGGCGCGGACCATCACGTTCACGTCCGAGTCCGTGACCGTGATGATCTCCCTGTCGCCCGTCGAGGGGGGGCGCGTGCGCATCGACGGCTGGGCCGCGCCCGCGACGTCGCTGCGCGTCGAGCTGCACCGGCCCGGCTCCGTGACCGAGACGACGAGCGACGAGGACGGACGGTTCGTCTTCGACGACGTCGACCGCGGGCCGGCGAGCCTCGTCGTGCGCCGCACCGACCACGCCGGCTCCGCCGTGAGCACGCCCGTCGTCGAGCTCTGACGACCGACCGACGTCGCGGGCGGGCACGGCCCGTCCGCGACGCCCGTGCGACCCCCACCGCCCGGCGGCGACGTCTGCCGCCCCGGCCGTTCCCCCGCGCTCCGACGCGCGCGGATCGCGGCCTGCCCGTCTGCAACCTGAGGAGACCACGTGAGCGAGACCCCGGAGACCCCCCTCGTCCGTACGGTGCGCGACGCCGCGGGCGGACGCCGCCCCGTCCGCCACCTCGACCCGGACCGCGTGCGTCGCAGCCCGGGCGCCTCGCGCGTCGAGCCGACCGCCTACGTGGCGGACCGTCTCATCGTCCGGGGGGCTCCTCCCGCCGAGCTCGCCGAGCTCGTCGCGAGCCAGGCCGCCCCGACGACGGGCGAGGCGGGCACCGAGGTCGCGCTGCCGGCGTGGACGCCGGGTGACGAGCCCACCACGTGGCTCGACGGGGTCCGGAGGATCGCGGCCGACATGGGGTACCGGGTCGCTCTCGACGCCCAGCCCGGCGCGCAGGACGCGGACGACGGCGACCCGTTCGGCTACGCGCTCCGGTTCGTCCCCGTCCGGTCGGACGACGTCGACGTGGACACCTGGGAGGTGCTCGAGCGCATCGTGTCCGAGCTCCGGGAGCTGGCCGAGGACGACGGGGTCGACGCACCGCGAGCGGGCCTCGACCACGTGCTGCGCGCCCAGCGGGCGCGCACGACCCCGCTGCCGTTCGTCCCGGTCGCCCGGCCCCGGTCGACGCCCCTGCCGGTGAGCGCGGTCGACGAGTACGGGATGCCGGGGTCCGGCGGGCTGGCCCCCGTGCGGCTCATCGCTCCACGTCCGGTCCGCCGCTTCGCCGACGGGGCGAGCCCGTGGGTCACGGCGGACGGGGCGCGACGTCCCGTGGTCGCCCTCGTGGACACCGGAGTGGGCACGCACCCGTGGTTCGGCGACTACGTCCCCGGCGAGCCGAGCGACAGGCCGGACTCCGTCGTCGTGCGGGACGCCACGCTCGACGGTGCGCCGATCGGGAGCTACCCCGTGCCCGCGCTCGACTCCGAGGACGCGGAGTTCGGGGGGATGAGCAAGGACCCGCTCACGGGCCCCCTCGACCCGGTGGCGGGCCACGGCACGTTCATGGCCGGCATCGTCCACCAGCTCTGCCCGGACGCCACCATCCTCTCCGTCCGCGCCTTCGGGGGGTCCGGGGACGTCCCCGAGTGGGAGGTCCTCCACACCTTGTGGCGGCTGCTGCGCTTCCACCGCCGCGGGCTGAGCGGCGAGGACGGCTACCACCCCGTGGACGTGGTGGTCCTCGCCATGGGCTACTACCACGAGCAGCCCGAGGACTACGGCTACGACGGCCCGCTCCGACGCGTCCTGCGCGCGCTGCGCAGGGCAGGCGTCGTGGTCGTCGTGGCGGCGGGGAACGACGGGACGACGCGGCCGATGTTCCCCGCCGCCTGGACCCCGCGGGTGGACCGGATGCAGGACGGTGCGGTGCCGCGGCAGCCGGAGGACCTCAAGCCGGACTACACGCCGATCCTCGCCGTCGGCGCGACGAACCCGGACTCGAGCGTCGCCGTCTTCAGCAACGACGGTCCCTGGGTGACCACGGTCAGGCCCGGCGCCGCCGTGGTGAGCACGATGCCGACGACGATCGACGGCCCGGTCACCCCCTCGGTGCGGCTCCCCGAGCGTCTGGGACCCGGGGTCCGCTCCTCC
The DNA here is from genome assembly GCF_042670945.1 of Cellulosimicrobium sp. NPDC057127. NCBI lineage: Bacteria > Bacillati > Actinomycetota > Actinomycetes > Micrococcales > Promicromonosporaceae > Cellulosimicrobium > Cellulosimicrobium sp. NPDC057127. The sequence continues at coordinate 103,453 of NZ_JBHUUP010000005.1, forward strand.
GTCGACCCGGACGACTTCCGCGGCGGGTTCGCCACCTGGAGCGGGACGTCGTTCTCGGCGCCCTACCTCGCCGCGGAGATCGCCGAGCAGATCCTGCGCTCGCGCACGGGGGAGTCGGAGGGGGACCCCGCCCGGCCCGACGAGGTCGTCGCACGGCGGACCGCGGTCGCGTGGGATGCTGTTCGACGTGTGCCGGGACTGTACGCGCCGGGAGTCTTCGCCGAGTGATCCCTGTGAGGGGGCGGTCGGGTGAGCGACGACGTCCGTCGTGCGTTCGCCGACCGTCTCCGCCGCGCGCAGGAGCTCAACGCCCTCGCGAAGGTGCGGGCCGCGTCGACGGAGTTCCGTCGCCTGGTCGCCGACGTCGAGCGGTGGGAGCGACGCGGCGACGGCCGGACCGGGTGGTCCGTCGAGCTGCGCGTCCGCGCCCTGGTGGGCCGGGCCGCCTGCGCCTACGCCCTGACCGGCAGCATGGACGAGGGGAACCGCCTGCTCGACGAGGCCGGCGCGCTCGCGGACTCGGCCGGGCAGGCACATCTCCTCGCGGTCGTCAGCGGCCAGCGCGGCGTGCTGCTGCTGCGCTCGGGCGACAGCCAGGCCGCCGTGCGGCCCCTGACGGCCGCGCTCCAGCAGGGTGATCCCGAGGACCACCGGGACATCGCCGTGCTGCACCTCAACCGCGGTTCGGCCCTGGTCGACCTCGGTGCGCTCGACGCGGCGCTCGACGACTTCGAGACCGCGGTGCGGCACGCCCGGCAGCTCGGGAACGACTACTACGTGTCGTTCGCGATGCACAACATCGGCTTCGTCCACCAGCTCCAGGGCGACGTCCCGGCGGCGCTGCTGCGCATGGAGGAGTCCGTCCGGCTCCTCCCGGACGGCCCGGACGGCCTGGCTCTCGCGGGACGTGCCCGGGTGCTCCTCGACGTGGGCCTCCTGTCGGAGGCGGAACGGCTCCTGCAGGACGCCGAGGCCCTGCTCGTCGACGAGGGACTGGGGCAGGAGCGTGCCGAGGCCGTGCTCGACAGAGCCCGCTGCATGGTCGGGCTCCGACGGTTCACGGAGGCGGGGGCGCTCGCCCGCAAGGCGCGGCACCTCTACACGCGGTCGGGCAACCCGACGTGGGCGCTGTACGCACGCGTCGTCGAGCTCGAGGCCATGCTCGGGGCGGACCGCGCCGCCGGCACGGGGACGAGGGCCGGCCGCCGACGCGCGGCCCGCGGCCTCCAGACGGCGCTCGCCGTCGCCCGCGACGGAGACGCGCGCGGTGCCGTCGCCCGGTACGGCGTCGGCGTGCCGGCGCGGCTCTACGCTGCCGAGTGGGCCCTGCTCGGCGGCGCCCACGACGAGGCGGACCGGATCCTGCGCGAGGTGCCCCGGCTGCGGCCCTGGGCCCCCTTCCCGGTGCGCGTCCAGCGTGAGGCGGTGCGTGCTCAGCTCGCCTTCGCTCGCGAGGACCGCCGCGGCGGGGTCCGCGCCGTCCGGGGCGGCCAGCGCGCGATCGCGGAGTACCGGGAGCGGCTCGGGTCCGTCGACGCGGTGACGGCGGCGGCCGTCCACGCCGTGCACCTCGGCAACGTCGACGTCGACTCGGCGTTGGAGACCGGCCGCCCCGCCGCCGTCTTCGACGCGGTCGAGCGGGGTAGGGCGACCTTCGCCGGTTCGGGACGCGTGCGGCCCCCGGCGGATCCGGAGCTCGCGAGGCTGCTCACCGCGGCGCGCCGGGAGATCGAGGCGGCCCGTGACGTCGGCGCGACCGACGACCAGGAGCAGCTCCTGCGGCGCCAGCAGCACCTGCGGGAGGCGCGTCGCATGCAGGACGAGGCGCGTCGTCGGTCGTGGCAGCACGCGGGCGGGGCCACGACGCCGACGCCCGCGAAGGAACGGGTCGTGCGCGGTGCGCTGGAGGCCCGGGGCACGGACGGGGTCGTGGCCGACCTCCTCGTGCACGACGGCGAGGTGACGGCCGTGCGTGTGTCGGCGACGGGGTCGCGACTGCTCCGGCTGGCGCCGATCGAGGAGGTCGGCGAGCGGGTCCGCCGTGCGCGCGCCGACTTCGCGGTGCTGTCCAACGCGCTCATCCCGGTGCCGATGCGTGAGGCGGCGGTCGCGTCGTTGCGCAGGACGCTCACGTGGTTCGACGACACGCTCGTCCGCCCTCTCGACGCGGCCGGGGACCTGCACGTCGCGGCGCGAGACCTCCTGCTCGCCGTGCCGTGGGCGGCGCTCCCGTCGCGCAGGGGCCGCCGTACCTGGGCCAACTCCTGGGTCGACCTGCGACGCGGCGAGCCGACGCGGCGCACCGACCACGCGCTCGTCGTCGCCGGGCCGGGCCTGCGGTTCGCGGGGGCCGAGGCGAAGCTCGTCTCCTCGGTGTGGGACAGCTCCACCACGCTGACCGGTCTGGACGCCACGTGCGCGTCCGTCGTCGAGGGGTTCGAGGGCGCAGGTGTCGTCCACGTCGCGGCGCACGGCACGCACGACACGGACAACCCGCTGTTCTCGTCGCTGCGGCTCGCCGACGGCCCGCTGTTCGCGCACGAGCTCGACGGCTTCGACCTGCGGGGTGTCGTCGTCGTCCTCTCCGCGTGCGAGGTCGGTCTCTCGACGCCGCGCATCGGCGGGGAGTCGCTCGGGCTGACGAGCGTCCTCCTCCGCCTGGGCGCGCGCGCCGTCATAGCCAGCGTCGCCCCGCTGCGCGACGACGTCGCCGCGCGCGTCATGCCCGCGCTGCACGCCGAGCTGCGCGCGGGCGCCATGCCGGGCGCCGCGCTCGCCCGCGCCGTCGCGGACGAGACGGAGCCCGTGCCGCTCGTCTGCTTCGGCCCGCTGGTCCTCTGACCGGGGGGTGACCCGGGGGAGCGGTTTGGATCACCCGCCGTCGTCCCGTACGATGGTCGGCGTACCCAAGACCGCCGGTCGTCCCGCGCTGCCCGCAGCTCCCTGCGTCACGCACGAGACCGAAGTCCCGCCACGAGGCGGGGGCCAGCGCAGGTAGCGAACCGACGGACGTGCGTCCGGCCCCGTGCCGCCTCACGACTGCGAGCCCCGCGCCTGCGCGGGGCTCTTTCTCGTTCCGGGACCCACGCCGGTGGTACCACCACCGGAAGGATTGCCATGGCGAGGCCGGACAAGGCAGCCGCAGTCGCCGAGATCTCGGACAAGTTCCGCGACTCGAACGCTGCCGTGCTGACCGAGTACCGCGGGCTCACCGTCGCGCAGCTCAAGCAGCTGCGTCGGTCGCTCAGCGGCAACGCAACCTACGCCGTGGTGAAGAACACGCTGACCGCCATCGCGGCCAAGGAGGCCGGTGTCGAGGGACTCGACGCCGACCTGCAGGGCCCGTCGGCGATCGCCTTCGTCACCGGGGACCCGGTCGAGGCGGCCAAGGGTCTGCGTGACTTCGCCAAGGCGAACCCCGCGCTGGTCATCAAGGGTGGTGTCCTCGACGGACGCCCCCTGACCGCCGCGGAGGTCACGAAGCTCGCGGACCTCGAGTCCCGCGAGGTCCTGCTGGCCAAGGCGGCCGGCGCGATGAAGGCGAAGCTGTTCCAGGCTGCGTACGTCTTCACCGCGAAGCCCGCCGAGGCCGCCCGCGTCATCGATGCCCTGCGTCAGAAGCAGGAATCGGAGGGCGCTGCCGCCTGATCCCGGCTCGGCACGCCTCCCGTGCCGCAGCACGCGATCACCGCAGCGCAAGCACACACCCCGCTTCTGGCAGGCCCGCACCGGGCCGCTGCCGAGCACCGACCGAAAGGAACGCCATCATGGCGAAGCTCAGCACCGACGAGCTCATCGAGCAGTTCAAGGGCCTCACCCTCATCGAGCTCAACGAGTTCGTGAAGGCCTTCGAGGAGACCTTCGAGGTCACCGCCGCCGCCCCCGCCGCCGTCGCGGTCGCCCCCGCCGCGGGTGGCGCCGGTGGCGACGCCCCGGCCGAGGAGGAGAAGGACGAGTTCGACGTCATCCTCGAGTCCGCCGGCGACAAGAAGATCCAGGTCATCAAGGAGGTGCGCGCGCTCACGTCCCTCGGCCTGAAGGAGGCCAAGGACCTCGTGGACGGCGCCCCGAAGCCGGTCCTGGAGGGCGCGAACAAGGAGACGGCCGAGAAGGCCAAGGCTGCCCTCGAGGGCGCCGGCGCCACGGTCACCCTCAAGTGATCCCGCCGGTCCCGTCCTGACGGGGCCGGTCGTCACGCCGCACGAGGCCCGCACCCCGCTCGGGGTGCGGGCCTCGTCGTGTCCGCGGCGTGCAGACCCGGTGGCGGTCGGGTGCGCGTCCGGCTTCACGGATCACCGTGGTGTGTGCCACCATGTGCGGGTCGGCGGAGCAGGACAGCGAGGTCGACGATGCTGCGGGTGCAGGCTGCCGGCAGAGCTGGGCGACGAGGCCCGTGCACGGAGTACCGGGCGGGCGTCCGAGGACGTCAGGACGTGGCCCGGGAGTCGGTGCGCCGTCGGTGTGGACGGTGACGCCACAAGGGGGTATGCTAACGCTTTGCGCTGTCCTGTGCCCCCGATCTCAAATACCCCCGACCACTCGCCGACGTACGTGCGCGTCCGCGAGAAGTCGTGGCGGCGGTGATCGCGACCAGCCGGGCGGTGCAGCGTTCTTTCGATCTGCAGGGAAGGACCCCTCTTGGCTGCCTCGCGCACCCCTTCTGCTCCGTCCGCCGACGCCATCGCGAACCGCACAGCGTCGCGCCGCGTCTCCTTCGCCAAGATCCACGAGCCCCTCGAGGTTCCCGACCTGCTGGGCCTCCAGACCGAGAGCTTCGACTGGCTCCTCGGCAACGAGGCGTGGCAGGCGCGCGTCGCCGCGGCGAGCGCCGCCGGCCGCGAGGACGTCCCCGCGACGTCCGGTCTCGAGGAGATCTTCGAGGAGATCTCGCCGATCGAGGACTTCGGGTCCTCCATGTCGCTGTCGTTCTCCAACCACCGCTTCGAGCCGCCCAAGTACACGGCGGACGAGTGCAAGGAGAAGGACTTCACCTACGCCGCGCCGCTCTTCGTCACCGCCGAGTTCGTCAACTACAACACCGGCGAGATCAAGAGCCAGACGGTCTTCATGGGCGACTTCCCGCTCATGACGGAGCGCGGCACGTTCATCATCAACGGCACCGAGCGCGTCGTCGTGTCCCAGCTCGTCCGCTCGCCCGGCGTGTACTTCGAGCGTGCGGCCGACAAGACGAGCGACAAGGACATCTTCTCCGCGAAGATCATCCCCTCGCGCGGGGCGTGGCTCGAGTTCGAGATCGACAAGCGCGACGCCGTGGGCGTGCGCGTCGACCGCAAGCGCAAGCAGTCCGTCACGGTCCTGCTCAAGGCCCTCGGCCTGTCCGAGGCCGAGATCCGCGAGCAGTTCGCCGACTTCCCGTCCGTGCTCGACACCCTCGAGAAGGACCACGTCCACACGCAGGACGAGGCGCTCGTCGACCTGTACCGCAAGATCCGTCCGGGCGAGCCGCCGACGGTCGAGGCCGGCCGCGCGCTGCTGGAGAACTTCTACTTCAACCCCAAGCGCTACGACCTCGCGAAGGTTGGCCGCTACAAGGCGAACAAGAAGCTCGGCATCGACGCGCCGCTGACCGACTCGACGCTGTCCGTCTCGGACGTCGTCGCGACGATCAAGTACCTCGCCGCCCTGCACGCCGACCACGCAAGCATCCCGGGCAGCCGTGCCGGTGAGTCCGTCGAGGTGCGCGTCGAGACCGACGACATCGACCACTTCGGCAACCGTCGCATCCGCGCCGTGGGCGAGCTCATCCAGAACCAGGTCCGCACGGGCCTGTCCCGGATGGAGCGCGTCGTGCGCGAGCGCATGACGACGCAGGACGTCGAGGCGATCACGCCGCAGACGCTCATCAACATCCGCCCGGTCGTGGCGTCCATCCGCGAGTTCTTCGGCACGTCGCAACTCTCGCAGTTCATGGACCAGAACAACCCTCTCGCCGGCCTGACGCACAAGCGTCGCCTCTCGGCGCTCGGTCCCGGTGGTCTGTCGCGCGACCGTGCCGGCATGGAGGTCCGCGACGTCCACCCGTCGCACTACGGCCGCATGTGCCCGATCGAGACCCCTGAGGGCCCGAACATCGGTCTCATCGGCTCGCTCGCGTCGTACGGCCGCATCAACCCGTTCGGGTTCATCGAGACGCCGTACCGCAAGGTCACGGACGGCAAGGTCACCGACGAGGTCGTGTACCTGACGGCCGACGACGAGGACCGCCACATCATCGCCCAGGCGAACCAGGTGCTGAACGCCGACGGCTCCTTCGCGGACGAGCGCGTGCTCGTGCGCACCAAGGGCGGCGAGGTCGAGATCGTGCCCGGCGGGCAGGTCGACTACATGGACGTCTCCCCGCGCCAGATGGTGTCGGTCGCGACGGCGCTCATCCCGTTCCTCGAGCACGACGACGCCAACCGCGCGCTCATGGGCGCCAACATGCAGCGCCAGGCCGTGCCGCTGGTCCGCTCCGAGGCCCCGCTCGTCGGGACCGGCATGGAGTGGCGCGCGGCGGTCGACGCCGGCGACGTCATCGTCGCGAACAAGCCCGGCGTGGTCACCGAGGTCTCCGCGGACCTCATCGTCGTCGCCAACGACGACGCGACCACGACGAGCTACCGTGCCGCGAAGTTCCGCCGCTCGAACCAGGGGACGAGCTACAACCAGCGCGTGCTCGTCGACGAGGGCCAGCGCGTCGAGGTCGGCTCCGTGCTCGCGGACGGCCCGGCGACGGACGAGGGCGAGCTCGCGCTCGGCCGCAACCTCCTCGTGGCGTTCATGTCGTGGGAGGGCCACAACTACGAGGACGCGATCATCCTCAGCCAGCGTCTCGTGCAGGACGACGTGCTCTCCTCGATCCACATCGAGGAGCACGAGGTCGACGCGCGCGACACCAAGCTCGGCCCCGAGGAGATCACGCGGGACATCCCGAACGTCTCCGAGGACGTCCTGGCGGACCTCGACGAGCGCGGCATCATCCGCATCGGTGCCGAGGTCGGCGCGGGCGACGTCCTGGTCGGCAAGGTCACCCCGAAGGGCGAGACCGAGCTGACCCCGGAGGAGCGCCTGCTGCGCGCGATCTTCGGCGAGAAGGCGCGCGAGGTGCGCGACACCTCGCTGAAGGTGCCCCACGGCGAGTCCGGCACGGTCATCGGCGTGCGCGAGTTCAACCGCGAGGACGGCGACGAGCTGCCCGCCGGTGTGAACCAGCTGGTGCGCGTCTACATCGCGCAGCGCCGCAAGATCACGGACGGCGACAAGCTCGCCGGCCGTCACGGCAACAAGGGCGTCATCTCCAAGATCCTGCCCGTCGAGGACATGCCGTTCCTCGAGGACGGGACGCCGGTCGACGTCGTCCTCAACCCGCTCGGTGTCCCCGGCCGCATGAACGTCGGCCAGGTCCTCGAGACCCACCTCGGCTGGATCGCCAAGCAGGGGTGGGACATCACCCTCGCCGACGGCGACGCCATCGCGGACGGCGGGTCGTGGAAGGCGGACGTCCCCGAGATCGCCGCGTCGTCCGAGCCGGGCCGCCCCGTCGCGACCCCGGTCTTCGACGGCCTCCAGGAGAACGCGCTGACCGGTCTGCTGTCGTCGACCATCCCGAACCGCGACGGCGACCGCATGGTCGGCGGCGACGGCAAGGCGCGCCTGTTCGACGGCCGCTCCGGCGAGCCGTTCCCGGACCCGGTGTCGGTCGGTTACATGTACATCCTCAAGCTCCACCACCTGGTCGACGACAAGATCCACGCGCGCTCGACCGGTCCGTACTCGATGATCACGCAGCAGCCGCTGGGTGGTAAGGCGCAGTTCGGCGGTCAGCGCTTCGGCGAGATGGAGGTGTGGGCCCTCGAGGCGTACGGCGCGGCGTACACGCTGCAGGAGCTCCTGACGATCAAGTCGGACGACGTCCCCGGTCGCGTGAAGGTGTACGAGGCCATCGTCAAGGGGGAGAACATCCCCGACTCGGGCATCCCGGAGTCCTTCAAGGTGCTCCTCAAGGAGATGCAGTCGCTGTGCCTGAACGTCGAGGTGCTCTCGAGCGACGGCGTCTCGATCGAGATGCGCGAGTCCGACGACGACGTGTACCGCGCGGCCGAGGAGCTCGGCATCGACCTGTCCCGGCGTCCCAACGCCGCCGCGAGCGTCGACGAGATCTGATCTCGGGCAGGCCGGGAGCGGTGCCCGGTCCACGACCGCGCACCGCTCCCGCCCCGACCCGCACCCACCCCGTCTTGATGAAGTCGGTCCCGGCCCCCGGCCGCGGACCGGCAGACGAAGGAAGTAGGACACCTTGCTCGACGTCAACGTCTTCGACGAGCTGCGCATCGGCCTGGCCACGGCCGACGACATCCGTGCCTGGTCGCACGGTGAGGTCAAGAAGCCCGAGACCATCAACTACCGCACCCTCAAGCCCGAGAAGGACGGCCTCTTCTGCGAGAAGATCTTCGGCCCCACCCGGGACTGGGAGTGCTACTGCGGCAAGTACAAGCGCGTGCGCTTCAAGGGCATCATCTGCGAGCGCTGCGGCGTCGAGGTGACGCGCTCGAAGGTGCGCCGTGAGCGCATGGGGCACATCGAGCTCGCCGCCCCGGTCACGCACATCTGGTTCTTCAAGGGCGTGCCCTCGCGCCTCGGCTACCTGCTCGACCTCGCCCCGAAGGACCTCGAGAAGGTCATCTACTTCGCGGCGTACATGATCACGTCGGTCGACGACGAGGGTCGCCAGGAGGACCTCCCCAACCTCCAGAACGAGATCGACCTGGAGAAGAAGGAGATCGCGGACCGCCGCGACAACGACATCAACGCCCGCGCGCAGCGGCTCGAGGCCGACCTGGCCGAGCTCGAGGCCGAGGGCGCCAAGGCCGACGCGCGCCGCAAGGTGCGCGACTCGGCCGAGCGCGAGATGGCGTCGATCCGCAAGCGTTCCGACGCCGAGCTCGACCGCCTCGAGCAGGTCTGGGACCGCTTCAAGAACCTCAAGGTCGCCGACCTCGAGGGCGACGAGATGCTGTACCGCGCCCTGCAGGACCGCTACGGCACCTACTTCGAGGGCTCGATGGGCGCCGCGGCGATCCAGAAGCGCCTCGAGAGCTTCGACCTGGAGGCCGAGGCGGAGTCGCTGCGCGAGACGATCCGTTCGGGCAAGGGCCAGCGCAAGACCCGCGCGCTCAAGCGCCTCAAGGTCGTCAACGCGTTCCTCACGACGACGAACTCGCCCACGGGCATGGTGCTCGACGCCGTCCCGGTCATCCCGCCGGACCTGCGCCCGATGGTGCAGCTCGACGGTGGCCGCTTCGCGACGAGCGACCTCAACGACCTGTACCGCCGCGTGATCAACCGCAACAACCGCCTCAAGCGTCTGCTCGACCTGGGCGCGCCGGAGATCATCGTCAACAACGAGAAGCGGATGCTTCAGGAGGCCGTCGACTCGCTGTTCGACAACGGCCGACGTGGTCGTCCGGTCACCGGCCCGGGCAACCGCCCGCTCAAGTCGATCTCGGACATGCTCAAGGGCAAGCAGGGCCGGTTCCGCCAGAACCTGCTCGGCAAGCGCGTCGACTACTCGGGCCGTTCGGTCATCGTCGTCGGCCCGCAGCTGAAGCTGCACCAGTGCGGTCTGCCCAAGCAGATGGCTCTCGAGCTGTTCAAGCCCTTCGTCATGAAGCGGCTCGTGGACCTCAACCACGCGCAGAACATCAAGAGCGCCAAGCGCATGGTCGAGCGCGCCCGCCCGGTCGTGTGGGACGTGCTCGAAGAGGTCATCACCGAGCACCCGGTGCTGCTCAACCGTGCGCCGACGCTGCACCGCCTGGGTATCCAGGCGTTCGAGCCGCAGCTCGTCGAGGGCAAGGCGATCCACCTGCACCCGCTCGTGTGCGCCGCGTTCAACGCGGACTTCGACGGCGACCAGATGGCCGTGCACCTGCCCCTGAGCGCGGAGGCGCAGGCCGAGGCCCGCATCCTCATGCTCTCGAGCAACAACATCCTCAAGCCGTCGGACGGTCGTCCGGTGACCATGCCCTCGCAGGACATGATCATCGGTCTGTACCACCTGACGAGCGACAAGTCCGACACCGTCGGCGAGGGTCGCGCGTTCGGGTCCGTGGCCGAGGCGATCATGGCGTTCGACCAGGGGTCGCTCGACCTCAACGCGCCGGTGAAGATCCGCATGACGGACCTCGTCCCGCCGGTGTCGGGCTTCGACGCCCCCGAGGGCTGGGAGCCGGGTGAGCCGATCCTGTTCGACACGACGCTCGGTCGCGCGCTGTTCAACGAGACGCTGCCGGTCGACTACCCGTACGTGAACTCGGTGGTCGACAAGAAGCGCCTCTCGGCGATCGTCAACGAGCTGGCGGAGCGGTACCCGAAGGTCGAGGTGGCGGCGTCGCTCGACGCGCTCAAGTCCGCCGGCTTCCGCTGGGCGACCCGCTCGGGCGTCACGATCGCGATCTCCGACGTCGCCACGCCGGCGGCCAAGGCCGAGATCCTCGAGCAGCACGAGGAGCGCGCGCTCAAGGTCCAGCAGCAGTACGACCGCGGTCTGATCACGGACGACGAGCGCCGTCAGGAGCTCATCGAGATCTGGACGCAGGCGACGGACAAGGTCGCGTCGGTCATGCGCGAGAACCTCGAGGCGAACGACCGCAACACCGTCTACCGCATGGTCGGCTCGGGTGCCCGTGGTAACTGGATGCAGGTCCGTCAGATCGCCGGTATGCGCGGCCTCGTGGCGAACCCGAAGGGCGAGATCATCCCGCGCCCGATCAAGTCCAACTACCGCGAGGGCCTGTCCGTCCTCGAGTACTTCATCGCGACGCACGGCGCCCGCAAGGGTCTGGCGGACACCGCGCTGCGGACCGCCGACTCGGGCTACCTCACGCGTCGTCTCGTGGACGTGTCGCAGGACGTCATCATCCGCGAGGAGGACTGCGGTACCGAGCGCGGCCTGACGCTGCCCATCGCGGAGGAGCTCGCGGGGATCCTCGTGCGCCACCCCAAGGTGGAGACGAGCGTGTACTCGCGCACCCTCGCGTCCGACCTCGTGGACGGTGACGGCAACGTCATCGCCAAGGCGGGCGACGACGCGGGCGACGTCCTCATCGACGCCGCCGTGGCGGCGGGCGTGCGCGACGCGAAGGTCCGCTCGGTCCTGACCTGCGAGTCGCGGGTCGGGACGTGCGCCAAGTGCTACGGCCGGTCGCTCGCGACGGGCAAGCTCGTGGACATCGGCGAGGCCGTCGGCATCATCGCGGCCCAGTCGATCGGCGAGCCGGGCACCCAGCTGACGATGCGTACGTTCCACACCGGTGGTGTGGCGTCCGCGGACGACATCACGCAGGGTCTGCCGCGTGTCACGGAGCTCTTCGAGGCCCGCACCCCCAAGGGTGAGGCGCCCATCGCCGAGTTCCCGGGCCGGATCTCCATCGACGACAGCGAGCGCTCGCGCCGTCTGGTGCTCACGCCGGACGACGGCTCCGAGGAGATCGCGTACCCGGTGACCAAGCGTGCGCGCCTGCTCGTGCAGGACGGCGAGCACGTCACGGTCGGCAAGCAGCTCGTCCAGGGTGCGGTGGACCCGAAGAAGGTCCTGCGCATCCTCGGGCCGCGCGCCACGCAGAAGCACCTGGTGGACGAGGTCCAGGAGGTCTACCGCTCCCAGGGCGTGGACATCCACGACAAGCACATCGAGGTCATCGTGCGGCAGATGCTGCGCCGGATCACGGTCCTGGACTCGGGCGACGCCCCGCTGCTCCCCGGTGAGCTGGCGGAGCGCGGCCGGTTCGAGGACGCGAACCGGCGCACCGTGGCGGAGGGTGGCCAGCCGGCCTCCGGCCGTCCGGAGCTCATGGGCATCACGAAGGCGTCGCTCGCGACCGACTCGTGGCTCTCGGCCGCGTCCTTCCAGGAGACGACCCGCGTGCTCACGGAGGCCGCGATGAGCGGTCGTCGTGACCCGCTGCTCGGTCTCAAGGAGAACGTCATCATCGGTAAGCTCATCCCGGCCGGTACCGGCCTGCCCCGCTACGGCAACGTCGCGGTCGAGCCGACCGAGCAGGCGAAGACGGAGCTCTACCCGAGCTTCGGCTACGACGAGATCGACTTCCCGGCGCTCGGCATGGGCTCCGGCGAGGCGATCCCGCTCGAGGACCTGGACTTCGGCGACTACCGCTGACGTCACGCTCTTCACACGGGTGCCCGCCGGCGACCCGCACCGCGAGGTGTCGGGGCGCGGGCGGGCACCCGTCCTCGTCTCCTGGGCGGGACGAGGACCTTTGACTACCCGTCAGGTGGCGGGTAGCCTGGTAAACCGTGCCCGCGCCGTCGGGCCCTCCGTGATGTTCCTCGCGGCTCGCCACCGTGTCGATGCTCAGGCTCGACGCGGCGCGGCGCCCGGGTGATCTCCGGACGGGCCGATGTGAGTGCCCGGGCATTCCGGATCCGGTCCTGGGGACGTCACGCGCCCGAAGGCCAGGTGAAGGACCATCGGGCCGGTGGTAGGTGGCTGCTGCAGCGTGTCGAGCGCTGCGGGTGCCTCGTGCGATCGGCTCCACCAGCCAGCACGACCACCACCGGGGATAGCCCCGGCACAGCTCGAGAAGACACGGAGACGTAGTGCCTACGATCCAGCAGCTCGTCCGCAAGGGGCGGACCTCGAAGGTGGGGAAGTCGAAGACCCCCGCCCTCAAGGGTTCCCCGCAGCGGCGCGGTGTGTGCACGCGCGTGTACACCACCACCCCGAAGAAGCCGAACTCCGCGCTGCGCAAGGTCGCTCGCGTGAAGCTCTCCTCCCAGGTCGAGGTCACGGCCTACATCCCCGGCGTCGGCCACAACCTCCAGGAGCACTCCATCGTGCTCGTGCGCGGCGGTCGTGTGAAGGACCTCCCGGGTGTGCGCTACAAGATCGTGCGCGGCGCGCTCGACACGCAGGGCGTGAAGAACCGCAAGCAGGCGCGCAGCCGCTACGGCGCGAAGAAGGAGAAGAGCTGATGCCTCGCAAGGGCCCGGCCCCGAAGCGGCCGCTCATCATCGACCCGGTCTACGGGTCTCCCGTCGTGACGCAGCTCATCAACAAGGTGCTCATGGACGGCAAGAAGTCGACCGCGGAGTCGATCGTCTACGGCGCCCTCGAGGGCGTCCGGTCGAAGACCGACGGTGACCCGGTCGTCGTCCTCAAGCGCGCGCTCGAGAACGTGCGTCCTGCGCTCGAGGTGCGCTCCCGCCGCGTCGGCGGCGCGACCTACCAGGTCCCCGTCGAGGTGCGCCCGGCGCGCGCCACGACCCTCGCGCTGCGCTGGCTCACGGACTACTCGCGCGCCCGCCGCGAGAAGACGATGACCGAGCGCCTCATGAACGAGATCCTCGACGCCAGCAACGGCCTCGGCGCCGCGGTCAAGCGTCGCGAGGACATGCACAAGATGGCGGAGTCCAACAAGGCCTTCGCCCACTACCGCTGGTAGTCCGCCCGGACGGCCCCGTGGACCTGTCCCCGGGGCCGTCGGCGGGTCTCCGGCCGGCGACACCGGTCGAGCAGCGCCCCCGACTCAACCCATCTAGCGAGGGAAACAGACCGTGGCACTTGACGTGCTGACCGACCTGAACAAGGTCCGCAACATCGGCATCATGGCCCACATCGATGCCGGTAAGACCACGACCACCGAGCGCATCCTGTTCTACACGGGTGTGAACTACAAGATCGGTGAGACGCACGACGGCGCGTCGACGATGGACTGGATGGAGCAGGAGCAGGAGCGCGGCATCACGATCACGTCGGCCGCGACGACCTGCTACTGGAAGAACAACCAGATCAACATCATCGACACGCCCGGCCACGTCGACTTCACGGTCGAGGTCGAGCGCTCGCTGCGCGTGCTCGACGGCGCCGTCGCGGTCTTCGACGGCAAGGAGGGCGTGGAGCCGCAGTCGGAGACGGTGTGGCGCCAGGCGGACAAGTACAACGTGCCGCGCATCTGCTTCGTCAACAAGATGGACAAGCTCGGCGCGGACTTCTACTTCACGGTCGACACGATCGTGAACCGCCTCAAGGCGAAGCCGCTCGTCATCCAGCTGCCGATCGGCTCGGAGAACGACTTCACCGGCGTCGTCGACCTGCTCGAGATGAAGGCGCTCGTCTGGCACGGCGAGACGAAGCTCGGTGAGGCGTACGACACCGAGGAGATCCCGGCCGACCTGCAGGAGCGGGCCGCGCAGTACCGCAGCGAGCTGGTCGAGGCCGTCGCCGAGGCCGACGAGGACCTGCTCGAGAAGTACCTCGGCGGTGAGGAGCTGACCGTCGCGGAGCTCAAGTCGGGCATCCGCAAGCTCGTCATCGCGGGCGAGGCGTTCCCGGTCCTGTGCGGTTCCGCGTTCAAGAACAAGGGCGTGCAGCCCATGCTCGACGCGGTCATCGACTACCTGCCGTCGCCGCTCGACGTCCCCGCGATCGAGGGCCACGACGTCAAGGACGAGGAGAAGGTCGTCGAGCGTCACCCCGACGCGACCGAGCCCTTCTCCGCGCTGGCGTTCAAGGTCGCCTCGCACCCGTTCTTCGGCAAGCTCACCTATGTCCGCGTCTACTCGGGCAAGGTCGAGCAGGGCGCCCAGGTGCTCAATTCGACGAAGGGCAAGAAGGAGCGCATCGGCAAGCTCTTCCAGATGCACTCCAACAAGGAGAACCCGGTCCCCGACGCCACCGCGGGGCACATCTACGCGTTCATCGGCCTCAAGGACGTCACGACGGGCGACACGCTCACGGACCCGGCGAACCCGGTGATCCTCGAGTCGATGACGTTCCCGGAGCCCGTCATCGACGTCGCGATCGAGCCGAAGACGAAGGCGGACCAGGAGAAGCTCTCCACGGCGATCCAGAAGCTCGCCGAGGAGGACCCGACGTTCCGCGTCAAGCTGGACGACGAGACCGGCCAGACCGTCATCGGCGGTATGGGCGAGCTGCACCTCGACATCCTCGTGGACCGCATGCGTCGCGAGTTCAAGGTCGAGGCGAACGTCGGCAAGCCGCAGGTCGCGTACCGCGAGACGATCCGTCGCAAGGCGGAGAAGATCGACTACACGCACAAGAAGCAGACCGGTGGCTCCGGGCAGTTCGCGAAGGTCCAGGTGACCTTCGAGCCGCTCGACACCAGCGAGAACGAGCTCTACGAGTTCGAGAACGCCGTCACCGGTGGTCGCATCCCGCGCGAGTACATCCCGAGCGTCGACGCCGGCATCCAGTCCGCGATGGAGCTCGGCGTGCTCGCCGGCTTCCCGCTGGTCGGGGTGAAGGCGACCCTGCTCGACGGCGCCTACCACGAGGTCGACTCGTCGGAGATGGCGTTCAAGATTGCCGGCTCGATGGTCCTCAAGGAGGGCGTCAAGCGGGCTGACCCGGTTCTGCTGGAGCCGGTGATGGCGGTCGAGGTGCGCACGCCCGAGGAGTACATGGGCGACGTCATCGGCGACATCAACTCACGTCGTGGAATGATCCAGTCCATGGAGGACGCCACGGGTGTGAAGGTCGTCCGGGCGCAAGTACCGTTGTCAGAGATGTTCGGGTACATCGGTGACCTCCGGTCCAAGACGCAGGGGCGCGCCGTGTACTCGATGCAGTTCGACAGCTACGCCGAGGTTCCTCGGAACGTTGCCGACGAGATCATCAAGAAGACCCGGGGCGAGTGAGTCCCCACAGGTCGAAGACCCGCACAACCATCAACCTGTAGGAAACCGCAACGCCCCGCGGATGTAGGATCTCTCGGTCGACATTCGCAACGTTCGGCACATCTACCCAAGTCCCAGGAGGACCCCAGTGGCTAAGGCCAAGTTCGAGCGGACCAAGCCGCACGTCAACATCGGCACCATCGGTCACGTCGACCACGGTAAGACGACGCTGACGGCGGCGATCTCGAAGACGCTCGCGGACAAGTACCCGGACCTGCCGGCGAACGTGCAGCGCAACTTCGACGAGATCGACGCGGCTCCCGAGGAGAAGCAGCGCGGTATCACGATCAACATCGCGCACATCGAGTACGAGACGCCGAAGCGTCACTACGCGCACGTCGACGCTCCTGGTCACGCCGACTACATCAAGAACATGATCACCGGTGCCGCCCAGATGGACGGCGCGATCCTCGTGGTCGCCGCGACCGACGGTCCGATGGCGCAGACGCGCGAGCACGTGCTGCTCGCCCGCCAGGTCGGCGTGCCGTACCTGCTCGTGGCGCTCAACAAGGCCGACATGGTCGACGACGAGGAGATCCTCGAGCTCGTCGAGATGGAGGTGCGCGAGCTCCTCTCCTCGCAGGAGTTCGACGGCGACAACGCGCCGGTCGTGCGCGTGTCGGGCCTCAAGGCGCTCGAGGGCGACCCCGAGTGGACCGCGAAGGTCATCGAGCTCATGGAGGCCGTGGACGAGAACGTGCCCGAGCCGCAGCGCGAGCTCGACAAGCCGTTCCTCATGCCGGTCGAGGACGTCTTCACGATCACCGGTCGTGGCACCGTCGTCACGGGCAAGGTGGAGCGTGGCACGCTCGACCTCAACTCGGACGTCGAGATCGTCGGCATCCGCGCGCCCCAGAAGACCACGGTCACGGGCATCGAGACGTTCCACAAGCAGATGGACCAGGCGCAGGCCGGTGACAACACGGGTCTGCTCCTGCGCGGCATCAAGCGCGAGGACGTCGAGCGTGGCCAGGTCGTCGTGAAGCCGGGTTCGATCACCCCGCACACGAACTTCGAGGCGCAGGTCTACATCCTGGGCAAGGACGAGGGCGGCCGTCACAACCCGTTCTACTCGAACTACCGTCCGCAGTTCTACTTCCGCACGACGGACGTCACCGGCGTCATCACGCTGCCCGAGGGCACCGAGATGGTCATGCCCGGCGACAACACCGAGATGACGGTCGAGCTCATCCAGCCGATCGCCATGGAGGAGGGCCTCGGCTTCGCCATCCGTGAGGGTGGCCGCACCGTGGGCTCGGGCCGCGTCACCAAGATCAACAAGTGATCTGACGCTGCCCCTCGGCAGCTCCTCACGAAGGCCCGGCACCGCGAGGTGCCGGGCCTTCGTGCTGCGACCGAGGCGGTCGGCACAGGCGGACGCCCGGGGCGGGGGAGGGCCGGCGAGAGCCCGACTTGGACTCCTGAGGATCCGTGTGGCAGACTGTTCAGGTTGCCTGTCACGGGCGCGCTCTTTCACGTGTCGAACAGTGTGTTGAACCGGTCCTCGCTCCGCGGGGACGGACGCCGGGGCCTCGGGCCCGGGTCTGCGGGTTGAGCTCTCTGTCGACACGGATCGAGTACCCCGCGGAACGCACGTTCCGACCAGGCTCGACAAACGTTGTGGTCATGCTGCGGCGTCGTGCGAGAGCACGGTGCGCGGTGGTCCACATATCCAACGGCCCCGCGTCTTCCGGCGTGTGCGCCCAGGTGCGACGCGAATCAGCGACACGCCCGAGCGCGGGGGCCGGACAGCTAGCGGTTCGAGAGAGAGAGTCAGACGACGCCATGGCGGGACAGAAGATCCGCATCCGGCTCAAGTCCTACGACCACGAGGTCATCGACAGCTCGGCGCGCAAGATCGTCGACACGGTGACGCGCGCTGGTGCAACGGTCGTGGGTCCGGTGCCGCTGCCGACGGAGAAGAACGTCTTCACCGTCATCCGGTCGCCTCACAAGTACAAGGACAGCCGCGAGCACTTCGAGATGCGCACGCACAAGCGGCTGATCGACATCATCGACCCCACGCCGAAGGCCGTCGACTCGCTCATGCGTCTCGACCTGCCGGCCGACGTGAACATCGAGATCAAGCTCTGAGGCTGGAGGACATCATGACTACCCCCCAGCAGAACGCCCGCCCGGTCACGGCCGTGCTCGGCACCAAGCTCGGGATGACGCAGCTCTGGGACGAGGCCGGTCGCCTCGTGCCCGTGACCGTCGTCGCGGTCGGCACCAACGTCGTCACGCAGGTCCGTACGGCTGACGCCGACGGCTACGCCGCGGTCCAGCTCGCCTACGGGCAGATCGACCCGCGCAAGGTCACCAAGCCCCTCAAGGGCCACTTCGAGAAGGCCGGCGTCACGCCGCGCCGCCACGTGGCCGAGGTCCGCACCTCCGACGCCGCCGAGTACACGCTCGGCCAGGAGATCACCGCCGAGGCCTTCGAGGCCGGCACCGTGGTCGACGTCGTGGGCACGACCAAGGGCAAGGGGACCGCCGGTGTCATGAAGCGTCACGGCTTCGCCGGCGTCGGCGCCTCGCACGGTGCCCACCGCAACCACCGCAAGCCCGGCTCGATCGGTGGGGCGTCGACCCCGTCGCGCGTCTTCAAGGGCCTGCGCATGGCCGGTCGCATGGGCAACGCCCGCCAGACCACCCAGAACCTGACCGTCCACGCGGTCGACGTCGAGAAGGGGCTGCTGCTCGTCAAGGGCGCCGTCCCCGGCCCCAAGGGCGGCGTCGTCCTCGTGCGCAGCGCCGCGAAGGGAGCGTGAACCCCATGGCTGAGCAGACCGCACTGACCGTCGACGTCCTCGACGCGAACGGCGCGAAGGCCGGCACCGCCGAGCTCCCCGCGGAGGTGTTCGACGTCGAGACGAACGTCCCGCTGATCCACCAGGTCGTCGTCGCGCAGCGCGCCGCCGCGCGCCAGGGCACGCACGACACCAAGACCCGCGGCGAGGTCCGCGGTGGTGGCAAGAAGCCGTACAAGCAGAAGGGCACCGGCCGCGCCCGTCAGGGCTCGATCCGCGCGCCCCAGTTCGCCGGCGGTGGCACCGTCCACGGCCCGACGCCGCGCTCGTACGACCAGCGGACGCCCAAGAAGATGAAGGCCGCCGCTCTGCGCGGTGCCCTGTCCGACCGCGCGCGCCACGGGCGCGTGCACGTCGTCACGGGGTTCGGCGTCGACGGCACCCCGTCGACCCGCACGGCCCTCGCGACGCTCGCCAAGCTCTCCGGGCGCAAGCACGTCCTCGTCGTCACCGAGCGCGGAGACGACCTGACGATCAAGTCGCTGCGGAACGTCGAGCAGGTGCACCTCCTGGTGGCCGACCAGCTCAACACCTACGACGTCCTCGTCTCGGACGACGTCGTCTTCACGCAGGGCGCGCTCGACGCGTTCCTGGCCGGCCCGGTCAAGGGTCGCTCCGCGAAGGCCGTCGCAACCTCCACCGAGGCGGACGAGACTGCTGCCGAGGAGGCCGCGAAGTGACCACCGTGACCAAGGACCCCCGTGACGTGATCCTCGCGCCGGTCGTCTCCGAGAAGAGCTACGGCCTGCTCGACGAGGGCAAGTACACGTTCATCGTCGACCCGCGGAGCAACAAGACCGAGATCAAGATCGCGATCGAGCAGATCTTCGACGTCAAGGTCGCCTCGGTGAACACGATCAACCGCAAGGGCAAGACGCGTCGCACGCGTTTCGGCCTGGGCAAGCGCAAGGACACCAAGCGTGCGATCGTCACCCTCCGCGAGGGCACGATCGACATCTTCGGCTGAGCCGACGAGAGCAGATTGAGGACAGATCCCCATGGGAATCCGTAAGTACAAGCCGACGACGCCCGGCCGCCGCGGCTCGAGCGTCGCCGACTTCGCCGAGATCACGCGCTCGCAGCCGGAGAAGTCTCTGGTCCGCCCGCTCTCCAAGAGCGGTGGTCGCAACAGCTCCGGCCGCATCACCACCCGGCACAAGGGCGGTGGCCACAAGCGCGCGTACCGTGTCATCGACTTCCGTCGTCACGACAAGGACGGCGTGCCCGCGAAGGTCGCTCACATCGAGTACGACCCCAACCGCACGGCGCGCATCGCGCTCCTGCACTACGCGGACGGCGAGAAGCGCTACATCCTCGCGCCGAGCCGGCTCAAGCAGGGCGACGTCGTCGAGAACGGTGCCGGGGCCGACATCAAGCCCGGCAACAACCTGCCGCTGCGCAACATCCCGACCGGTACGGTCATCCACGCCATCGAGCTCAAGCCCGGTGGCGGCGCGAAGATCGCCCGTTCGGCCGGCGCATCGGTCCAGCTCGTCGCCAAGGACGGCCCGTACGCGCAGCTGCGCATGCCCTCCGGCGAGATCCGCAACGTCGACCTGCGCTGCCGCGCGACGGTCGGCGAGGTGGGCAACGCCGAGCAGTCGAACATCAACTGGGGCAAGGCCGGCCGCATGCGCTGGAAGGGCAAGCGCCCGACCGTCCGCGGTGTGGCGATGAACCCGATCGACCACCCGCACGGTGGTGGTGAGGGCAAGACCTCTGGTGGTCGTCACCCGGTGAGCCCGTGGGGCCAGCCGGAGGGTCGCACCCGCCGCCCGAACAAGCCGAGCGACAAGCTGATCGTTCGCCGCCGCCGCACCGGCAAGAAGCGCTGATAGGAGCCTGGAGACATGCCTCGTAGCCTGAAGAAGGGCCCCTTCGTCGACGACCACCTGCAGAAGAAGGTGGACGCTCAGAACGAGAAGGGGACCAAGAACGTCATCAAGACCTGGTCCCGTCGGTCGGTCATCACGCCCGACTTCCTCGGTCACACCTTCGCCGTGCACGACGGCCGCAAGCACACCCCGGTGTTCGTCACCGAGGCGATGGTCGGCCACAAGCTCGGCGAGTTCGCTCCCACGCGGACCTTCCGCGGCCACGTGAAGGACGACAAGAAGGGCCGTCGCCGCTGACTCGTGGGCCCCGGCCCGCGAGAACAGCAGTGACGTGCTCCTGACGGTCACAAGACAAGAAGGCAGGACAGCAATGGAAGCCAAGGCGCAGGCGCGGTTCGTCCGTGTCACGCCCCAGAAGGCCCGGCGCGTCGTGGACCTCATCCGTGGCAAGCAGGCCTCCGAGGCCGTCGCGGTGCTGAAGTTCGCACCGCAGGCGGCGAGCGAGCCCGTCCGCAAGGTCGTGGAGAGCGCCATCGCCAACGCCCGGGTGAAGGCCGACCGCGCGAGCGTCGCGTTCGAGGAGCAGGAGCTCGTCGTGCGTGAGGCGTTCGTCGACGAGGGTCCGACCCTCAAGCGTTTCCGCCCGCGTGCCCAGGGCCGCGCGAACCGCATCCTCAAGCGCACGAGCCACATCACCGTGGTCCTCGCGCCGAAGACGCAGCGTGAGAACAAGGAAGGGACCCGATAGTGGGACAGAAGGTTCACCCGCACGGGTACCGCCTCGGCATCACCACCGACCACCGGTCGCGCTGGTTCGCCGACAGCACCAAGCCCGGCCAGCGGTACCGCGACTACGTCCGCGAGGACGTCCAGATCCGCAAGCTCATGAGCACCGGTCTCGAGCGCGCAGGCATCTCCAAGGTCGAGATCGAGCGCACCCGTGACCGCGTCCGCGTGGACATCCACACGGCACGTCCCGGTATCGTCATCGGCCGCCGCGGCGCCGAGGCGGACCGCATCCGCGGCGAGCTGGAGAAGCTCACCGGCAAGCAGGTGCAGCTCAACATCCTCGAGGTCAAGAACGCCGAGATCGACTCTCAGCTCGTGGCCCAGGGCATCGCCGAGCAGCTCGCGAGCCGTGTCTCGTTCCGTCGTGCCATGCGCAAGGGCATCCAGTCCGCGCAGCGTGCCGGCGCGAAGGGCATCCGCGTGCAGGTCTCCGGCCGCCTCGGTGGCGCGGAGATGAGCCGGTCGGAGTTCTACCGCGAGGGTCGTGTGCCGCTGCACACGCTCCGCGCGAACATCGACTACGGCTTCTTCGAGGCCCGCACGACCTTCGGCCGCATCGGCGTCAAGGTCTGGATCTACAAGGGCGACATGACGGAGAAGGAGTGGGCTGCGCAGCAGGCGACGGCCGCTCCTCGTCAGGGTCGCGGTGGCCCTCGCGGCGACCGTGGCGACCGCCGTGGTGGGCGTCGTCCCGAGCGTTCGGGCGAGCGGAGCGCGGCTCCCGAGGCACCGGCGGCCGAGCAGGCCCCGGCCACGGAGGGCGCTCAGCAGGCCCCTGAGACCGGAACGGAGGCCTGAGTCATGCTGATCCCGCGCAGGCTCAAGCACCGCAAGCAGCACCACCCGTCGCGCTCCGGCGCGGCGAAGGGTGGCACCCAGATCTCGTTCGGTGAGTACGGCATCCAGGCTCTCGAGCCGGCGTACGTCACGAACCGTCAGATCGAGGCTGCTCGTATCGCGATGACCCGCCACATCAAGCGTGGCGGCAAGGTCTGGATCAACATCTACCCGGACCGCCCGCTGACCAAGAAGCCCGCCGAGACCCGCATGGGCTCCGGCAAGGGCTCGCCCGAGTGGTGGGTCGCCAACGTCAAGCCCGGCCGCATCGTCTTCGAGCTGGCCGGTGTCCCGGAGCCGCTGGCTCGCGAGGCCATGCGCCGCGCGATCCACAAGCTCCCGATGAAGTGCCGTTTCGTGGTGCGCGAGGGTGGTGGCAACTGATGGCTGTCGGAACGAAGGGGCTCGCCCCCACGGACCTGGACGCCTTCGACGACGAGAAGCTCGTCGCCGAGCTGAAGAAGGCCAAGGAGGAGCTGTTCAACCTCCGCTTCCAGTCGGCCACCGGCCAGCTGGAGAGCCACGGGCGCCTCAAGGCCGTCCGTCGCGACATCGCGCGGATCTACACGATCCTGCGTGAGCGCGAGCTCGGTATCCGTACTGCGCCGAGCGCCGAGTGAGTGAGGCTGGAATGAGCGAGAACGCAACGAACGTTCCTGTGGACGAGGCCGCCGCTGCGCGTGCCAACCGCAAGACGCGCCGCGGCTACGTCGTGAGCGACAAGATGGACAAGACCGTGGTGGTCGAGGTCGAGGACCGGGTCAAGCACCCGCTCTACGGCAAGGTCATCCGGCGCACGAGCAAGGTCAAGGCGCACGACGAGCAGAACACCGCCGGCGTCGGCGACCTCGTGGTCATCATGGAGACCCGCCCGCTGTCCGCGACCAAGCGGTGGCGCCTGGTGGAGATTCTCGAGAAGGCCAAGTAAGGTCTGACGGTTCGCCGACAGGCACGGTCGTGGCGGACGGCACTGTCCGCCCGCCACGACCGTTCTCGTGCCGCACCGAGGTGCGGCAACCAGTGAGGACAGGACCGCGGGCGAACCGCCCCGCGACCTGGCCGGTTCACCCGCGAGGGACCCGGCACTGACAGCTATCCGTTCGGCAAGGCTCGCCCACCGGCGAGAACCGGCTCGACGACAGGAGTACACACATGATCCAGCAGGAGTCGCGACTTCGTGTCGCCGACAACACGGGTGCGAAGGAGATTCTCTGCATCCGTGTTCTCGGTGGCTCGGGCCGTCGCTACGCCGGAATCGGTGACGTCATCGTCGCCACCGTCAAGGACGCGATCCCGGGCGGCAACGTGAAGAAGGGCGACGTCGTCAAGGCTGTCGTCGTCCGCACCGCCAAGGAGCGCCGTCGTCCGGACGGTTCCTACATCAAGTTCGACGAGAACGCGGCCGTGATCCTCAAGAACGACGGCGAGCCGCGCGGCACGCGCATCTTCGGCCCCGTCGGCCGTGAGCTGCGCGACAAGCGGTTCATGAAGATCATCTCGCTGGCTCCGGAGGTGCTCTGACCATGGCGAAGATCAAGAAGGGCGACCTCGTGGTCGTCATCGCGGGCAAGGACAAGGGCAAGCAGGGCCGCGTCCTCGAGGTCCTCAAGGACAGCGACCGCCTGGTCGTCGAGGGCGTCCAGCGCGTCACGAAGCACACCAAGGTCGGCCAGTCGCAGCGCGGCACGCGCACCGGTGGCATCGAGACCGTCGAGGCACCGATCCACGTCAGCAACGTGATGGTCGTCGACCCGGAGACCAAGAAGGGCACCCGCGTCGGGTACCGCACCGAAGAGGTCGAGCGTGACGGCCGCCAGCGCACCGTGCGTGTGCGCGTCGCCAAGCGCTCCGGTAAGGACATCTGATGAGCACCGATATCGCAGCCCCCGAGGTCCCGCGCCTCAAGCAGCGCTACCGCGACGAGATCGTCGTCGGCCTGCGCGAGGAGTTCGGGCACGAGAACGTCAACCAGGTCGCCCGCGTCACGAAGATCGTCGTGAACATGGGCGTCGGTGACGCGGCCAAGGACTCGAAGCTCATCGAGGGCGCCATCCGCGACCTGTCCGCGATCACCGGCCAGAAGCCGCAGGTGACGAAGGCCCGCAAGTCCATCGCGCAGTTCAAGCTGCGCGAGGGCATGCCGATCGGCGCGCACGTCACGCTGCGCGGCGACCGCATGTGGGAGTTCCTCGACCGTCTCCTGTCGATCGCCCTGCCGCGCATCCGCGACTTCCGCGGCCTGTCGCCCAAGCAGTTCGACGGCCACGGCAACTACACGTTCGGCCTCACGGAGCAGTCGATGTTCCACGAGATCGACCAGGACAAGATCGACCGTGTCCGCGGCATGGACATCACGATCGTGACCACGGCGACGACCGACGACGAGGGCCGCTCCCTGCTGCGCCGTCTCGGTTTCCCCTTCAAGGAGAGCTGACATGGCGAAGAAGGCCCTGATCAACAAGGCGGCCGCCAAGCCGAAGTTCGCGGTCCGCGCCTACACCCGGTGCCAGCGGTGCGGTCGTCCGCACTCGGTGTACCGCAAGTTCGGCCTGTGCCGCATCTGCCTGCGCGAGATGGCACACCGTGGTGAGCTTCCCGGCGTCACCAAGAGCAGCTGGTAACAACTACGTCGCCGGTCCCGGCGGGGCGCGCTGCGCGCGGACCCGCCGGGATACCCCGACGAGGAAGGGCTGAAGCCCGATGACGATGACCGACCCGATCGCAGACATGCTGACGCGTCTGCGCAACGCGAACTCGGCCTACCACGATGTGGTCTCCATGCCGCACTCGAAGCTGAAGTCGCACATCGCCGAGATCCTCCAGGCCGAGGGCTACATCGCCGGCTGGAGCGTCGAGGACGCGAGGGTGGGCAAGACGCTCACCATCCAGCTCAAGTTCGGCCCGAACCGTGAGCGCAGCCTCGCCGGCGTGCGCCGCGTGTCGAAGCCCGGCCTGCGCGTCTACGCGAAGTCCACCAACCTGCCCAAGGTCCTCGGCGGCCTGGGCGTGGCGATCCTGTCCACGTCCTCCGGCCTCCTGACCGACAAGCAGGCCGCCACGAAGGGCGTGGGCGGCGAAGTCCTCGCCTACGTCTGGTAATCCGGAAAGGAGATACGCCAATGTCTCGAATCGGCAAGCTCCCCGTTCCGGTCCCGACCGGCGTGGACGTCACCATCAGCGGCGCGCTCGTGACCGTGAAGGGCCCCAAGGGCTCTCTCGAGCACGCGGTGCCCGCCCCCATCAAGGTCGCCCAGGAGGACGGCACCCTCGTGGTGACGCGCCCGGACGACGAGCGCGAGTCCCGCTCGCTGCACGGCCTCACCCGCACCCTGCTGGCGAACATCGTCCAGGGCGTGACGCAGGGCTACGAGAAGAAGCTCGAGATCGTGGGCACGGGTTACCGCGTGACCGCGAAGGGCTCGGACCTCGAGTTCGCGCTCGGGTTCAGCCACCCGGTGGTCGTCTCGCCGCCGGCGGGCATCACGTTCGCGGTCGAGAGCCCGACGAAGTTCTCCGTTTCCGGCATCGACAAGCAGCAGGTCGGCGAGGTCGCGGCGAACATCCGCAAGATCCGCAAGCCCGAGCCGTACAAGGGCAAGGGTGTGCGTTACGCCGGCGAGGTCGTCCGCCGCAAGGTCGGAAAGGCTGGTAAGTAACGATGGCTCTGAAGGTTCTCGGCAAGGGCAAGGCCGTCGCGCGTCAGCGCCGCCACCTGCGCCTTCGCAAGAAGATCAAGGGGACCGCCGCTCGTCCGCGCCTCGTGGTGACGCGCTCCACGCGCCACATCACGGCCCAGGTCGTCGACGACACGATCGGTCAGACCCTCGCGTCGGCCTCCTCTCTCGAGGCGGACCTGCGCGCGCTCGACGGCGACAAGAGCGCCAAGGCCCGTCGGGTCGGCGAGCTCGTCGCCGAGCGGGCGAAGGCCCAGGGCGTCGACTCCGTCGTGTTCGACCGCGGTGGCAACAAGTACCACGGTCGGGTCGCTGCGGTCGCCGACGGCGCCCGCGAGGGCGGTCTGGCCCTGTGACGACGTCGACCATCCGCACACGGAAGCAAAGGATTCTCTGATGGCTGCAGGGCAGCGCAGCAACACCGGCGCCCCCACGGGTGCCGCCAACGAGTCGAGCGACCAGAACTCCCGCGGGGGCCGTGACAACCGTCGCGACAACCGCCGTGACGGTCGCCGCGGCGACGCAGCCGAGAAGAACGCCTTCGTCGAGCGCGTCGTCACCATCAACCGCGTCTCCAAGGTCGTCAAGGGCGGCCGTCGCTTCAGCTTCACCGCGCTCGTCGTGGTGGGCGACGGCGACGGCACCGTCGGCGTCGGCTACGGCAAGGCGAAGGAGGTGCCCGCGGCGATCGCCAAGGGTGTCGAGGAGGCCAAGAAGAACTTCTTCAAGGTCCCGCGCATCCAGGGCACCATCCCGCACCCCATCCAGGGTGAGGCCGCCGCCGGCGTCGTCTTCCTGCGTCCGGCCTCGCCGGGTACCGGTGTGATCGCCGGTGGTCCGGTGCGCGCCGTGCTGGAGTGCGCAGGCATCCACGACGTGCTGAGCAAGTCGCTCGGCTCGTCCAACGCGATCAACATCGTGCACGCGACGGTGGCGGCGCTGCGCGGCCTGGAGCAGCCCGAGGCTGTTGCCGCGCGCCGTGGCCTGCCGCTCGAGGACGTGGCCCCGGCCGCGCTCCTGCGTGCCCGTGCTGCGGGGGTGAGCGCCTGATGGCCAGGCTCAAGGTGACCCAGAAGAAGTCCGCCATCGGCGGCAAGCAGAACCAGCGCGACACGCTGCGCACTCTGGGCCTCAAGCGGATCGGCGACACCGCCGTGAAGGAGGACCGCCCGGAGATCCGCGGCATGGTCGCGACGGTGGCGCACCTCGTCACCGTTGAGGAGGTCGAGTGACGATGGCTGAGAAGGCCACGAAGAAGACCGCCGAGGCTCCGCAGACGAAGGCGGCCGAGGGCGAGCAGGGTGCCGGCGGCACCCTCAAGGTCCACCACCTGCGTCCGGCCCCCGGCGCCAAGAAGGCCAAGACCCGCGTGGGTCGTGGTGAGGCGTCGAAGGGTAAGACGGCGGGCCGCGGTACCAAGGGTACGAAGGCTCGTTACCAGGTGCCCGAGCGCTTCGAGGGTGGGCAGATGCCTCTGCACATGCGCCTTCCGAAGCTGCGGGGCTTCAAGAACCCGTTCCGCACCGAGTACCAGGTCGTCAACCTGGACAAGCTCGCGGCGCTGTACCCCGAGGGTGGCTCCGTCACCGTCGAGGATCTCGTCGCGAAGGGCGCGGTCCGCAAGGGCCAGCCGGTGAAGGTGCTGGGCACGGGGGAGATCACCGTCAAGCTCGAGGTCGCGGTCGACGCCCTCTCGGGCTCGGCCCGCGAGAAGATCCTCGCGGCGGGCGGTTCGGTCTCGGAGGACTGACGACCACGGACAGGGCCGGTGGCGCACGTGCGCCGTCGGCCCTGTCCGCGTCCCGGGGCAGCCATGGCCCCGGGCTGCCGGACCGGTCACGGTCCTGCCCCCACGGCGGGCACGGCTAGACTGCCGCTCGGTCCGTCGGTCGGTGCGCCGACCGGTTCCCCGTCCACCGTCGGACGGACGCCCGACCGCTCGGTCGGCGGACACCGAATTGCCGTACGACGCGGCGCAACGGTTAGGGTGCCTCTTGGCGCCGGTGCCGTGCGTCACACCTCGCCGGGCCTCCCGGCGACACGACTTCCCGCCTCGGCGGGCCAGGAGGATAGGTGCTCAGCGCATTCGCCCGGGCTTTCCGGACGCCTGACCTGCGGCGCAAGCTGCTGTTCACGATCGCGATCATGGCGATCTTCCGGGTGGGCTCGTTCATCCCCACCCCGGGCGTGGACTACCCCAACGTGCAGCAGTGCATCGCCGAGTCGCAGAACAACGACCTGCTCGGCCTGGTCAACCTGTTCAGCGGCGGCGCGCTGCTCCAGCTGTCGATCTTCGCGCTCGGCATCATGCCGTACATCACGGCGAGCATCATCGTGCAGCTGCTGCGCGTGGTGATCCCTCGCTTCGAGGCCCTGCACAAGGAGGGCCAGTCGGGGCAGGCGAAGCTCACGCAGTACACGCGCTACCTGACGATCGCGCTCGCGATCCTCCAGTCGACGACCGTCATCACGACGGCTCGCAACGGCTTGCTCTTCCAGGGCTGCTCCGTCGACGTCATCCCCGACGGCAGCTTCACCACGCTGGCGCTCATGGTGATCACGATGACCGCCGGCACGGGCCTGATCATGTGGCTCGGCGAGCTCATCACCGAGCGCGGCGTCGGCAACGGCATGTCGCTGCTGATCTTCACGTCGATCGCGGCGAGCTTCCCGACGGCGCTGTGGTCGATCGCCGGCGGTGCGAACGGCGCGGTGAACTTCATCATCATGATCGCGGTCATCGTCGTCGTCGTGGGCCTCGTGGTCTTCGTCGAGCAGTCGCAGCGCCGCATCCCGGTGCAGTACGCGAAGCGCATGGTGGGCCGGCGCATGTACGGCGGCTCGAGCACCTACATCCCGATCAAGATCAACATGGCGGGCGTCATCCCGGTGATCTTCGCGGCCTCGCTGCTCGCGGTCCCGGGCCTCATCGCGCAGTTCGGCGACCAGACGGCCGGCTGGGTCGTGTGGATCAGCACGCACCTCGCCGACCCGGCGGCGCCGCTGCACCTCGCGCTCTACGTCGCGATGATCCTGTTCTTCTGCTTCTTCTACACGGCGATCACGTTCAACCCGGACGAGGTCGCGGACAACATGAAGAAGTACGGCGGCTTCATCCCCGGCATCCGCGCCGGACGGCCGACCGCCGAGTACCTCGACTACGTCATCACCCGCATCACGTCCGCGGGCTCCATCTACCTCGCGCTCGTCGCCCTCCTGCCGACGCTCGTCCTCATCGGGCTCGGCCTGAGCACGAACATCCCGTTCGGTGGCGCGTCGATCATCATCGTGGTCGGTGTCGGGCTGGAGACGGTCAAGCAGATCGACTCCCAGCTGCAGCAGCGCCACTACGAAGGGTTCCTCCGTTGAGCAGCACCACCAGCACGCCGCGCCACGCGCGGCTGGTCATCATGGGCCCGCAGGGTGCCGGCAAGGGCACCCAGGCGGCACGCCTCGCCGAGCACCTCGCCGTCCCCGCGATCTCCACCGGAGACATCTTCCGGGCCAACATCAAGGGCGGCACCGAGCTCGGCCGGCTCGCGCAGGAGTACACGGCGAAGGGCGAGCTCGTCCCGGACTCCGTCACGAACGCGATGGTGCGCGACCGCCTCGCGCAGGACGACGTCGCGAACGGCTTCATCCTCGACGGCTACCCGCGCAACGCCGCTCAGGTCACGGAGCTCGACGCGATCCTCGCCGACCTCGGGTGGTCCCTGGACGGCGTCGTGGAGCTCACCGCCGACCGCGACGAGCTGCTCGCCCGGCTCGCGCGTCGCGCCGAGATCGAGGGCCGGGAGGACGACACCGCGGAGACGATCGCGCGGCGGCTGGACATCTACGAGGAGCAGACCGCGCCGCTCACCACCGCCTACGCCGAGCGCGGCCTGCTCGTGCGCGTCGACGGGATCGGCGAGATCGAGGACGTCACGGAGCGTGTCGTCGCGGCGCTCGCGCCGGCGGTCGGCTGACACCTGCGGCGTTCGGGCGGCGTCGCGCCGCCCGCGCCCGCGGGTCGGGGAGTGGGAGCACCGTGTTCGGTCGCGAACGCATCGAGTACAAGACGCACGACCAGGTGCGCGCCATGCGGCGCGCGGGGCTCGTGGTCGCCCAGGCGCTGGAGGCCGTGCGCGGCGCCGTCCGTCCTGGCATGACGACGAGCGACCTCGACGAGCTCGCCGCCGCGGTCATCGCGGACGCGGGGGCGACGTCGTCGTTCCTCGGCTACGAGGGATACCCGGCGACGCTGTGCGTCTCCGTCAACGACGAGGTCGTGCACGGCATCCCGGGGCCGCGCGAGCTGCGCAGCGGCGACGTCGTGTCGGTCGACTGCGGCGCCGTCGTGGACGGGTGGCACGGCGACTCCGCCACGTCGTTCGTCCTCGGCCAGGCCGACCCGGCGGACGAGGCGCTCGTCGAGGCGACGCGGCGCGCGATGTGGGACGGGATCGCCGCGCTCGCCACGAGCGAACGTCTCGGTGGCGTCGGAGCCGCGATCGAGGACTCGGTGCGTGACTCGGGGACGCGCTCGGGCGTGGTCTTCGGCATCGTCGAGGAGTACGTCGGACATGGCATCGGGTCCGCGATGCACCAGCCCCCCGACGTCCCGAACCACCGCACGCGCGAGCGCGGGCCACGGCTGCGGCCGGGGATGTGCCTCGCGATCGAGCCGATGCTCACGCGCGGGGAACGGCTCACCCAGGTCTGCGAGGACGACTGGACCGTCGTGACCGACGACGGCTCTCGTTCCGCGCACTGGGAGCACAGCGTCGCGATCCTGGAGGACGGCATCTGGGTGCTCACCGCGGTGGACGGCGGGCAGGAGGAGCTCGCTGCCCGAGGCGTCGAGATCGCCCCGCTGGCCGGCTGAGCGTCGGTCCCGGACACCGCGGCAGGACCGGGCACCGATCGAGTTTCGCGAGCCTTGCCGGATGCCGTAGGATAGACCGTTGGGTGTAGTCCGTGCTGTCCGACGCGCGCTGCCGATCGACCACGTGGTCGAGGAGGCGGCGTCGGTGCGGGGCTCCACACGACGATCCACGCACACGGGCGGGTCCCGCGCGCGTGGAGACCGAGCAGTTCAGACGAGAGTTAGCGGAGGACATGGCAAAGAAGGACGGTGTCATCGAGATCGAGGGCAGCGTGGTCGAGGCCCTGCCGAACGCGATGTTCCGCGTGGAGCTGGCCAACGGCCACAAGGTTCTCGCGCACATCTCGGGCAAGATGCGCCAGCACTACATCCGGATCCTTCCCGAGGACCGGGTCGTGGTCGAGCTCAGCCCGTACGACCTGTCCCGCGGCCGCATCGTCTACCGCTACAAGTAGTCGCCACGCGTCCATCACTCGACCAGCCACCGCCGTCGGACCTCCGGGCACGCCCCGGTCGGTCGCGCACGACGTCGGGAGCACCACTGAGGGAACACTGATGAAGGTCAAGCCGAGCGTCAAGAAGATCTGCGACAAGTGCAAGGTGATCCGCCGGCACGGTCGCGTCATGGTGATCTGCGACAACCTGCGGCACAAGCAGCGCCAGGGCTGAGCCCTCGCCTGCGCCACGGGTGACGGCCCCCGGGCCGGATCACCGGGAGGCCCGCCGGTCGGCGGGCGCCCACCAGCGCACCACCACGAACCCGTTCCTGCGGCAGCCGCTCCGCGGCTCGCACCAGGCGGCGGGGGAACCCCCGGCTCGGAGGCCGGGGCCCGCGGGTCCCCGCGGGAGGGCGGCGCGACAGACCTCCGAACGAAGTACGAGGAGCCGGAAGGCACATGGCACGTCTCATCGGCGTCGACCTCCCCCGCGACAAGCGGCTCGAGGTTGCGCTCACCTACATCTACGGCGTCGGCCGTACCCGCGCGCAGCAGACGCTGTCGGCGACGGGCATCAGCCCGGACCTGCGCGTGAAGGACCTCGGCGACGCCGAGCTCGTCGCGCTCCGCGACTACCTCGAGGGCAGCTTCAAGCTCGAGGGTGACCTCCGTCGTGAGGTGGCCGCCGACATCCGCCGCAAGGTCGAGATCGGCACCTACCAGGGGCTGCGCCACCGCCGCGGCCTTCCCGTGCGCGGTCAGCGCACGAAGACCAACGCGCGTACCCGCAAGGGGCCGAAGCGCACCGTGGCCGGCAAGAAGAAGGCCCGCTAAGCAGCAGTCCGCCGTGCGGGCCCGGGCGCGCGCTCACCAGCGAGCCGCCCGCCGCCGCGGTCCGACCACCTCAGACCAGGAGAGAACCAGCACATGCCTCCCAAGACTCGCGCCGCCTCCGGCTCGCGCAAGCCGCGCCGCAAGGACAAGAAGAACGTCCCCCACGGCCAGGCGCACATCAAGAGCACCTTCAACAACACGATCGTGTCGATCACGGACCCGACGGGCGCCGTCATCTCGTGGGCCTCGGCCGGCCACGTCGGCTTCAAGGGCTCCCGCAAGTCCACGCCGTTCGCCGCTCAGCTCGCCGCGGAGTCCGCGGCGCGCCGCGCGCAGGAGCACGGCGTGAAGAAGGTCGACGTCTTCGTCAAGGGTCCCGGCTCCGGCCGCGAGACCGCGATCCGCTCCCTCCAGGCCACGGGCCTCGAGGTCGGCTCGATCCAGGACGTGACGCCGCAGGCGCACAACGGCTGCCGTCCGCCGAAGCGTCGCCGCGTCTGACGACGTCCTCGGCACGGAGCCGTCGACGGTCCCGGGGTGCCTCGCGCACGCCGGGACCGTCGACGGCGCCGGGCCGTCCGGGTGACCCGCGCCCCGACGGCCACGCCCCCTCCTTCCCGGCCGGGTGGACAGAGTCCCGCCGGGGACCGCGCGCCGCAGGCGCGCACCTCGCCCTGAACCGTGCAGCGTCATATGGCGGACGCTCACCGAAAGGAAACCACCAGTGCTGATCGCACAGCGCCCCACCTTGACCGAAGAGGTCATCGCGGAGAACCGTTCGCGCTTCTCCATCGAGCCGCTGGAGCCGGGCTTCGGCTACACGCTCGGCAACTCGCTGCGTCGCACGCTGCTGTCGTCCATCCCGGGCGCGGCGGTGACCTCCATCCGGATCGACGGTGTGCTCCACGAGTTCACCACCGTGCCGGGTGTCAAGGAGGACGTCACCGAGATCATCCTCAACATCAAG
Organism: Cellulosimicrobium sp. NPDC057127; assembly: GCF_042670945.1. Classification (NCBI taxonomy): domain Bacteria; kingdom Bacillati; phylum Actinomycetota; class Actinomycetes; order Micrococcales; family Promicromonosporaceae; genus Cellulosimicrobium; species Cellulosimicrobium sp. NPDC057127. The sequence continues at coordinate 136,220 of NZ_JBHUUP010000005.1, forward strand.
AACCTCGTCGTCTCCTCGGAGAACGACGAGCCCGTCGTGATGTACCTGCGCAAGCAGGGCGCTGGCGCGGTCACCGCTGCGGACATCGTCCCGCCGGCGGGCGTGGAGGTCCACAACCCGGACCTGCACATCGCCACCCTGAACGACAAGGGCAAGCTCGAGATCGAGCTCACCGTCGAGCGCGGCCGCGGTTACGTGTCCGCGGCGCAGAACAAGTCGTTCGACGGCGAGATCGGCCGCATCCCGGTCGACTCGATCTACTCGCCCGTCCTCAAGGTGACGTACAAGGTCGAGGCGACCCGCGTCGAGCAGCGCACGGACTTCGACAAGCTGGTCGTCGACGTCGAGACGAAGGCGGCGATCTCGCCGCGCGACGCCCTCGCGTCCGCGGGCAAGACGCTCGTCGAGCTGTTCGGGCTGGCCCGCGAGCTCAACGTCGAGGCCGAGGGCATCGAGATCGGGCCGTCGCCGACGGACGCGGCGCTCGCCGCGGACCTCGCGCTGCCGATCGAGGAGCTCAACCTCACGATCCGCTCGTACAACTGCCTCAAGCGCGAGGGCATCCACCAGGTGGGTGAGCTGGTCGCGCGCAGCGAGGCCGACCTGCTGGACATCCGCAACTTCGGTGCGAAGTCCATCAACGAGGTCAAGGAGAAGCTCTCCGAGCTGGGCCTGTCCCTCAAGGACTCGCCGCTCGACTTCGACCCGTCCGCCGCGTCGTACTACGACGGCGACGAGGACGAGCCGACGTACTCGGACACCGAGCAGCAGTACTGATCCGGCAGCGGCCGGCGACTCCACACCTTCAGCGCGTCCGGGACAGTCCTCCTGGCCGCGATCACTTCTCAAGGAGCACATCCCATGCCTACCCCCACCAAGGGCCCGCGGCTCGGCGGTGGCCCGGCTCACGAGCGTCTGATCCTCGCGAACCTGTCCACGCAGCTGTTCGAGCACGGCCGCATCACGACCACCGAGACGAAGGCGAAGCGCCTGCGCCCGCTGGCCGAGCGCCTCATCACCTTCGCCAAGCGCGGTGACCTGCACGCCCGTCGTCGCGTGCTGCGCGTCGTGCGCGACAAGTCCGTGGTGCACACGCTGTTCACCGAGATCGCCCCGCAGATGGCGGAGCGCAACGGTGGGTACACGCGCATCACCAAGGTCGGGACGCGCAAGGGCGACAACGCGCCCCTCGCGGTCATCGAGCTCGTCACCGAGCCGGTGAGCCCGAAGCAGGCCGTCGTCCGCGAGGCGGAGAAGGCAGCGGAGAGGTCGAGCAAGAAGAAGGCCGACAAGCCGGCGAAGAAGGCCGACGCCCCGGTCGAGGACGCGCCCGTCGAGGACGCGCCCGTCGCGGAGGACGCCACGGTCGAGGACGCTCCTGTCGAGGACGCGCCCGCCGCGGACGAGAAGGCCGACGAGGCCAAGGAGTCCTGAGCCTCCTGCTCCACGGACGACGGGCCCGAAACCGCACGGTTCCGGGCCCGTCGTCGTCCGCGTCGTGGCTCAGCAGGGGCGGGTCCCCGGAACCGTCCGCGCACGCCGCAGGCCGTGCGGCCGGTCCGCCCACCTCCTAGGGTCGAGGGGTGCTGCCGCCCGATCTCGCACCTCCTCCGCCCGTGCTCCTCGTGCACGGGTCGCGCACGTCGCGCACCATGTGGCGCGCTCAGGAGGAGACGCTCGCACGCGCCGGCGTGCATGCCCTCGCGGTGGACCTCCCCGGGCACGGCGACCGGCGGGGCGAGGAGTTCACGCTGGACGGAGCCGTCGACGCGGTGCTGCGTGGCGTCGACGCCCTCGGGGGCGGCGCGCTCCTCGTGGGGCTGTCGCTGGGTGGCTACGTCGCCGTCGAGGCCCGCGCGCGGCGCCCCGGTGCCATCCTGGGGCTCGTCGCGGCGGGCTGCTCGACCGTCCCGGCGACGCGGCTGCGCGCGGCGTGGCTGCTGGCCGCGCAGCGCATCGAGCGGCTGCCCGACGGCGGAGCGGCGCTGAACCAGGCGCTCGTCGACCGCACGATGTCCCGGCAGGCCGCTGTCGACCTCGGAGCCGGGGGCTTCGCGCTCGACGTCATGTCCGCGATCCTGCGCGAGGTGGGTGGCGCCGACCCGCTCGCGGCGCTGGCGGCGGCGGACAGCCCGGTGTGGCTCGTCAACGGCCGGTGGGACCACTTCCGCACCGGTGAGCGGACGTTCCTCGCGGCGGCCCGACGCGGGGGAGCGCGCGCCCGTCTCGTCGTCGTGCCGGGGTCTCGCCACCTCGTGAGCCTCGACCAGCCGGTGGCGTTCTCGCGCGTGCTGCTCGAGGCGGTCGCCGACGTCGCCGCAGGGCGGGGTGCGGTCCCTGCACCGGCCGCGACGCCGGCGGCCCGGGCAGGCGAGCCGGTGCCGTCAGGACGGCGGTAGGTCCCACGCGCGCGCGCCGCCGACGAGCGCCGCGGAGTTCGGCACGACGACGACGTCGTCGCCGAGGCGGTCGAGCACCGTGGGCGTGATCAGCCGCGAGTTGCCCCCGCCGAGGTAGAGCCGGTCCCACCAGAACACGGGACGCAGGCCCTCGACGACGGCGAGGACGCGTCGCGACCACAGCGCGTTCCCGAGGCGTCGTCGCTCGGGCTCCCCGACGTACGCGTCGTACGACGTGCCGCGGCGCACCGGGGCGCGCGACCACTCGAGGTGCGGGGCGAGCCGACCGCCGTGGAAGAGCGCCGAGCCGAGGCCGGTGCCGAGCGTGAGCACGAGCTCGAGCCCGGACGCGGCGACCACCCCGGCGCCGTGCACCTCCGCGTCGTTCAGCACCAGCGCCGGGACGCCGAGACGACGTGCGACCGCGGCCTGCACGTCGAAGCTCGACCACGCGGCCACGAGCGCGGGGTCGACGCGCGAGCGCGGACCGCTGCGCGTGACGTAGTGCGGCGTGTGCACGACGACGCCCCGCCGGATCATGCCCGGCATGCCGACGGTCACGCGGTCCGCGGCCGGCAGACGGGCGGCGACGTCGGCGACGGTCTCGACGAGCAGCTCGGGCGGCAGCGGGTAGGGGGTGGGCACGCGGAGAGGGGCCGCGTGCGCGGTCCCCGAGGAGTCGAGGACGTTCGCCTTGATCCCGCCGCCCCCGCAGTCGACGGCGAGCGTGCGCGGGTCGCTGGTCATGCGCCGCAGCCTAGGCACGACGGGCGGCGGCGCGCGCGGTCGCCGCACCGCACGCCGCCGGCGGCTACCGTGAGTGACCGTGACCGACGAGCCGTCCCCGACCGCCGCCGCCTCCCACGTCCCCGGACCGGGCCTCGTGCGCGTGCGGCTAGACCTCGCCTACCAGGGCACGGCGTTCGCGGGCTGGGCGCGGCAGCCGGGACTGCGCACGGTCCAGGGCGCGCTCGAGGACGGGCTCGCGACGCTCCTGCGCGGCGATCCCCCTCGTCCGACCGTCGCGGGCCGCACCGACGCCGGGGTGCACGCGCGCGGCCAGGTGGTCCACGTCGATCTCACCGAGGCGCAGTGGGCAGGGCTGCCCGGCCGATCCGACCGCTCACCGGGGGCCGCGCTGGTCGCCCGGCTCGCCGGGGTCCTGCCGCCGGACGTCGTCGTGCGCGACGCGCGGCCGGCACCGGCGGGGTTCGACGCGCGCTTCTCGGCGCTGCACCGCGCCTACACGTACCGCGTCGCCGACGACCCCGCCCTGCGGGACCCGCTGCGCCGGGAGTGGACCTTGTGGAACCGCCGTCCGCTCGACGTCGCGGCCATGGACGAGGCGGTCCGCCCGCTGCTCGGCGTGCGCGACTTCGCCGCGTTCTGCAAGCCGCGGCCCGGGGCGACGACGATCCGCGAGCTGCAGCACCTGTCGTGGTCCCGGCCGGCCGACGGGCCGGACGCGGGGCTGGTGGTCGCGCACGTCCGCGCCGACGCGTTCTGCCACAACATGGTCCGCGCGCTCGTCGGCGCCTCCCTGGCCGTGGGGGAGGGGCGCCGGGACGTGGCGTGGCCGGCCGCGCTCCTGGCGAGCCGGCGTCGCGACGGCGGGGCCGGCGTCGTGCCCGCGCACGGGCTGGTCCTCGAGGCGGTGACGTACCCGCCGGACGCGGAGCTCGCGGACCGCGCGGAACGCGTCCGCGCGGTCCGCAACGAGGAGGACGTGTGGGACGCCGCCGATCGGCCGTGACGGGAGTCGTGGCCCCACGGCGGCGTCCCGCAGGTCAGGGCTCCTCGACGACGTGGACCGCGGCCTCCTCGGCGCTCGCGCCCGCGCCCGCGATGCCCTCGTCGTCGGCGTACGTGTCGTTCTGCCGCCCGTCGAGGGCATCGGAGTCGGCCACGAGGCGTCCCGCCCGCGACTCGTCGGGGCGGTCCAGCGGGTCGCCGTCCCACTCCTCGGGCTCCTCCTCGGCGAGCCGCTGGTCGAGCGTCTCGCCGTGCGCCTCCTCCCACGGCGTCTCGCCGAAGTGGTTCGCGCGAGGACGCTCCGGCGGGGAGTAGCCCTCGTCGAGCACGTCGTCGACGCCGCGGTCGAGCAGCGTGTCCTCGGCCTGGAGCTGGTCGTTGTCGCCCTCGGCCCCCGTCTCCGGGTCCGGGCTGGTGCCGGTGGTGTCTTCGCTCATACGCACACCGTCGCACCTCCGCGCGGGTGTCGCAGCACGACCGGGGTGACGTGCGCAAACAGCGTGACGTCACGCGTCCCGGCCGGGGACGATGGGACCGTGGGACACCTCGAGATCAACGACGTCACCTATCACCTGCCCGACGGGCGCACGCTCCTCGACGGCGTGAGCCTGCGCGTGGCGGACGGCGCACGCGTCGCGCTGGTCGGCCCGAACGGGGTGGGCAAGTCCACCCTCCTGCGCGTCGTCACGGGCGAGGTGTCCCCGCACGGTGGGACGGTGCAGCGCAGCGGCGGGCTCGGCGTCATGCGTCAGCAGGTCGCGCGGGACGGCGACGACCGCACGGTGCGCGACCTCCTGGTCGAGCTCGCACCCGCGGCGGTGCGCGCCGCGGCGCAGGAGCTGGCGGCCGCCGAGCTGGACGTGATGACGGTCGACGACACGCCCGCGCAGATGCGGTACGCCCAGGCGCTCGCGGACTGGGCCGACGTGGGCGGGTACGACGCCGAGACGGCGTGGGACCAGGTGACCGACGAGGTGCTGTCCCTCCCGTTCGAGCGGGCGCAGTGGCGCGACCTGCGCACCCTGTCGGGCGGTGAGCAGAAACGGCTCGCGCTGACGGCGCTGCTCGGCGGGCCCGAGCAGGTCCTCCTCCTGGACGAGCCGGACAACGCCCTCGACGTCCCGACGAAGCGGTGGCTCGAGGACCGGCTCGTCGCCTCGCCGAAGTCGGTGCTCTTCGTCTCGCACGACCGCGAGCTGCTGGCCCGCACGGCGACGCAGGTGGCGACGATCGAGCCCACGCCCGGCGGGGGCACGGTGTGGGTGCACGGCGGCGGGTTCGCGACGTGGGCCCGGGCCCGCGAGGACCGGCGCGCCCGGCTCGCCGAGCTCGCGCGGCGCTGGGACGAGGAGCACAGGAAGCTCGTGGAGCTGGTGCGGACGCTCAAGACGAAGGCCGCCTTCAACGACGGTCTCGCGAGCCGTTACCAGGCGGCACGCACGCGCCTGCGCAAGTTCGAGGAGGCCGGCCCGCCCGAGGCGCTCGCTCCCGGGCAGCGCGTGCGGGTCGGGCTCACGGGCGGCCGCACCGCGAAGCGCGCCGTGACGTGCCAGGCGCTCGAGCTCACGGGGCTGGTGCGACCGTTCGACCTGGAGGTGTTCTTCGGCGAGCGCGTCGCCGTCCTGGGCTCGAACGGCTCCGGCAAGTCGCACCTCCTGCGGCTCCTCGCCGCGGGCGGCAGCGACCCGGAGCCGGGGACCGTGCCCGACGGCGCCCCGGGAGCGGTGCCCGCACCGGTCGCCCACAGCGGGCGGGCGGTCCTCGGCTCGCGGGTGCGCCCGGGCTGGTTCGCGCAGAACCACGAGCACCCCGGGCTGCGGGGCCGCACGCTGCTCGAGATCCTCCACCGCGGAGAGGGGCACCGCACCGGGCTGGGGCAGGAGCAGGCCAGCCGCGCGCTCGACCGGTACGACCTCGTCGCGCAGGCCCAGCAGCGCTTCGAGACGCTCTCGGGCGGTCAGCAGGCGCGGTTCCGGATCCTCCTGCTCGAGCTCGACGGCGCGACGCTCCTGCTCCTCGACGAGCCGACGGACAACCTCGACCTGCACTCCGCCGAGGCGCTCGAGGCGGGCCTCGCGGCGTTCGAGGGCACCGTGCTCGCCGTGACCCACGACCGCTGGTTCGCGCGCGGGTTCGACCGCTTCCTCGTGGTCGGCGCCGACGGGCGGGTCGTCGAGACGCCCGAGCCGGTGTGGGACGTCGAGCGCGTGGACCGGGTGCGCTGACGGCGTCCCTATCCTGGGCGCATGGCCGTCCACAAGATCGTGCTGTTCTACGCCTTCACGCCGCTGCCCGATCCCGACGCCGTCCGGCTCTGGCAGCACGCGCTCGCCGAGCGCTGGAACCTGCGCGGGCGCGTGATCGTCGCCGAGCACGGGATCAACGCGACGCTCGGCGGCACGGTCGAGGACCTCAAGCAGTACGTGAAGACGACGCGCGCCTACCCGGGCTTCGCGGACGTCGACGTCAAGTGGTCGGACGGAACGGGCGACGACTTCCCCCGGCTGTCCGTCAAGGTGCGACCGGAGCTGGTCGCCTTCGGACTGGCGGGGGAGCTCGAGGTGGACGAGCACGGCGTGGTCGGGGGCGGCGCGCGGCTGAGCCCGCAGGGGCTGCACGACCTCGTCGCCGAGCGTGGCGACGACGTCGTGATGTTCGACGGCCGCAACGCGTTCGAGGCGGAGATCGGGCGGTTCCGTGGCGCCGTCGTCCCGGACGTCGCGACGACGCGGGACTTCGTCGCGGAGATCGACTCGGGTCGCTACGACCACCTCAAGCAGCAGCCGGTCGTCACGTACTGCACCGGCGGCGTGCGGTGCGAGGTGCTGTCCGCGGTGCTGCGGTCGCGGGGGTTCGAGGACGTGTACCAGCTGGACGGCGGCGTCGTGCGCTACGGCGAGGAGTTCGGCGCCGACGGGCTCTGGGAGGGCTCGCTGTACGTGTTCGACCGACGCATGCAGGTCGAGCTCGGGCCCGGGGCGACCCCGCTCGGGCGCTGCACCTCGTGCGGCGCGGCGACAGGCCGGTACGACAACTGCGCGGACCCCGCGTGCCGGACGCTGCGACTGTTCTGCACGGCCTGCGCCGAGGTGGGCCGTGCGGGGCGGTGCGACGTCTGCGTGCGCGAACGTCCGGTCCCGCACGCCGAGCTGCACGGCGGAGCGCACGACGAGATCCGCGGCAGGGCGCAGGGCAGGGGGCGCACGGGGGCGACCGCTTTGACCGGGAGCCGCGCGCACGGGTAATCTGTTGAGTCGTTGTGCTCACCTCACGACACCCGTGTCGCTAGCGCGCCCACTCGCTGCCGGCCAAGGAGCGGGTGTCGAACGAGCCCGCCGCGCAACGACACTGCCCTCTCGACCGCACGCTTCAGCGGCCGAAGAAGACACTGACAGAAACGAAGGCTACGACCGTGCGTACGTACACCCCGAAGCCCGGCGACCTCCAGCGCGACTGGTACGTCATCGACGCGACCGACGTCGTCCTGGGCCGCCTGGCCAGCCACGTGGCCACGCTGCTGCGCGGCAAGCACAAGCCGACCTTCGCTCCGCACGTCGACGGCGGTGACTTCGTCATCGTCATCAACGCCGACAAGGTCGCCCTCAGCGGCAACAAGCGCGAGCAGAAGATGGCCTACAACCACTCCGGCTACCCGGGTGGTCTGCGTGCCGTCGCCTACGGCGACCTGCTCGACAAGCACCCCGAGCGCGCCGTGGAACGCGCCGTGCGCGGCATGCTCCCCAAGACGAGCCTCGGCCGCGCCCAGTTCGGCAAGCTCAAGGTGTACGCGGGCGCCGAGCACCCGCACGCCGCCCAGCAGCCGAAGCCGTTCGAGATCACCCAGGTCGCGCAGTAATCGCCCCCCGGGCGATGCCGACAGAGAGACGCGAGGACACACCCGTGGCCGAGACCACCGTCGACACCGACACGCTGGGTGACGAGACCCCCAGCAGCTACACCTCCGAGTCCGCCGCCCCCACGGGCCGCGGTCAGAGCATCACCGCCCCCGGCCAGGCCCTGGGCCGTCGCAAGGAGGCGGTCGCTCGCGTCCGCCTCGTGCCGGGCACGGGCCAGTGGAAGATCAACGGGCGCGCGCTCGAGGAGTACTTCCCGAACAAGGTGCACCAGCAGCTCGTCAACTCGCCGCTGAAGCTGGTGGACGTCGAGGGCCGCTTCGACGTCGTCGCCCGCATCTCGGGCGGCGGCACCTCCGGGCAGGCCGGCGCGCTGCGCCTCGGCATCGCGCGGGCGCTCAACGCGATCGACGCCGAGAACAACCGCCCCGCCCTGAAGAAGGCCGGCTTCCTGACCCGCGACGCTCGCGTGGTCGAGCGCAAGAAGGCCGGTCTCAAGAAGGCCCGCAAGGCTCCGCAGTACTCCAAGCGCTGACCAGCGCCGCACGATCGTCGGCCCCGGTGGACACGTCCGCCGGGGCCGACGGCCGTTGCGGGGCGGACGACGACGGGCCCCACGGACGGGGCGGGACGGGTGGTCGCGCGGACGGCGCGCGGCCCGGCGAAAGGACTTCCATGGGACGACTCTTCGGCACCGACGGCGTGCGGGGCCTGGCCAACGGCAACGTCACCGCCGAGCTGGCGCTCGACCTCGGCGTCGCGGCGGCGCGCGTGCTGGCCGCCGGGCCGGAGGGGCACCGCCCCCGCGCGGTGATCGGCCGGGACACGCGCGTCTCGGGCGAGTTCCTGGGCGCCGCCGTCGCCGCGGGCCTGGCGAGCGCCGGCGTCGACGTGCGGGACGTGGGCGTGCTGCCCACCCCGGGCGTGGCGTACCTGACGAGCACGACGGACGTCGACTTCGGCGTGGTGATCTCGGCGTCGCACAACCCGATGCAGGACAACGGCATCAAGTTCCTCGCGCGAGGCGGCGTCAAGCTCGACGACGCCGTCGAGGACGCGATCGAGGGACTGCTCGGCGGGGACTGGGAGCGGCCCACGCACGAGGGCGTCGGCCGTCTGTCGCGCGACAGGGGCCAGGCCGGGACGTCGTACGTCGAGCACCTCATGGCGAGCATCGGCGCGGACGAGGACCGCAAGCCGCTCGCCGGGCTGCGGATCGCCGTCGACTGCGCGAACGGCGCCGCGAGCGACGTCGGCCCCGAGGCGCTGCGCGCCGCGGGCGCGGACGTCGTCGTCATCAACGCGAGCCCCGACGGGCACAACATCAACGCCGCCTGCGGGTCCAACCACCCCGAGCAGCTCCAGGCCGTGGTCGTCGCCTCCGAGGCCGACTTCGGCGTCGCGTTCGACGGGGACGCCGACCGCTGCATCGCGGTCGACCACGGGGGCGCCGTGGTCGACGGCGACCAGATCATGGGGGTGCTCGCGCTCGCCCTGAAGGACGAGGGCGCGCTGCCCGACGACACGCTCGTCGTGACCGTCATGAGCAACCTGGGGCTCCTGCTGGCCATGCGGGCCGCGGGTATCCGGACCGTGCAGACCGCGGTCGGCGACCGTTACGTGCTCGAGGAGATGCGGGCGGGTGGCTACGGGCTCGGGGGCGAGCAGTCCGGCCACATCGTCATCTCGCGGCACGCGACCACGGGCGACGGCGTCCTCACGGCCCTGCAGCTCGCGGCCCGCGTCCAGTCGACGGGGCAGAAGCTCGCGGACCTCGCGCGCGTCGTGGAGCGGCTCCCGCAGACGCTCGTCAACGTGTCCGGCGTCGACAAGTCCCGGGCCGCGACCGACGCGGCGCTCCTCGACGCCGTCGCACGAGCCGAGGCGACGCTCGGGGAGACGGGCCGCGTCCTGCTGCGCCCGTCCGGGACCGAGGCGCTCGTGCGCGTGATGGTGGAGGCGGCGACGCAGCAGCAGGCCGACGCGGTCGCGGACGACCTCGCGACCGTCGTGCGCGCACGCCTCGCGCTGTGACCCGGAACCCGCGAGGAGGTCGCCGATGAGCGTGCGCCACGGGGAGGACGAGGCGCTGCGCGCCCACGTGCGCGAGCTCCTCGACACGTTCGACGGCGGCGTCCTGCCCATCGTGCAGGCCGGCCACCGCGTGCTGCGCACCCCGGCGGTCGCCTACTCCGGACAGCTCGGGGACCTGCTCGCACCCCTGCTCGCCGCCATGCGCGCGACGATGCACGCGGCGCCGGGTGTGGGTCTCGCGGCGCCGCAGGTCGGTCTGGGCCTCGCGCTCGCCGTCGTCGAGGACCCGGGGACCGGTGCGGCGGACGACGACCGCGAGCGTCCGCCCCTGCCGTTCCAGGTGCTCGTCAACCCGCGCTACGAGGCGGTGGGCGACGAGACCCGGACGTTCGCGGAGGGCTGCCTGTCGGTGCACGGCTGGCAGGCGGAGCGCACGCGGGCGCGCACGGTGCGCCTGACGGGTCAGGACGAGGCGGGGGTCGCGCTCGACAGGACGCTGACCGGCTGGCCGGCGCGCATCGTGCAGCACGAGACGGACCACCTGCGCGGGGAGCTCTACGTGGACGTCGCGGACCTGCGCACGCTCGCGTCCACGCTCGGGCAGGCGCGCCTGCCCGGCGCCGGACGCTGACGTCCCCACGAGCCCGCTCGTCCTGGCGGCGTACCCGTGCCGGCGCAGATCTCCTTCGTCGGGATGACGACGCGTCGCGGCCCGGCACGCGAGACTCGTGGTCGACCGGGTCGTCCGGGTGCCCTGGGGTGAAACCGGGGGAAACCCTGATGGACGGCGGGGTCGTGCTCCGTAGGCTTGACCAGTGGCGGGCGCTCCGACCGTCGGGCGTCCGTCCGCCGCCGCCAGCCTGGCAGTCCGTGCCAGCCGACGAACGAGGGACCCGTGACCGAGGCCGTGTCGACCTTCCTGGAGAATCTGGAGACCTGGATTCTCGCTCTCGCGGCGTCCGCGTGGATCTACCCGGCCCTGTTCGGGTTCGCGACGATCGACGGGTTCTTCCCGCCCGTCCCCAGCGAGTCGGTGATCATCACGCTCGCCGTGTCGGCGCACGCGACCGGTGAGCCCAACCTCGTCCTCGTGCTCCTCGTCGCCGCGCTCGGCGCGTGGACCGGCGACCAGATCGCGTTCTCCATCGGCCGCGCGGTCGGCACGGAGCGCGTGCGCTTCCTGCGGACCCGACGCGGCCGGAAGGCCGTGGCCTGGGCCGAGCGTGCGCTCGCGCACCGTGGCGCGTCCTTCATCCTCGCGGCGCGCTACATCCCCGTCGGCCGCGTCGCGGTGAACATGACCGCGGGCGCCGTCGGCTACCGGCGCAGTCGCTTCATGGCGTTCTCGGCGATCGCGGCCGTGACGTGGGCGCTCTACTCGGTGCTCATCGGCCTGGTGGCCGCCCAGTGGCTCGGACACGAACCGCTGCTCGCGATGGTGGTGGGCGTCGTGCTCGGCATCGGTGTTGGCCTCGTCATCGACCGCCTCCTCATGATGCGCTCGCGCCGGCACCGTCACGTCCCGGGGCCGGCGGCCGCGATGGCCGCCGCCACGGTCGACGACCTCGTCGCTCTCGGGCAGGACCCGGTCGCACCGGTGCTCACCGTCCCGGACGACGGCGCCGTCCCGGACGACGGCGTGGTCCCGGACGACGGCGTGGTGCCGGGAGCGGCGTGCGAGGAGAGGCGGCGGGCGGGCTGAGGCCCACGCCCCACGCGGCTCAGAGCTTGCGCAGCCGCACGCGCTGGACCGAGTGGTCGGACCCCTTCGTGAGCACGAGCGTCGCGCGGCCGCGCGTGGGGAGGATGTTGCGCTCCAGGTTCGGGGCGTTGATGGAGTCCCAGATCGAGCGGGCCTTCTCCACGGCCTGCTCGTCGGTGAGCTCGGCGTAGCGGCGGAAGAAGGACTCGGGGCGTGCGAACGCGGTCGCACGCAGCGCGAGGAAGCGGTCGACGTACCACTGGCGGATGTTGCGCGTGCGTGCGTCGACGTAGATCGAGAAGTCGAAGTAGTCCGAGACCGCGACCGTGGACTCGTCGTGCGCGCTCGGCCGGGCGGGCTGCAGGACGTTCAGGCCCTCGACGATCAGCACGTCGGGCTTGCGCACGACCGTCTCGGCGCCCGGGACGATGTCGTACGTGAGGTGGTCGTACACCGGCGCGCGGACCTCTTCGTGGCCGGCCTTGACGTTCGACAGGAACCGGATGAGCGCGCGCCGGTCGTAGGACTCGGGGAAGCCCTTGCGCTCCATGAGCCCGCGACGCGCGAGCTCCGCGTTGGGGTGCAGGAACCCGTCGGTCGTGACGAGCTCGACGCGCGGGGTCTCGGGCCAGCGCGCGAGCATCTCGCGCAGCACGCGCGCCGTCGTGGACTTGCCCACGGCGACGGAGCCGGCGACGCCGATGACGTACGGCGTGCGGGCCGTGTCCTCGCGCAGGAAGGTCGACGTCGCGTCGTGCAGCCCGGCCGTCGCCGTCACGTACAGGGTGAGCAGCCGGGACAGGGGTCGGTAGACGGCGTCGACCTCGGCCAGGTCGATGGGGTCGCCGAGGCCGCGCAGCCGGGCGACGTCGTCGTCGGTCAGCGGCAGCGGCGTGGACTCGGACAGTCGGCTCCAGGCGGCACGGTCGAGGTCGACGTACGGCGACGACGGCGTGGCCGAGAGACGGGCGAGGGCATCGGTCGCCTCGTGAACGGGGAAGGACACCCTCCCGATTCTGCCGGATGCCGGACGACGCCCGCGCGGGCTGTCCCGGCTCAGGCGCGTGCGCCCCGGGCCCTCGCGGCGCGGGCCCGCCGTCCGGTCGGGACGTCGACCGGGGTCCCGGGTCCCGGGAGGGCGAGGTCGCGAAGGCGGTCCATGAGCGCCCGGGCGTCGGCGGGGGCGTGCGCGTGCACGTCGTTGTCGAGGTACAGCTCGACGTCGCGGCCGTCGGCGTGCCAGCGGCGGACCCGGTCGGCCCACGCGTCGAGCACGTGGGGCCGGTAGGCGCTCGTGTACAGCTCCTCGTCACCGTGGAGGCGCACGTAGACGAGCCGGTGCGTCACGGCCTCGAGGAGGGGCCACTGCCCCGCGCCGTCGGAGATGGCGAAGGCGACGCCGTGCTCGCGCAGGAGGTCGAGGGCGTCGGCGTCGGCGAACGACGCGTGCCGCGGCTCGAGCACGTGGACGAGCGGGCGGTCCGCGTCGACGTCGGTCCACGCCGGGGCGCGGAGCCGGTCGTCGTGCTCGCGGGCGAGGCGCGCGGCGTCGGCCGTCGTGCGGGGGAGCAGCCCGAGGAACTCGCGGAGCGTCGGCGCGTCGAACGTCGTGCGTGCGGGCAGCTGCCACAGCACCGGCCCGAGCCGGTCCCCGAGCGCCAGGACGCCGCTGGCGAGGAAGTTCGCGAGGGGCGTACGCACGTCGCGCAGGCGCCGCATGTGCGTGACGAACCGCGGCCCCTTGACAGCGAACGTGAACCCCTCCGGCGTCTGCTCGCGCCAGGCGACGAACGACGACGGACGCTGGAGCGAGTAGAAGGATCCGTTGAGCTCGACCGACGGGAAGGCGGACGCGACGTGCTCGAGCTCCCGGCGCTGCGGCAGGCCGGCCGGGTAGAAGCGTCCGCGCCAGTCCGCGTACCGCCAGCCGGACAGGCCGATCCGTACGGTGGGCATGCGACCACCCTGGGGCGTAGGCCGTCCCCACGCCCGGCGGACGGTGACTAGACTCGTCGACCATGTGCGGAATCGTGGGTTACGTGGGCCCGGGAACCATGGTCGGCGAGGCGTCGGGGCGACCCCTCGACGTCGCGCTCGAGGGGCTGAGCCGGCTCGAGTACCGCGGCTACGACTCGGCGGGCGTCGCGCTCGTCGGGCCGGAGATCGACGCGGTGGCGTTCGCCAAGAAGTCCGGCAAGCTGAGCAACCTCGTCGGCGAGATCGAGCAGCACCCGCTGCCCGCGTCGACGGCGTCGATCGGGCACACGCGCTGGGCCACCCACGGCGGCCCGACGGACACGAACGCCCACCCGCACCTCGCGGACGACGACCGCCTCGCGGTGATCCACAACGGCATCGTCGAGAACTTCGCCGTGCTCAAGGCGGAGCTGCTGGCCGAGGGCGTCGTGTTCCGGTCCGAGACCGACACCGAGGTCGCGGCGCAGCTGCTGGCGCGCGCGTACCGTGAGACGAAGGACCTGACCCGTGCCATGGCGGACGTGGCACGCCGGCTCGAGGGCACGTTCACGCTGCTCGCCGTCCACGCGGACGCGCCGGACACGGTCGTCGGCGCGCGGCACGACTCGCCGCTGGTCGTCGGGCTGGGCGAGGGCGAGAACTTCCTCGGCTCCGACGTCGCGGCGTTCATCTCCCACACCAAGGAGGCGCTCGAGCTCGGGCAGGACCAGGTCGTCACCATCACGCCGACGTCCGTCGAGGTGACGGACTTCGACGGCAACCCGGCCGAGGCGAAGCGCTACACGGTCGACTGGGACGCCGCTGCCGCCGAGAAGGGCGGCTTCTCCTCGTTCATGGACAAGGAGATCCACGACCAGCCGCACGCCGTCGGGGACACGCTCCTCGGTCGCACCGACACGTCCGGCAAGCTCGTGCTCGACGACCTGCGCATCGACGAGTCCGTGCTGCGCTCCGTCGACAAGATCATCGTCGTCGCGTGCGGCACGGCCGCCTACTCCGGGCACGTCGCCAAGTACGCGATCGAGCACTGGTGCCGCATCCCCGTCGAGGTCGAGCTCGCCCACGAGTTCCGCTACCGCGACCCGATCGTCGACGAGCGCACCCTCGTCGTCGCCGTGACGCAGTCGGGCGAGACGATGGACACGCTCATGGCCGTGCGCCACGCGCGCGAGCAGGGCGCGAAGGTCATCTCGATCGTCAACACGCACGGGTCGACGATCCCGCGCGAGTCCGACGCGGTGCTGTACACGCACGCCGGGCCCGAGATCGCGGTCGCGTCCACGAAGGCGTTCCTGTCGCAGATCACGGCGGCGTACCTGCTGGGCCTCTACCTCGCGCAGCTGCGCGGCAACAAGTTCCCCGACGAGATCGCGGCGATCCTCGAGGACCTGCGGGAGATGCCCCGCAAGATCCAGACCGTCATCGAGCGCGGCGAGTACGTGCGCGCCACGGCCCGGTCGATGAAGGACGCGTCGTCCGTGCTGTTCCTGGGCCGGCACGTCGGGTTCCCGGTGGCGCTCGAGGGCGCGCTCAAGCTCAAGGAGCTCGCGTACATCCACGCCGAGGGCTTCGCGGCGGGCGAGCTGAAGCACGGCCCCATCGCGCTCATCGACGAGGGACAGCCGGTGTTCGTCATCGTGCCGTCGCCGCGCGGTCGCGAGGGTCTGCACTCGAAGGTCATCTCGAACATCCAGGAGATCCGGGCGCGCGGTGCGCGCACGCTCGTGATCGCGGAGGACGGGGACGACGCGGTGCGGCCGTTCGCCGACGAGATCTTCTGGATCCCCGAGTCGCCGACGCTGCTGTCCCCGCTGCTCGCGGTCGTGCCGCTGCAGATCTTCGCGATGGCGCTCGCGACGGCCAAGGGCCTCGACGTCGACCAGCCGCGCAACCTCGCGAAGTCGGTCACCGTCGAGTAGTCGTCGCCCGTCCCCGGACTCTGCTCACCGTAGGGTGAGCGCATGATCATCGGGGTGGGCATCGACGTGGTGGACGTCGAGCGGTTCATGGCGTCCATCGAGCGCACCCCGCGTCTCCGCGAGAAGCTCTTCACGCCGGTCGAGCGGGACCTGCCGCCGTCGTCGCTCGCCGCGCGGTTCGCCGCGAAGGAGGCGATCGCCAAGGCGCTCGGCGCGCCCGGCGGCATGCAGTGGCACGACGCGACCGTGCACCGTGTGCCGGGCGGCCCGCCGGAGGTCGAGATCACGGGCACGGTCGCGGCCCGCGCGGACGAGCTGGGGATCCGCCGGTTCCACCTGTCGATCTCGCACGACGCCGGGATCGCCTCGGCGATGGTCGTCGCGGAGAGCTGACCCTGACCGGCGAGCAGGCGATCGTGGAGCGTCCTCGCGACGGGACGAACCGTGACCGCCTGCTCGACGGGTGCGGGGCCGTCAGTCCTGGAGCGCCGGGATGACCTCGCGCTCGAAGAGCTCGATGCCGCTGCGGTCGTAGGCGGCCTCGGCGAAGTACGTGATGGCGTAGGTCATGCCGAGGTCGCGCAGCTGCGTGAGCTTCTCGACGATCTGCTCCGGCGTCCCGACGAGCGGACCCTTCCGCGCCGACTCGGCGTGCGCGGCGGCGCGCTCGGGCAGGGTGCGGGAGAAGTGCTCCTCGATCCAGGCGATGCGGTCGTCGACCTCGGCCTCGGTCGCGCCGATCACGACGTTGTAGTTCGCCGACCGCGTGATCTCCTCGAACGGGCGGCCGATCGCCTCGCAGTGTCCGCGCAGCACCTCGGACTTGTGCGCGAAGCCCTCGGGCGTCCCGTCGAAGTTGGTGTACTGCGCGTGCTCCGCGGCGGTGCGCAGCGTCTTCCTCTCGCCGCCGCCCGCGACCCACAGCGGGGGGCCGTCGACCTGCAGCGGCAGGGGTGCGAGCCGCGCGCCGTCGACCTGGTAGTGCGTGCCGTCGAACGACGCGACGCCGTTCGTCCACAGCTGCTTGAAGATCTGCACGCCCTCGTCGAGCATCGCGAGGCGCTCGCCGGCGCTGGGGAAGCCGTAGCCGTACGCGCGCCACTCGTGCTCGTACCAGCCGGCGCCGATGCCCATCTCGACGCGGCCGCCGCTCACGACGTCGACCGTCGCGGCGACCTTCGCGAGGTAGGCGGGGTTGCGGTAGGCCATGCACGTGCACATCTGGCCGAGTCGCACGCGCTCCGTCGACGCGGCGAAAGCGGCCATGAGGGTCCACGCCTCGTGCGTCGCCTCGTCGGTCGGCTCGGGCGTGGTGTGGAAGTGGTCGTAGACCCAGAGCGACTCCCACGCGTTCGCGGCGCCGGGCAGCCCTTCCCCGGCGAGCGCGGTGTCGGCGTGCCGGGCGAGCGACCGCATGGTCTCCCACTGGTCCGCGGGGTCGATGCCGACGAGGTCCAGCCGCCAGCCCTGAGGGATGAAGAGTCCGAATCGCATGGCGTCACCCTAGGCGGGCCGGGGCCCGCTCGCCCCCGGCACCGGTCCGGAGGGCGCCCGGGGGCGCGCGGGCGCCCGGGTCGGCAGGATGGGCGCATGATCGAAGCCTGGTCCGCCGCCGGCGTCCGCGCCGCCGAGAAGCCGTTGCTCGCGGCGGACGTCCCGCTCATGGAGCGTGCGTCGTTCGCGCTCGCCACGATCGTCGCGCGGGACCTCGCCACGGCGCGCTCCGTCGTCGGGCCCGACGGCGGGCGGCGCGACGGGCGCGTGACCGGGGCACGGGTGGCACTCCTCGTCGGGTCGGGCAACAACGGGGGCGACGCACTGCACGCGGGGGCCTACCTCGCACGCCGCGGCGTGCAGGTGACCGCGGTGCTCGCGGGCGACCGGCCCCACGCCGGAGGCCTGGCCGCGCTGCGGCGCGCGGGCGGTACGACGCTCTCGCTCACGGAGGACGTCGCCGCGCCGGGCCGCGGCACCGGCGACCTCGGGTCGGCGACGGACCGGGCCGTCGACGCGGTCCTGCGCGCGGACGCGGTGCTGGACGGGCTCGTCGGCATCGGCGCGGTCGGGCCGCTGCGCGGCGTCGCGCGCGACCTGGTCGAACGTCTGGCCCGGGCCCTCGGCCGTGCCGGTACGCGTCCGGTCGTCGTCGCCGTGGACACGCCCAGCGGCATCGGCGTCGACGACGGCACGGTCCCCGGGGTGGTCCTGCCCGCGGACCGCACGGTGACCTTCGGTGCCGCCAAGCCGGGACTGCTGGTCCCGCCCGCGACGCACCTCGCGGGGCGCGGGGCGGTCGTCGACCTCGGGCTCGACCTGCCCCCCGCCGGCGGGGCGTCAGGCGACGCCGCGGGCCCGGCCGTGCGCCGGCTGGAGCGGGAGGACGTCGCGGCGCTGTGGTCCGTCCCCGGACCGGCCGACCACAAGTACACGCGCGGGGTCCTCGGCGTCGTCGCCGGGACGTCGACGTACCCCGGTGCGGCCGTCCTCGTCTCGAGCGCGGCCGTGCGGACCGGTCCCGGCATGGTCCGGTACGCGGGGCCCGACGACGTCACGCGCGCGGTGCTCGCCGCGCACCCGGAGGTCGTGCCCGGGGAGGGTCGCGTCCAGGCGTGGTCGCTCGGGTCCGGCGTCCCGGCCGCGCCCGGGCCGCAGGAGGACCCGGTCGACGACGGCGGCCAGCACGACCGCGTGCGCGCGGCTCTCGCGGAGGCCACCGCGCGCGTCGGCGACGAGCGGGACGGCGACGCCGACCGTCCGTACGGGGACGTCGGCGCACGCGGTGGCCGCCCCGGGGTCGCCGCCGTCGTCGACGCGGGCGCGCTCTCGCTGCTGCCGGAGCGCTGCCCGCCGTCCGTCGTCCTCACGCCGCACGCCGGCGAGCTCGCCACGCTGCTGGGAGCGCGCGACGAGGAGGTCACGCGGGCCGACGTCGAGGCCGCGCCGTTGCGCTGGGCGCGGCGCGCGCACGAGCTGACCGGCGCGACGGTGCTGCTCAAGGGGTCGGCGACGCTCGTCGTCGGGCCCGGCGTCGTCTACGCGCAGGCGGACGCGCCGCCGTGGCTCGCGACCGCGGGCGCGGGCGACGTGCTCAGCGGCGTGCTCGGCGTCCTGCTCGCCACGCACGCCGAGCGCGTCCTCGCGGAGCCCGGGGCGGCGGCCGAGCTGGGGGCGGCCGCGGCGCTCGTGCACGGACTGGCGGCGGAGCGCGCGAACCCGGGCGGGCCCGTCGCCGCGCTCGACGTCGCCGAGCAGGTGCCGCGCGTCGTCGCGGAGCTGCTCGCGGCACGCTGAGCCTCCGACGCCGCCGAACCCCGGCTCGTGCGGCACGGCGAGCTGCCGAGCCCTGGGTCGTGCGGCAGGACCAGGCCCCGGTGACACGTAGACCGGGGTTCGACGTCGCTCTGTGCCGAACCCGGGATCGTGCGGCAGGAACCGCGCGCGGTGACGCGTATCCCGGGGTTCGGCAGCTCCGGTGCGGATCGCGACGGCGTGCCACCCGGAGCAGTGTCCCGGAGCGCCACGACCGCGCCGGTACCGTGGACGCGTGGTCCCTCTGCCCGTGCGCGACGGTCTCAACCCGACGCGCCTCGTCCTCCCGCACGACGACGCGAGCGTCGCGCGCTGGACGCGCACCCTGGACTACGTGCTGCACCGCTTCCCCGACGACGCGGCGCGGCTGCACGAGAAGGTCGCCGCGGGGGAGGTCGTCGACGGGCGCGGGCGGCCGGTCGACGCGCGCACCGCCTACGAGCCGCGCGGCTTCGTGTTCCTCTACCGCGACCCGCCGGTCGAGCCGGAGGTGCCGTTCGAGATTCGGGTGCTGCACCGCGACCGCGACCTGCTCGTCGTCGACAAGCCGCACTTCCTCGCGACGATCCCGCGCGGCGCGTACGTCGCGCGCTCGGTCCTCGTGCGGCTGCGGCGCGAGCTCGACCTGCCCCAGCTCAGCCCCGCGCACCGCCTCGACCGCGTCACGGCGGGCGTCCTGCTCCTCACCCTGCGGCGCGAGGTGCGCGGGGCCTACCAGGAGCTGTTCGCCCGGCGCGAGGTCCGCAAGACGTACGAGGCCGTCGCGCCGCTGGACCCCGCGCTCGAGCTCCCGAGGACGGTCCGCAGCCGCATCGTCAAGCGCCGCGGCGTGATGCGCGCCGAGGAGGTCGACGGCGAGCCCAACGCCGAGAGCCGCGTCGACGTGCTCGAGACGGACGCCGCACGTGGGCTGGCGCGCTACCGGCTCGAGCCGCACACGGGCAGGACGCACCAGCTCCGCCTGCACATGAGCGGTCTGGGTGTCCCGATCGTCCACGACAACTTCTACCCGGACCCGTACGACGTCGCGCACGACGACTACGCGCGTCCGCTCCAGCTCGTCTCGCGCTCGATCGACCTCACCGACCCACTCAGCGGTCGTCCGCGCCGGTTCGAGACGGACCGCGCGCTCGACGTCTGGTGAGCCGCCGCGCCCGACGGCGGGGCGCCGTGGCACGGGTGAGAGAATCGAGGACCGTGAGCACCCCCCAGAGCCCGGCCGCTCCCGCCGGCGGGCCGGACCCGCGCCGCTTCCCCGCGCGCGCCCTCGTGGACCTCGCCGCGATCCGCGACAACGTGCGCGCCCTGGCAGGGCACGCGCCGACGGCAGAGGTCATGGCGGTCGTCAAGGCGGACGCCTACGGGCACGGTCTGCTCCCGAGCGCCCTCGCGGCGCTCGCGGGCGGCGCGACCTGGCTCGGCGTCGCGCAGCCGAGCGAGGCGCTCGCGCTGCGCGCGGCCGGTGTCGGACCCGACCGCGCGCGCCTGCTGACGTGGCTCTACGCGCCAGGTGCGCCGCTGCGCGAGCTCGTCGAGGCCGACGTCGACGTGTCCGTGGCCGCGCCGTGGGCGCTCGACGAGGTTGTCGCGGGTGCCCGTGCCGCCGGCCGCACGGCGCGTGTGCACGTCAAGGTGGACACCGGTCTCGGTCGCAACGGGATCATGCCCGGCGAGCTCCCGGGCGTGCTCGACGCGGCCGCGCGCGCGGCGGCCGAGGGTCTGGTGCGCGTCGTCGGCATCTGGTCGCACCTGGCGTGCGCCGACGAGCCGGGGCACGCGAGCGTCGCGGCGCAGGCCGACGTGCTCGACGACGCCGTCCGCGCCGCCGAGGCGTCGGGTGCCGCCCTCGAGGTGCGTCACCTCGCCAACTCGGCCGCGACGCTCACGGCACCGCGCACGCACTACGACCTGGTCCGGCCGGGGCTCGCCGTCTACGGCATGTCGCCCGTGCCGCAGGTCGCGCCGCCGCAGGACTACGGCCTGCGGCCGGCCATGACGGTCGAGGCCCGCCTCGTCACGGTCAAGGGGGTCGCGGCGGGGCAGGGGGTCTCGTACGGCCACGCGTACACGACGGACCGCGAGACGACGCTCGGCGTCGTCCCCCTGGGCTACGCCGACGGCATCCCGCGGCACGCCTCGGGCGGCGTCCACGGGCCCGGCGGGCCGGTCCTCGTCGGCGGGTCCCCGGACGGGTCGTCCGGCGGCCGCGTGCTGCGCGTCGCCGGCCGGGTGTGCATGGACCAGGTGGTGCTCGACCTCGGGCCGGGTGCGCGCGAGCGCGCCGGCGACGTCGTGACGCTGTTCGGCGCGGGCGCCGGGCTCGAGCGCGGCGGCGCGCCGACGGCCGAGGACTGGGCGCAGGCGGCGGGCACGATCAGCTACGAGATCACCACGCGCCTGGGCGCGCGCGTGCCGCGCGAGCACGTCCGGTTCGACGTGCTCGACGACGACGCACGCGCCCTGGTGGAGCCGACCGGCGTCCAGCACACCACCCAGCACGAGAGGACCACGGCACCGTGAGCGACACGACCAGCAGCGCGGGCGACGACCCGACCACCGGCACGACGGGCCCGGCAGAGCTCGTCCTGCCCGACGCCGAGGCGACGCGCGCGTTCGGGCGCGCCCTCGCCGGCGTCCTGCGCGCCGGCGACCTCCTCGTGCTCACCGGCGACCTCGGGGCGGGCAAGACGACGCTCACGCAGGGCATCGGTGCCGGCCTGGGCGTGCGGGGCCAGGTCGCGTCGCCGACGTTCATCGTCGCGCGCGAGCACCCCTCTGTCGTGGGCGGTCCGGCGCTCGTGCACGTGGACGCGTACCGGCTCGGGTCGCTCGAGGAGGTCGACGCGCTCGACCTCGACTCGAGCCTCGACGAGTCCGTGACGGTCGTGGAGTGGGGCAGCGGCCTGGTGGAGTCCCTGGCCGGGGACCGCCTCGAGGTCGTCCTCGCGAGGCCGCGCGGCGACGGCGGCGACCACGACCGCGCGGCCAGCGGTGCGGACGACGGTGCGGACGACGCCCCGGAGGCCGGGGCGCGCCGCGTGACCGTGCGGGCCGTCGGCGCGCGCTGGGCGGGGCTCGACGTCGCCGCGCTCGCCCGGGACGCCGGTGTCGCCGGAGGCCCTGAGGCCGCCGGGCCGCCCGCGCCGCGGTCGTAGGCTGGGGCCGTGCCCGTTCTCGCGCTCGACACCTCCGCGTCCGTGACCGTCGCCGTCGTCGGTGACGACGGCGCCCGCCTCGCCCGCCGCGACGCCCCCGAGCGTCGCCGGCACGCCGAGGCGCTGGCGCCGCTCGTCGACGAGGCGCTCGCCGAGGCGGGCGTCGACCGCACCGAGCTCGCCGCGGTCGCCGTCGGCACCGGCCCGGCGCCGTTCACGGGGCTGCGCGTCGGCCTCGTCACCGCGCGCGCGATCGGGTTCGCCCTGGGTGTCCCGGTGCTGGGCGTCCCCAGCCTCGACGCCGTCGCCGCGCAGGCCGTGAGCGACCTCGGCCTCACGACCGACGACGAGGTGCTCGTCACGACCGACGCGCGGCGTCGCGAGGTGTACTGGGCGCGCTACCGCGTCGTCGCGCACGAGGGCCCGCACGCGGTGCCGGTCCTCGCCACGGTCGCCGGTCCGGACGTCGGGCCCGCGGCCGCCGTCGCCGAGCACGCGGCGGGAGCGGTCGTCGTCGGCGAGGGGGCCGCGCTCTACGCCGACGTGCTCGACGCCCCCGAGGACGCGCCCCTCGTGCCCGACGCGGCGGTCCTCGCACGGCTCGCCATCGCGCGGCGCGACGCGGGCGAGGAGCAGCCGACCGAGCCGCTGTACCTGCGCCGTCCCGACGTGCAGGAGGCGGCTGCGCGCAAGCGGGTGAGCGACGCGGTCGGCGGCACGCGGGCGGCACGGTGAGCGGTGCCGAGGAGGTCCGGCTGCGCCCGCTGCGGGCCGCCGACCTGGACCGCGTCGTCGCGCTCGAGCGCACCCTGTTCGGTCGCGGGGCGTGGACCTACGGGATGCTCGCGGACGAGCTCGCGGGCCAGGGCCGCTGGTACGTCGCGGCCGAGCCGGCCCGGCACCTCGCCGTCGGCCCGCCGCCGCTCGTCGGGTACGCCGGCCTGTGGTTCGACGGCGACGTCACCCAGGTCATGACCATCGGCGTCGACCCGGCGTACCAGCAGCAGCAGGTCGGCTCGACCCTGCTCGAGGCGCTCGTCGACCGGTCCCGTCGTCTGCGGGCGAGCGCCGTGCTGCTCGAGGTGCGGGTGGACAACGAGCCCGCGCTCGCGCTGTACGCGAAGTACGGCTTCGAGCAGATCGGGCTCCGGAAGCGCTACTACCAGCCGGAGGACGTCGACGCGTACACGATGCGCCTCGACCTCGCGCCGTTGCGCGACGACGACCCGGACTACGGCACCGCCTCGGACGCCGGGAGCGTCGTCGCGTGAGCGCGGCCCGGGGACGCGTCCTCGTCGGCGCGCGGGAGCTCGCGGGCCTGGTGGGGGAGAGCACCGGCGACCGCGGGAGCACGGCGCAGGGTGCGGACCGGCGTCCGCTGGTGCTCGACGTCCGCTGGGCGCTCGGCGTCACCGACGGGCGCGACCGGTACCTGGCGGGCCACGTGCCGGGCGCCGTCTACGTCGACCTCGAGTCCGAGCTCGCCGCGCCCGCGTCCCCCGCCGCGGGGCGGCACCCGCTGCCGCCGCCCGCGCACCTGCAGGCCGCCGCCCGCCGCTGGGGCGTGCGGAGCGACCGCGCGGTGGTCGTGTACGACGCGGTCGGCGGGACGTCCGCCGCTCGCGCGTGGTGGCTCCTGCGGTGGGCGGGGCACCACGACGCGCGCATCCTCGACGGCGGCCTCGGCGCGTGGGAACGAGCCGGGCTGCCCGTCGAGACGGGTGACGTGCGCGCGGAGCCGGGCGACGTCGTCGTCGCACCGGGCGCGATGCCCGTCCTGGCCGCCGACGACGCGGCCCGGGTCGCGGCGTCGGACGCGGACGTGCTCCTCGACGCGCGCGCCGCCGAGCGCTACCGCGGGGAGGTCGAGCCCGTCGACCCGCGCGCGGGGCACGTGCCCGGCGCGGTCAGCGCGCCGACGACGGACAACCTCGCCGGTGACGGCACGTTCCTCGACGAGGACGCGCTCCGGGCACGGTTCGTGGCGCTCGGCGTGACGACGGGAGCGGGAACGGGTGCGGGCGCGGCAGCGGGTTCGACGACGCCCACCGCCGCGGGGGCGACGGTGGGCGTCTACTGCGGGTCGGGCGTCACCGCCGCGCACGAGGTCGCGGCGCTCGCGACGCTCGGCGTCGAGGCTGCCCTGTACGCGGGGTCGTGGTCGCAGTGGTCGAACGACCCCGACCGGCCGGTCGCGACCGGCGCGGCGCCGCCCGGCTGAAGGCCGCGCGGCCGCCGTCGGGCCGGCGGTCAGACCGTGGTGATGGCCTGCTCAGGCGCGAGCCGCGGCGCGCGGGGGTAGGAGGTCCCCTCGCCCTCGGCGACGCCGACGTTGATGACGAGCAGCGAGCGCCAGCCGTTGTCGGCGAAGAACTCGGCGTCGATCCCGTCGCGGTCCATGCCGTTCATGGGGCCGGTGGCGAGGCCGGCGGCGCGCAGGCCCACCACGAGGTAGCCGGTCTGCAGGAGGGCGTTGGTCCGCGCCATCTCGTCCCGTACGTCGGGGGCGCCGGCGAGGTTCTCGCGCATGCCGGGCACGTGCGGGAACAGGGTGTCCATGTGCTCGTGGAACGCCGGGTCGTAGGCGACGACGAGCGACAGGGGCGCGTTCGCCACGCGCTCCTTGTTGCCGTCGGCCATGTGCGCGACGAGGCGCTCGCGGGCCTCGGGGGAGCGGACGGCGAGCACGCGCAGCGGCAGCGTGTTCATCGCGGTGGGGCCCCACCTGACGAGGTCGTAGACCGCGGCGAGCTGCTCGTCGGTCACCTCGGCGTCGGTGAAGTCGCGCGTCGTGCGCGCCTCGCGGAAGAGGAGGTCGGCCGTGGCGTCGTCGACCCGGAGGGCGGGGGCGAGGGTGTCGATGCTCATGCCGCGGGCAACAGTAGAACGTTCAACCATCTTCCCGGCAGACGGTGTGACGTCGGCGACACGGGCCGCGTGCGCGCCGCGACTAGGCTGGAGCCATGGCTTCCAGTGCGGCCGCGGGCGGCGGCGAACCGCTCGTCCTCGGCATCGAGACGTCCTGCGACGAGACCGGCGTGGCGCTCGTCCGCGGACGCGAGCTGCTCGTCGACACCGTCGCGAGCTCGATGGACGAGCACGCCCGGTACGGCGGCATCATCCCCGAGGTCGCGTCGCGCGCCCACCTCGAGGCGATGATCCCCACGCTCGAGCGCTCGCTCGCCACCGCCGACGTGGACCTGTCGGAGGTCGACGCCATCGCCGTCACCGCGGGGCCGGGGCTCGTGGGCCCCCTGACGATCGGCGCGTCCGCCGCGAAGGCCCTCGCCCTCGCGCTCGGCAAGCCGCTGTACGGCGTCAACCACGTCATCGGCCACGCCGCCGTCGACGAGCTCGTGCACGGCGCGTTCCCCGAGCGTGTGATGGCGCTCGTGGTCTCGGGCGGGCACAGCTCGCTCCTGCTCGTGGACGACGTCGCGACGTCCGTCACCGAGCTCGGCTCGACGCTCGACGACGCGGCGGGCGAGGCGTTCGACAAGGTCGGCCGCCTGCTCGGGCTGCCGTACCCCGGCGGCCCGCACATCGACCGCCTCGCGCGCGAGGGCGACCCGACGGCGATCCGCTTCCCCCGCGGCCTGACGGCCCGCAAGGACCAGGCGAAGCACGCGTACGACTTCTCCTTCTCGGGCCTCAAGACGGCGGTCGCGCGCTGGGTCGAGGCGCGGCAGGACGCCGGGGAGGAGATCCCCGTGCACGACGTCGCGGCGTCCTTCGCGGAGTCCGTCGCCGACGTGCTCACGGCCAAGACGATCGCCGCGTGCGAGCGTCACGGCGTCGGCACCCTCGTGGTCGGCGGCGGGTTCTCCGCGAACTCCCAGCTGCGCGACATGGCCGCCAAGCGCTGCGCCGAGGCCGGGATCGAGCTGCGCATCCCGCCGATCCGCTACTGCACCGACAACGGCGCGATGATCGCGGCCCTGGGCTCCGCGGTGGTGCGGACCGGCGTCGCCCCCTCGACGCTCGACATCGGCGTCGACTCCTCGATGCCCCTGACGACCGTCACGGTCTGAGCTCGCGCGGGCGCGCGCGTCCACCAGCGGCCGTCGGCCCTCCGGTCTGCTCCGGGCCGCACGACACGGCAGGCAGTGCGACGGAGCGGGCGACGCGGGGAACGGGGCGCGGGTCGTGGCGGGTCTGGCGGGAGGCCGCGAGGCACGAGCGGCCGGATGGTAGACCCGCGCCCCGTTCCCCGGGGCGTCCGCGGAGGCGACCACCCCGAACGGCCACCTCGAGCGACCACCCCGAGCGACCACCCCGAGGCCGCCCCGACGACCGAGCGTCAGAGCGGGCGGCCCGCCCGCATCTCGGCCACGAGCGACCGCACGACCGCGTCGAGCTCGCCCCCGTGGCGCCGGGCGACGGCGCGCTGCCGCTGGTACGACGCGCCGCGCCGCAGGATGGTCCGCACGCCGGCGAGCTCGTCCAGGCACCCGAGCCGGGCCGCGACCGGCTCCAGCTCGACGAGCAGGCGTCCGACCGCGTCGGTGACGAGCTCCTCGTTCCCGGCGCTGTCGACGATGACGATCGCGTCCATGCCGTAGCGCGCCGAGCGCCACTTGTTCTCCTGGGCGAACCACGGGGGGAGCGTCGGGAGCTCGCGCCCCTCGTCGAGCATCGTGGAGAAGTGCTCGACGAGGCAGTGCGTGAGCGCGGCGAGCGCGAGGAGCTCGGTGATGTTGGTGGTGCCGTCGCAGATCCGCGTCTCGAGGGTGCCGAACCGGGGCGCGGGGCGCAGGTCCCAGCGCACCTCGGTGAAGTCGTCGATGACGCCGGTGTGCACCATGTCGGCGACGTAGCCCTCGAGGTCGGTCCACCGCTCGAACTGGAACGGGAGCCCGGCGGTGGGCAGCTGCTGGAACATGAGCGCGCGGTTGGACGCGTAGCCGGTGTCCTTGCCGCCCCAGAAGGGCGAGCTCGCGGACAGCGACTGCAGGTGTGCGAAGCACGTGAGCATGGCGCGCTGGATCGGCAGCACCTTCTCGCGGTCCTCGATGCCGACGTGCACGTGCACCCCGTAGATGAGCATCTGCCGGCCCCACCACTGCGTGCGGTCGATGAGCGTGGTGTACCGCTGCTTGTCGGTCACCTTCTGCTGCGCCCAGCGTGCGAACGGGTGCGTCCCTGCGCACATGAGCTCGACGCGCAGCGGGTCGGTGACCGCGCGGATCTCCTCGATCGAGCGTTCGAGGTCGCGGCCGGCCTCGCCGACGGTGCGGCACACGCCGCTGACGACCTCGACCGTGTTGAGCAGCAGCTCCTGCTTGATGGACGGGTGCTCGCCGCCGCCGGCGGGCCGCACGGCGTCGAGCACGGTCTGCGCGACCTGTCGCAGGTCGCCGGAGTCCGCGTCGACGAGCGCCAGCTCCCACTCGAGCCCCACGCTCGAGCGTTCGGACCGCGCGAAGGGGATCGCCGCGCTGGTGCGGCTTCCCGTCCCGGTGCCCATCGGCGCGCTCACCCGCGAGGGTCCGCGCCGTCGGGGCGGGCGACGGAGGGCGCACGGTCGAGCGGCTCCACCACCAGCGCGCGCTGGCGTCCGGCGACGCGCGTGAGCACGAGGGTCGCCTCGGCGTCGCCTGCCAGCGCGAGCTGCTTGCGCAGCAGCTCGGGCGTCACGGCCGTGCCGCGCTTCTTGATCGTCACGCGCCCGACGCCGCGCTCGCGCAGGTAGGCGCGCAGGCGCTTGAGGCCGAACGGGAGGTCGTCGAGCACGCGGTAGCCGCGCGCGATCCCGGCGGCGAGGCCGTCGTCCTCCACGGCCGCGGGCGAGTCCGTGGTCACGTACGCGATCGTGCGGTCCAGCAGCCGCCCGCCCAGGGCGGCGGCCGCCGGTCCGACGAGACCGGCGCGGATGACCGCGCCGTCCGGTTCGTAGAGGTAGCGGCCGACGGCGCCAACGTCGGGGACGACGTCGTCGTCGCCCGGGCGGTGGGCGAGCCGGTGGCTCGTCGTGCGCTGCGTCCCGTCCGGGGACGTGCTCGTGGTGAGGACGAGCGCGGTGCGGCCGGGACCGGCGGGTGCGAGCGGCCCGAACCACAGGCCGGCCTCGACGACGTCGCCGTCGACGGAGACCCACTCGGTCTCCGCGTCGGCCGGGAGGCCGTCGTGCGAGATGCCGGGCCCGACCTTGATCCCCACGGCCGGCACGCGGTCGCGCAGCGCCCAGACGTCGTCGAGCGGGGGCGCGTAGGCGCGCGGGTCGAAGACGCGGGACCCGGAGCGGGTGCGGCGGGCCGGGTCGGCGTAGATCCCGTCGACGCCCTCGGCGGCGAGGTCGAGCGCGAGGCCGTCGCCGTGCCGCACCTCGGCCTCGGGGAAGTGCCGCAGGTTGACCGTCGCCACGGCGGCGGTGAGCTCGTCGACGTCGGTGGCGAGGACGCGCAGGCCGGTGCCCGCGAACGCGAGCGCG
Organism: Cellulosimicrobium sp. NPDC057127; assembly: GCF_042670945.1. Lineage (NCBI taxonomy): Bacteria > Bacillati > Actinomycetota > Actinomycetes > Micrococcales > Promicromonosporaceae > Cellulosimicrobium > Cellulosimicrobium sp. NPDC057127. The sequence goes on from NZ_JBHUUP010000005.1 coordinate 164,751, forward strand.
TCCGCGCCGATGCCGCACGTGAGGTCGGCCACGCGGGTGCTGCCCGCGTCGAGGTAGCGCTGCGCGTGGAGGCCGGCGACGACGAGCCGGGTGGCCTGCTCGAGCCCCGCCTGGGTGAACAGCATGCCGTCGGCGAAGTCGCCGAACTTGGCGCGGGCCGCCGCCCGCAGGCGTGACTGCGTGAGCGCCGCGGCGGCGAGGTCGGGGTCGACGCCCTTGGCCCGGAGGCCGGCCGCGAGCACGAGGGCCTGACGTTCTTCGTAGGGCGGCAGCGCACCGAGCAGGGCCCAGCCCTCGGGGCTGAGCAGCTTGGTCAGGGCCGTGGCGTCCATGCTCTCGATCCTTCCACGGGAGGTGGCGACGACGCGCGCGGCGCCAGGCACGGTGTCGTTGGCACTCGCCTTGACCGAGTGCTAACCGGGTCATAGATTGGGCAGCGGTCGTCCTGGTCCTCGGGCCGGCGACCCGTGAGCGTCCTGCCGGCCGGCACCCGCGACGACGGCCGACGGCGCTCGACCCATCCGTTGCAGTTCTCACCGCGAAAGGGGAGGTCCGACGTGTCGGTCCCCATCAAGCCGCTCGAGGACCGGATCGTCGTGAAGGCCCTCGAGGCCGAGACCACGACCGCATCCGGCCTGGTCATCCCGGACACCGCCAAGGAGAAGCCCCAGGAGGGCGAGGTCCTGGCCGTCGGTCCGGGCCGTGTCGACGACAACGGCAACCGCGTCCCGCTGGACGTGACGGTCGGCGACAAGGTCATCTACAGCAAGTACGGCGGCACCGAGGTCAAGTACGGCGGCGAGGACTACCTCGTCCTGTCCGCGCGCGACATCCTCGCCGTGGTGGTCTGAGCCACCCGCTGCACCACGAAGCCCCGTGACCCTGTGGGTCACGGGGCTTCGTCGTCTCGGGCTCGGTGCGGACGGCTCAGACGGCGCTGCGGGCGCGCTCGGCGAGGATCGCGGAGCGCTCGTCCTCGCTCAGGCCGCCCCACACGCCGTACGGCTCGCGCACGCGCAGCGAGGCCTCGCGGCACTCCATCATCACGGGGCAGCCGTGACAGATCGCCTTCGCCGCCTCGGCGCGACGTCGGCGGGTCGAGCCGCGCTCGCCCTCGGGGTGGAAGAACAACGTGTCGTCGGCGTCGCGGCACGAACCCTGGTACTGCCATTCCCAGAGTTCCATGACCGGACCGGGGAGCCTCGAGATCTCTGCCATGCCGAACAACGTACAAGCGATGCACAAGTTGTTCAAGCCCTGGTCGTCGAGACTCTCGCGATGACGGCCGGACGCGGATCGTTGCGGCCTATCGCGCCGAGCTTCGACGGATCGCGCCGGGATGCGGGCGGATCGGTCCAGGACAGGATGGTGGTCGCCACGGATCGGCGGCTGTCGCGCCCGGTGGCGCGTTTGCTCGAGATATGAACAAACCGTGCACAGCGCCTGGCGCGCTGCAGGTCACGGTCTGACGAGGCAGGTGGCGAGACCGGAGAGGGGTCGGCAGAATCGATGCATGACCTCCGTGCGGTCCGCCCCTGGTCCTGAGGGAGCCCGACCGACCATGACGTACAGCCCCGGCCTCGCCGTCGCCGTCGTCGCGCGTCGGCTCGGTGTCGCCCCCGCGACGCTGCGTACCTGGGACCGTCGTTACGGTCTCGGTCCGTCCGAGCACCGAGCGGGTTCCCACCGCCGGTACACCGAGGACGACGTCGCCCGTCTCGTCATCATGCGCCGGCTCACGCTGGACGGCGTCGCACCGTCCGACGCCGCACGGGCGGCGCTCGAGGCGGACGGCGAGGAGCTCGCCGCCCACCGCGGGACCGTGACGTTCGACATGGACGCCGACGGTCAGGAGGACGGCCCGGACGAGCTGCGGGCCGAGGACGACGCCGTCCACCCGGGCGAACAGGCCTCCGGCCGTCCGTTCCTGCGCGCCGTCCCCGGGGGCGAGCAGGGCGGTGGCCCCGCGCCGCGCGCCGTCGGGACCCGAGACCCTCGCCCGACCATCGTGTCGGACGTGGTGGACGCCGCCATCGCCTACGACCAGCGCACGTGCGACCGGCTGCTGCGCATCCCGTCGGGCGACGACCCGGCGGCGTGGTGGTCGGACCTCGTCGAGCCGGCGCTGGAACGGCTGGCGGAGCGGACCGTGCTCGCCGGCCCGGGCGAGGTGCCGGAGATCGTCCTCGCCAACGCCACGCTCGGCGCGCTGCGCGAGCACACGCAGGCGCGCGAGGAGGCGGTCGTGGCCGCCGGGGGACCTCCGCCGAACCACCCGAGCCGCATGCGGCGCATCGTCCTCGTCTTCGCGGCGCCGGACGAGCCGCTGCCGCTCGCGGCGCACGCGCTCGCGGCCTCCCTCGGGGCGCACGGCGCGATGGCCCGGATCGTCACCGGACCGGCCAACGTCCACCGCACGCTCGAGCTCGTGACGATGGTCCGCCCCGCGGCGGTCGCGATGGTGACGACGCAGGCGCGGCCCGACCTCGGCATCATCCACGCGGCGTTCGACGCCAACCCGGAGCTGCCCATGTTCGTCGGGCTGCCCAGCGACGACGTCGCCGGCGAGCTCCCGCTCGCGACGACGGTCCACCGCGTGCGCAGCTTCACCGGCCTCCTCCACGAGCTGCTCGCCGTCGTGCGCTGACCGTCCGCCCGCGGTCCCCGCCCGCGGGTCACGGCCGGCGGCCGGGGCCCGGGGAGGGCCCCGGGCGCGGCGTAGACTCGCCGTGTGACCGCCTCGCCCGTGCCCTCCGGTTCCACGCCCGCCCCGACGCCCGATCACGACCCGTTCGGCTTCGTCGGGCTGACCTACGACGACGTGCTGCTCCAGCCCGGGTACTCGGACCTGGCGCCGTCGGAGATCGACACGACGACACGCCTGACGCGGGAGATCTCCATCCGGGTGCCGCTCGTGTCCGCGGCCATGGACACGGTCACCGAGTCGCGCATGGCGATCGCGATGGCGCGCCAGGGCGGCATCGGCGTGCTGCACCGCAACCTCTCGATCGAGGACCAGGCGTACCAGGTCGACCTCGTCAAGCGCACCCAGACCGGGATCATCTCCAACCCGGTGACGATCGGCCCGGACGTGACGCTCGAGGAGCTCGACAAGAAGGCGGGGGAGTACCGCATCTCCGGCTTCCCGGTGCTCGACGCCGAGCAGCGGCTCGTCGGCATGGTGACCAACCGCGACCTGCGCTTCACGCCCGTCGCCGAGTGGGCGACGACGAAGGTCGACGAGGTCATGACGCGCCAGCCCCTCATCACCGGCGACGCCGGCATCTCGCGCGAGGAGGCGACCGCGCTCCTGCGGCGGCACAAGCTCGAGCGCCTGCCGCTCGTCGACGCCGACGGCCGCCTCGCCGGGCTCATCACCGTCAAGGACTTCGTGAAGTCCGAGCAGTTCCCGCAGGCGTCCAAGGACGGGCAGGGCCGCCTCCTCGTCGGTGCGGCGATCGGGTACTTCGGCGACGCGTGGGAGCGCGCGACGACCCTCATCGACGCCGGGGTCGACGTCCTCGTGGCCGACACGGCGCACGGCAACGTGCGCATGCTCATCGACATGGTGCGGCGCCTCAAGACCGACCCCGCCACGCGTGACGTCCAGGTCATCGGCGGCAACGTCGCGACGCGCGAGGGCGCCCAGGCGTTCGTCGACGCCGGGGCCGACGCGATCAAGGTCGGCGTCGGGCCGGGCTCGATCTGCACCACCCGCATCGTCACCGGTGTGGGCGTGCCGCAGGTGACCGCGGTCTACGAGGCCTCGCTCGCCGCGCGGCCCGCGGGCGTGCCCGTCATCGCCGACGGCGGCATGCGCCACTCCGGCGAGATCGGCAAGGCGCTCGTGGCCGGCGCGGAGTCCGTCATGCTCGGGTCGATGCTCGCGGGCACGGAGGAGTCGCCCGGCGAGACCATCCTCGTGAGCGGCAAGCAGTACAAGGCGTACCGCGGCATGGGCTCGATGGGTGCGATGTCCTCGCGCGGCAAGAAGTCGTACTCGAAGGACCGGTACTTCCAGGCCGAGGTCACGAGCGACGACATGATCGTGCCCGAGGGCGTCGAGGGCCAGGTGCCCTACAAGGGCACGCTCCAGGCCGTCGCGCACCAGCTCGTCGGCGGGCTGCACCAGACGATGTTCTACGTCGGCGCCCGGACCGTCCCCGAGCTGCAGGAGAAGGGGCGCTTCATCCGCATCACGTCGGCGTCGCTCAAGGAGAGCCACCCGCACGACGTGCAGGTCACCGCCGAGGCGCCGAACTACTCGGGGTTCTGAGCCACGAGCGGCCGCGGGTCAGACGGGCCAGCGGCCGTCCGCACCCGCCCCGACGTAGGGCCGCTCGCGCGTCCGCTCGTCGAGCTCGTCGACCCAGCGGCGGTGCGCGCCGACCTGGTGGTCGTGCAGGGCGTCGAGCGTCGTCGCGGCGAGGTGCGGGTGCGCACCGACCAGCGCGTCCAGCAGGTCGAGGGTGGCCAGGGCGTCGGTCTCGGCGGAGTGCAGCGGTGCCGGGGTGAGCACGCCGTAGTGCGCGCACAGGTCGGCGAGCCGCCGCTTGCCGTCACGCCCGGCGTCGCTGTCGCGGTCGAGCACGAGGGGGTCGAGGACGGGGCGGACGGGGCCGCCCAGCCGCTCGGGCAGGGTGGGCAGCCCGTGGCGTGCGAGCTCGACGTCGAGCAGCGTGAGGTCGAACGCCGCGTTGTACGCCACGACCGGCACCCCGGCCCGCTGGTGACCGGCGAGGAGCGCGGCGAGCTCCTCGAGCGCGGCACGCGGCGCGCGGCCGTGCGCCGCGGCGTGCGCGGTGGTGATGCCGTGAATCGCGGTCGCCTCGGCCGGGACGGCGACGCCGGGGTCCAGCAGCCAGGTCTGCACGGACGTCCGCGTCCCCGTGCCGGTCGGCTCGCGCAGCACCAGCGCCGCGGTGACGATGCGGTCCCGCTCGACGTCGAGCCCCGTGGTCTCCGTGTCGAACGCCACCAAGGGGCCGGTCCTCCAGGTCATGGCGCCACCCTGGCAGCGGCCACCCACACGCCGGGGGGCGGCGCGGCCCCGCCCGTCCGGCCGCCGGTAGGCTGGCCCGGTGAGCAACGAGATCGAGATCGGACGTGGCAAGCGCGGTCGGCGCGCGTTCTCCTTCGACGACATCGCGGTCGTGCCGTCGCGGCGCACGCGTGACCCGGAGGAGGTCTCGGTCGGCTGGCAGATCGACGCCTACCACTTCGACCTGCCCGTCCTCGCGGCGCCCATGGACTCCGTGATGAGCCCCGCGACGGCGGTCGCGCTCGGCAACCACGGCGGTCTGGGGGTCCTCGACCTCGAGGGGCTGTGGACGCGCTACGAGGACCCGGAGCCGCTGCTCGCCGAGATCGCGGCGCTCGAGGCCGACGCCGCGACGCGCCGCATGCAGGAGATCTACGCCGAGCCCATCAAGCCCGAGCTCATCACGCAGCGGCTCAAGGAGATCCGCGCGGCGGGCGTCACGGTCGCCGCGGCGCTCTCGCCGCAGCGCACGCAGGAGCACTACCAGACGGTCGTGGACGCGGGCGTCGACCTGTTCGTCATCCGCGGCACCACGGTGTCCGCGGAGCACGTGTCGGGCGTCGCGGAGCCGCTCAACCTCAAGCGCTTCATCTACGAGCTCGACGTCCCGGTGATCGTCGGCGGCGCGTCCACGTACACCGCGGCGCTGCACCTCATGCGCACGGGCGCGGCCGGCGTGCTCGTCGGGTTCGGCGGCGGCGCCGCGCACACCACGCGCGTCAGCCTCGGCATCCACGCGCCCATGGCGACCGCGGTCGCCGACGTCGCGGCCGCGCGTCGGGACTACCTGGACGAGTCCGGGGGCCGGTACGTCCACGTCATCGCCGACGGGGGGGTCGGCCGCTCCGGCGACCTCGTGAAGGCCGTCGCCTGCGGCGCGGACGCGGTCATGCTCGGCGCGGCGCTCGCACGCGCCGCGGAAGCTCCCGGGCGCGGCTGGCACTGGGGCTCCGAGGCCCACCACCCGCAGCTGCCGCGCGGCGAGCGCGTGAGCGTCGGTACCGCGGGCACGCTCGAGGAGATCCTCTTCGGCCCGGGCCGCCGCGCCGACGGGACGCTCAACCTCGTCGGCGCCCTGCGGCGCGCGATGGCGACGACCGGCTACTCCGACCTCAAGGAGTTCCAGCGCATCGAGGTCGTCGTCTCCCCGTACCAGCCGCGCTGAGCCGGGCGTGAGCGGGCTCGCGTGGCGCCCGACGCGCGCCGAGCTCGCCGACCTCGAGGCGGAGCACCGCACGCGGGTGCACGGTCTCGACCGCCTCGTCGCGGTGCCCGACCTGCTGGGCGAGGGCGCCGGCACCACTGACGTGCTCGCGGTCCGCCTGCCCGACGGCTCGCGCGCGGCGGGTGTGGTGGCGGTGACCGACGTCGGGCCGGCGTCGCCCGGCGCGACCGCCCGGGCGCTGCGCGAGCACCGGCTCCGTGCCCGCGCGGCCGGGCCGGACGTGACCGCGGCGACCGCGGCGCTCCTCGACGCCTGGGTGGACCGCGCGCGGCGGGGTGCCGACCCGGAGCCGGCCGGGCCGCCCCCGACGGACGACGTCGCGCCGAGGCTGCGCCCGGTCCCCGCCACCCACGGCCTCGCCGTCGCGTGGCCGAGCCGCGACACCGAGGCCGTCGCTGCGCTGGCCGGACGCGGGATGTACCCGGCGGTGCACCTCGCCGCGCGCCACGACGCCCGCCCGTCCGACGGCGGGGGATCGCCGCCCGCCGGCGTGGTCCTGCGCGACGCGACCGTCGCCGACGTCGCGGCCGTCGTCGATCACCAGCTCGCCGAGCTCGCCTACGACGAGCTCGTCGGCGCCGCCCGGGTCCGCGCCGCCGCGCGCGGGAGCATGACGCCGCTCGTCGCGGCGGCCGTGTCGCGCGAGGACTCCGTCGTGCTCGTCGCCGTCCCGGACGGGGGGCGGCGCCCGACGACGCCCGCCGACGGACCGCGCGACGGGCCCGACGAGGTCCTGGGCGTGGTCGCCGTCGAGCCGCCGCAGCGGTCGTCGTGGGTCGCCGGCGCGGTGGGCCGCGGTCCCGTGGCCTATGTGGTGCTGCTGCACGTGTCCCCGCGGGCGCGCGGCGCAGCCCTGGGCGCGGCGCTCGTCGGGGCGGCGCTCGCACGTGTAGAGGAGCTCTCGGGGCCGGACACGGTCGTGCTGCTCCACCACGGCGTGCTCAACCCGCTCTCGGCGCCGTTCTGGGCGCGGCACGGGTTCCGCCCGGTGCTGACGACCTGGGAGCTGCCTGTCACCCGCACGCCGTAGCCTGGACCCCATGACCAGCTCCTCGGGCGGCTCCTCGAACCCCGTGCCCGGCGGCGGTACCGCTGCCGACGGCCTCCTCGACCCGGAGGACCCGGCCGCGACCTACGTGCTCGAGCCGGACGTCGTCGCCCCGCTCGTCGCGCGGATCGTCACGAGCAGCACGTCCGGCGTGCACCGGTCGGTCCTGCCGTTCACGGGTGCGCCGCTCGCCTCCGTCCCGAGGTCGTCGCCCGAGGACGTCGCCCGCGCCGTGGGACGGGCGCGCGCCGCCCAGCGCGCGTGGGAGCGCGTGCCCGTGGCCGAGCGGGCGCGCGTGCTGCTCCGGTTCGGCGCGCTCGTGCTCGAGCAGCAGTCCGACGGCCTGGACCTCGTGCAGATGGAGTCGGGCAAGTCGCGCCGCAGCGCGTTCGAGGAGGTCGCGGACCTCGCGATCGTCACGCGGCACTACGCCGTGCGCGGCCCGCGCTACCTCGCGGACCGTCGGGCGCCCGGCATGCTGCCCCTCCTCACGGGCACGACCGTGCACCGGCGCCCGGTCGGCGTCGTGGGCGTCGTCGCGCCGTGGAACTACCCGCTGACGCTCGCGTTCGCCGAGGCCGTGCCGGCGCTGCTCGCGGGGAACGCGGTGGTGCTCAAGCCGGACCCGCAGACGACGCTCACGGCGCTCTGGGGCGTGGAGCTGCTCGAACGGGCGGGGCTCCCCGCCGACCTGCTGCTCGTCGTCGCGGGCGGCGGCGAGGTGGGCTCGGCGCTCACCGACCTGGTCGACCACGTCGCGTTCACCGGCTCGACGGCGACCGGCCGGAAGGTCGCCGCGCGGGCGGGGGAGCGCCTCGTCGGTGCCACGCTCGAGCTCGGCGGCAAGAACCCGCTCTACGTCGCGGCCGACGCGCACGTGCCCACGGCCGCGCGCGGCGCGCTGCGGGCCTGCTTCGGCAGCTCCGGCCAGCTGTGCGTGTCGACCGAGCGGCTCGTGCTCCACGAGGACGTCGCGGACGCGTTCCTCGACACGTTCGTGCCGCTCGTGCGCGCGCTGCGGCTCGGCGCCGGCCTGGACTACTCCGCCGACATGGGTTCGCTGACCTCCCGGGCACAGCTCGACCGCGTCGTGGAGCACGTCGACGACGCCCTCGCGCGGGGTGCGCGCGTGCTCGCCGGCGGGGTGCACCGTGCCGACATCGGTCCGTGGTTCTACGCGCCCACCGTCCTCGACGGCGTGCCCGACGACGCGCTGTGCAGCACCGAGGAGACGTTCGGCCCGGTCGTGTCCGTGCGGCGCGTCGCCGACGACGACGAGGCCGTGCAGGTCATGAACGACTCCCCGTACGGGCTCAACGCCAGCGTCTGGACGCGCGACGTCGCGCGCGGTCGCCGCATCGCCGCCGAGGTCCGGGCGGGCACCGTGAACGTCAACGACGGGTACAGCGCGACGTGGGGCTCGGTCGCCGCGCCCATGGGCGGGTTCAAGGCGTCCGGGCTGGGTCGTCGGCACGGACGCGAGGGCATCCTCGCCCTCACCGAGGCGCAGACGATCTCCGTCCAGCGCGGCGCGCACCTGGGCCTGACCCTCGACCGCCTGTACGAGCTCGGCGGCGAGACGCCGAGCCGTCTGCTCACCGCGGCGCTGGACACCATGCGGCGGCTGCGCCTGCCCTGAACGCGACCCGGCGAGGCCTCTCGTGGCACCACCCGCCGACGCCGACCCGTGGCGCCGACGCCCGGTGTCAGCGCCGGACGGCGTCGAGCAGCGCCTTGGCCGCGGCGGGGACCTCGCGCGCCTGGTAGAGGGCGGGCTTCCACGGCTCGACGCTCGCCGCGCTGACACCGACCCCGACCGCGTCGAGCCCCGCGACCCGGCACGAGAACAACGCCCGGGGCAGGTGGTAGTCCTGCGTGACGACGACGGCGCGCGCGATCCCGAACTCCCCGACCGCGCGCGTGCACGTCGCGTGGGTGTCGAAGCCCTCGCGGTCCAGGACGATCGCCTCGTCCGGGACGCCGCGCTCCAGGAGCCGGGTGCGCATCGACGCGGGCTCGTCGTAGTCGTCGTGGGCGTCCCCGCTGACGAGGACCACGGGGGCGACGCCGCGCGCGTACAGCTCCGCCGCCGCGTCGAGGCGGCGCCGCAGGTACGCCGACGGCGTGCCGTCGGGGCGCAGCCCGGCACCCAGCACGACGACGGCGTCGCTCGCGGGCACGTCCTCCGGGTCGGCCACGCGTACCCTCCCGACGGCCTGGACCACGAGGAAGGGCACGATCGCGGCCACCGCGAGGCCTGCCGCGCCGAGCGCGAGCGTCCGGCGAGACGTCCGCCGGAGCGGGCGACGGACGGGAGGACGGGAGGACACGTTCGCGGACGACTCGGTCACGCGCCGACCCTAGCGAACGGCAGCTACGCGAGGTCGGCGAGCTCGGCCGTCAGGTTCGACCGGGCTGCCGCCTCCCAGCGGTCCCTGGCGAACACCGTCCGGTACAGCGGCCGCGTGTCGAGCAGCGACCGCAGGACCGCCGCCCGCCCGGTGCGGAACGCGTCGTCGGGCACGTGCGCGTACTCCGCGCGCACCTGGCGCACGTAGCGCGCGTACCGGTCGGGCGCCGCGGCGAGCACCGCGAGGTCGGCGTCGGAGACCAGCGCGCCCGCGCCGTCGTCCGGCGCAGGAGAGTGGTCCGTGGTCACCAGCACGAGCCGCGCCACCTCGTCGACGACCGCCACGTCGACGTGCGCCCCGAGCAGCTCGACCACGAGGGCCGCCGAGCGCTCCTCGTCGACGCGGGCCTCACCGTCGTGCACCGCGTCGTGGAACCAGAGCGCGAGCTGGGTCACCGACGGTGTCACCGACGGTGCGGGGCGCCCGCGCACCGGGGGTGAGGACACGGCGTCGGGCGCCCCGGCCGGCCGCCCCTCCAGCAGCGCGAGGGAGTCGAGCGCGTGCACGAGGTGCTCGGGGCCGTGGTAGACCCGGTGCGGCTCGTGCCACCGCTCCACGAGCTCGACGCCGACCTCGCGCGCCCCCGGAAGCAGGGCGTCCCAGCGCATGAGCAACGACTCCGCCTTCGCCGCGCGGCGTGCACGCCCGGGCACCCGCAGCCCCGAGGCGCCGAGCCGGCGCGCGAGCTCACGCCCGCCGACCGGCACCGCGCCGGCGGTCACGGCGTCGTCGTACCGCTCGGCCGCGACGTCGTAGTGGTCCAGGTCGAACGCGCGCCGGCTCAGCCCGATCCGGCCGGCGAACGCGTGCAGCTCGGCGAGCGAGGAGTCCGACACGAGATGGCTGAACAGCGTCCCGTGCGCGGGCCACGCGGGCGGGTCGACGTAGACGGTCACGTCCCGAGCATGCCACCACCCGCGTGCGTGTACGGGTACCGGGCGGTGGCACTCCGGGGCGACCGTGCCGGGTCTACCATCCGCACCGCTCGTCCCTCGCGGCGCTCCCGCCAGACCCGCCACGACCCGGCACGGCCGCCCCTCCGGCCACCGCCCGGCGTCTCCCGAACGGGCCGCCTGGGCTCAGGCGCTCAGGCGCTCGGGCGCCCGCCCTCGACGACCTCGACGCACTGGCGCGCGATCGCGAGCTCCTCCATCGTCGGGACGACCATGACGAGCGTGCTCGTCCAGTCGGGGGAGACGACGCGGGGCTCGCCCGAGTCGACAGCGTTGCGGTCGGGGTCGACGGCGAGGCCGAGCGGCTCGAGGCCCTCGACGACGGCGGCGCGGACCGCGGCGTCGTGCTCGCCGACCCCGGCCGTGAAGGCGAGCACGTCGACCCGTCCGAGCACGGCGTGGTACGCACCGACGTACTTGCGCAGGCGGTGGATGTACACGTCGAACGCCTGCTGGGCGTCGGCGTCGCCGGCGTCGATGAGGCGCCGCAGCTCGCGGAAGTCGTTGACGCCCGACAGGCCCTTGACGCCGGACCGCTTGTTGAACAGGTCGTCGATCTCGTCGATCGTCATGCCGGCGTTGCGCGCGAGGTGGAACACGACGGCCGCGTCGATGTCTCCCGTGCGGGTGCCCATGACGAGGCCCTCGAGCGGGGTCATGCCCATCGACGTGTCGACCGCGACTCCGCCGCGCACGGCCGACGCCGACGCCCCGTTGCCGAGGTGCAGCACGATCGTGTTGAGCCCCTCGATGCGCCGGCCCAGGACGCGCGCGACCTTGCCGGACACGTACTGGTGGCTCGTGCCGTGGAACCCGTAGCGGCGCACGCCGTGCTCCTGCGCCACGGCGCGGTCGAGCGCGTACGTCGACGCGGCGTCGGGCAGCGACGAGAAGAACGCCGTGTCGAACACGGCGACGTGCGGCACGTCGGGCAGGAGCTGGCGGGCGACGCGGATGCCGGTGACGTTCGGCGGGTTGTGCAGCGGCGCGAGCGGGGACAGCTCGTCGATCTGGCGCTCCACCTCGTCGTCCACGAGGACCGGCTCGGAGAACACGGCGCCGCCGTGCACGACGCGGTGGCCGACGGCGTACACGTCGGCGTCGGACAGCTTCGGGCCGATCTCGTCGAACAGCCCGAGGGCGATGCGCAGCGCCTCGCCGTGGTCGGCGACGCGCTGCTCGCGCGACGTCGTGTTCCCGGCGAAGCGGTGCTTGACGATCCCCGACTCCTCGCCGATGCGCTCGATCGTCCCGGCGGCGATCGCCTCGCCCCCGACCGGGTTGACGAGCTGGTACTTCAGCGAGGAGGAGCCCGAGTTCATGACGAGCACCGAGCCGTGCGCCCCGTACGCGCTGTAGGGGTTGGGGCGCTCGCCCTCGGGCAGGATCGTCATGACGTGGCTCCCTGGGAGACGGGGGTCTTGGAGCCGGCGGGGGCCGGTTCCGTGGTGGCGGCGGTCGCCTGCGCCTGGATGGCGGTGATGGCGACGGTGTTGACGATGTCCTGCACGAGCGCGCCGCGCGACAGGTCGTTCACCGGCTTGTTGAGCCCCTGCAGGACGGGGCCGACGGCGACCGCCCCGGCGGAGCGCTGCACCGCCTTGTAGGTGTTGTTGCCCGTGTTGAGGTCCGGGAAGATGAACACGGTCGCGCGGCCCGCGACGTCCGAGCCGGGCATCTTCGACGCCGCGACCGACGCGTCCACCGCGGCGTCGTACTGGATCGGGCCCTCGACGAAGAGGTCGGGGCGGCGCTCGCGCACGAGCGCCGTGCCGCGACGCACCTTGTCGACGTCCGCGCCGGAGCCGGACTCGCCCGTGGAGTAGGACAGCATCGCGACGCGCTGGTCCACCCCGAACTGCGCGGCCGTCGCCGCCGACGAGATCGCGATGTCGGCGAGCTGCTCGGCCGTCGGGTCCGGGATGACGGCGCAGTCGCCGTACACGAGCACGCGGTCCTGCAGGCACATGAGGAACACCGACGACACGACGGAGACGCCCGGCTGGGTCTTGATGATCTCGAAGGACGGCTTGATGGTGTGCGCCGTCGTGTGCTTCGCGCCCGAGACCATGCCGTCCGCGAGACCGAGGTGGACCATCATCGTGCCGAAGTACGACACGTCCTGGACGCGCTCGCGCGCCTCCTCCACCGTGACGCCCTTGTGCGCGCGCAGCCGGACGTACTCGGCGGCGAACAGCTCGACGTGCTCGGGGTCGTGCGGGCTGAGGACCGTCGCGGCGTCGATGTCGAGGCCGAGCTCGGCGGCGCGGGCGCGCACGCGCTGCTCGTCGCCGAGGATCGTCAGGTCGGCGACCTGCCGCCCGAGCAGCGTCGAGGCCGCCCGCAGGATGCGGTCGTCGTCGCCCTCCGGCAGCACGACGCGCTTGCGGTCGGCCCGCGCGCGCGACAACAGCTCGTACTCGAACATCAGCGGCGTGACGACCTCGGGCCGCGGCACGTCGAGGCCCGCGAGGAGCTCCGCGCCGTCGACGCTCTGCTCGAACAGCGCGAGCGCCGTGTCGACCTTGCGCTGGGCGTCCTTGGTCACACGACCCCGGGCCCGGGACGCGGCGCTCGCGGTCCGGAACGTCCCGAGCTCGGTGCGGATGACGGGCAGGCTCGGGTCGAGGTCCGCGACGAGGCGTGCCGTCGACTCGGGCGGGAAGAACCCGCCGTTGAGGATGATGCCAGCGAGCGACGGGAAGCCGGACGCGGAGTGCGCGGCGAGCAGGCCGATGAGAATGTCGACGCGGTCGCCGGGCGTGATGACGACCGCGCCGTCCGTGAGCCGGTCGAGCAGGTGCTCGAACGACATGGCGCCCACGAGGAGGTCGCCCGCCTCGCGGGCGAGCAGGGCCTCCTCGCCGAACGCGAGCCGGCCCCCCACCGCCTCCATGAGGACGCGCACGGTCGGCGCGTCGAGGAACGGGTCCTCCGGTACCGCCCAGCCCGGCAGGCGCCCGCCGGGAGCGGGGGTCGCGGCACCGGCCCCGCCGGCGAGCGGCTCGCCCTCGGGGCTCAGCGCGCCGAGCAGGGCGCGGACGGGCTCGATGTCGTCGGGCGCGACCCGGTTGGCGATGACGGCGATGGGTTGCGCGTGCTGCGAGCGCAGCTCCGCCACGCTCACCTCGACGAGGTTGCCGACGGCGTCGGGCGTGCGGTCCTTGCCCGAGACGACGAGCAGGACGGGTGCGCCGAGGTTGGCCGCGACGCGTGCGTTGAACGACAGCTCCGTGGGGCCGGCGACGTCGGTGTAGTCCGTGCCGACCACCACCACGAAGTCGCACGCGCGCGCGACCTCGTGGTAGCGCGCCACGATCTGCGAGAGCGCCGCCTCGGGGTCGGCGTGGACGTCCTCGTACGTGACGCCGATCGCCTGCTCCGCGGTGAGGTCGACGCCGTCGTGCGCGAGCAGGAGCTCGAGGACGTAGTCCTGGACGTCCGTCCCCGCGGCGCGCGTGACCGGGCGGAACACCCCGACCCGCTGGACCTTGCGGGCCAGCAGGTCGAGGACGCCGAGCGCGATCGTGGACTTGCCCGTCTCGCCCTCGGGCGAGGTGATGTAGATGCTGCGAGCCGTCTCGCTCACTCGTTGTCCCCTCCGGTGTCCTGCGCCGCGGCCGGACGGCCGGTGTACTGCGGGCCGCCCTCCTCCGTCGCGGTCTCGCCCACGTCGGGCCACACCCAGTCGCGCACCTCGGGGACGTCCTCGCCGTGCTCGCGCGTCCACTGCCGGGCGCGCAGGCGCGCGTCCACCATGCGCTGGCGCAGGCCGGCAGCGCGCGAGCGCAGCGACGGGACCCGGTCGATGGCGTCGATGACCAGGTGGTAGCGGTCGATGTCGTTGAGCATCGCCATGTCGAAGGGCGTCGTGGTGGTGCCCTCCTCCTTGTACCCGCGCACGTGGATGTTCGGGTGGTTCGTGCGGCGGTACGTGAGGCGGTGGATGAGCCACGGGTAGCCGTGGTAGTTGAAGATCACCGGCTTGTCCGTCGTGAACAGGGTGTCGAAGTCCTTGTCCGACAGCCCGTGCGGGTGCTCCTTCTCGTCCTGCAGGCGCATGAGGTCGACGACGTTCACGACGCGGACCCTGAGGTCGGGCAGGTGCCGGCGCAGCATGTCCGCGGCGGCGAGGGTCTCGAGCGTCGGCACGTCGCCGGCGCACGCGAGCACGACGTCCGGGTCCTCGCCCTCGACCTCGCTGCCCGCCCACTCCCAGATGCCGAGGCCGCGCGTGCAGTGCGCGATCGCGTCGTCCATGGACAGGAACTGCGGCGCCGGCTGCTTGCCCGCCACGACGACGTTCACGTACTGACGCGAGCGCAGGCAGTGGTCGTAGGTGGACAGGAGGGTGTTGGCGTCCGGCGGCAGGTAGACGCGGACGATCTCGGCCTTCTTGTTGACGACGTGGTCGATGAAGCCCGGGTCCTGGTGCGAGAAGCCGTTGTGGTCCTGGCGCCACACGTGGCTCGACAGCAGGTAGTTCAGGCTCGCGACCGGGCGCCGCCACGGGATGTGGTTGGTGACCTTGAGCCACTTGGCGTGCTGGTTCACCATCGAGTCGACGATGTGGATGAAGGCCTCGTAGCTCGTGAACAGGCCGTGGCGCCCGGTGAGCAGGTAGCCCTCGAGCCAGCCCTGGCACTGGTGCTCCGACAGCATCTCCATGACGCGGCCGGCGCGCGCGAGGTGCTCGTCGACGTCCTGCCCGTAGAGCTCGGCGTTCCACTGCTTGTCGGTCGTGTCGTAGACCGCCTGGAGGCGGTTGGACGCGACCTCGTCCGGGCCGAAGATCCGGAAGTTGTCCGGGTTGAGCCGGACGACGTCGTTGAGCCACTGCCCGAGCACGCGCGTGGCCTCGGCGACCGATCCGCCGGGGCCGGAGACGTCGACGCCGTACTCGCGGAAGTCGGGCAGGCGCAGGTCCTTGAGCAGGAGGCCGCCGTTCGCGTGCGGGTTGTCGCTCATGCGCAGCGCGCCGTCCGGGGCGAGCGCCGCGACGTCGTCGACCAGGCGGCCGTCGTCGTCGAACAACTCCTGCGGCCGGTAGGACTCGAGCCACTCCTTGAGCGTCTGGAGGTGCTCCGGGGTGTCGCGCGCGCTCGCGAGCGGCACCTGGTGCGCGCGCCACGAGTCCTCGGTCTTCTTGCCGTCGATCTCGGGCGGGCACGTCCAGCCCTTGGGGGTGCGGAAGACGATCATCGGCCAGGCGGGGCGCTCGTCGCTGCCCTCGTGCGCCTCGCGCTTGATCTGCGCGATGTGGTTGAGCACCTCGTCGAGGAGCTCGGCGAAGCGCTGGTGCGCCTCCATCGGGTCCTCGCCGTCGAACCCGCCGGTGAAGAAGTACGGGGTGTGGCCGTAGCCGATCATGAGGTCGCGCAGCTCGTCGTCGCTGATGCGCGCGAGCACCGTCGGGTTGGCGATCTTGTACCCGTTGAGGTGCAGGATCGGCAGCACGACGCCGTCGTTGCGCGCGTTGACGAACTTGTTCGAGTGCCAGCTCGTGGCGAGCGGGCCGGTCTCGGCCTCGCCGTCGCCGACGACGGCCGCGACGAGCAGGTCGGGGTTGTCGAACGCCGCGCCGTACGCGTGGGACAGCGCGTACCCGAGCTCGCCGCCCTCGTGGATCGACCCGGGGGTCTCGGGCGCGACGTGGCTCGGGATGCCGCCCGGGAAGGAGAACTGGCGGAACAGCCGGCGCATGCCCTCGGTGTCCTGGGTGACGTCGGAGTAGACCTCCGAGTACGTGCCCTCCAGGTAGGAGTTGGCCACGAGGCCGGGGCCGCCGTGGCCCGGGCCCGCGACGTAGATCGTCGACTGACGGCGCTGGGCGATCGCGCGGTTGAGGTGCGCGTAGAGGAAGTTGAGGCCGGGCGTCGTGCCCCAGTGCCCGAGCAGGCGCGGCTTGACGTCGTCACGCGAGAGCGGCGTCCGCAGCAGCGGGTTCGCGAGCAGGTAGATCTGCCCGACGGACAGGTAGTTCGCGGCACGCCACCACGCGTCGACGCGGTGCAGCGTCTCGTCGTCGAGCGGCGCGACCTCGGCGGTGCGCCAGGTGGTGGGATCGGTGGCCGTGGTCGAGCTCATCTCACGCTCCTGCGAGAAAGGGGGTTCGCGGACGACTACGTCTTCATACAACCGCATGGAGCAGGCCGCTGCACGAGGTTCTCCGGCCTCGTGCGGTGTGACGTGCGTCGTGGGGCGAGAAGGGGACGAAGGTCCCGTCGCGGCGTCCCGACGCCGGGACCTCGGGCGGCCGTCGAGGGGCGATCGGCGGGCGACGGGCGGATTCGGGCGCACCCGCGCGGCGCCGCTACCGTGGGCACGTGCCCGAGACCGCCGTCCGTCGTTCCTTCTGGGCGGTCGCCCGCCAGCCGCGCATGATCGGCCTGCTCGTGCTGTTCCTCGTCGCCGCGGCGGTGTGTGCCCGGCTCGGGGTCTGGCAGCTCGACCGGGCCCAGCAGCGCGCCGACCTCGCGGCGCAGCAGCAGGCCGCGGAGGCCGAGGCCGAGGGCCCGGAGGGGCTCGGTGTGCTGCTCCCGCCGCAGACGACGTTCCCCGGGGAGCTCGTGGGCCGGCAGGCCTGGGTCGAGGGGGAGTACGACGAGACCGGCCAGCTCCTCGTGGCGGGTCGTGCCCTCGACGGCGAGGAGGGGTACCTCGTCCTCACGCCCCTGCGCGTGACCGACGACGGCACGGGCGGCGCGTCGTGGGCCGACCTGTCCGGGGCCCCGGTGCTGCCGGTGGTGCGCGGGTGGGTCCCCACGCCCGACGCGGGCGCGGCGCTCGAGGTGCCGGACGGCGTCGTGCGGCTCACCGGGTACCTGCAGGCGTCGGAGGCGGCGGGCGAGGCGACGCTGCCCGCCGGTCAGACGGACTCCATCGCCACGGGGGCGCTCGTCAACGACTGGGGCGGCCCGATCTACTCGGGCTACCTCGTGCTCGTCTCGTCCGACCCGCCGCAGGTCCCCGCCGCCGACGGCGGCCCGGCCCTGCTGCCGCGCCCGACGATCGAGGGCGGGACGGGGCTGGACCTGCAGAACGTGTTCTACGCGCTGCAGTGGTGGGTGTTCGGCGGCTTCGCCGTCCTGCTGTGGCTGCGGCTCGTCCGTGACGAGGTCGCGGGCGGCCGACGACGGGGACGCGGGGAGGACGCCGGCATCGCGGGCCTGCCCGTGGCGAGCGGGGCCGACAGTCGCGACGTCGACCCGAGCGCTCCGACGTCGCCCTCCTGACGGCCGGTCCCGGACGGGCGCACCGTTCTCGCGCCGGCCGCGGAGCCGTTACTCCTGCTGCCAGGAGTGCCAGAGGCGCGCGTAGTCGCCGCCCGCGGCGACGAGCTCGTCGTGCGGCCCGATCTCGCTGATGCGTCCGCCGTCGACCACGGCCACCCGGTCCGCGTCGTGCGCGGTGTGCAGCCGGTGCGCGATCGCGACGACGGTCCGTCCCTCGAGCACGGCGTTGAGCGAGCGCTCGAGGTGCCGCGCGGCGCGCGGGTCGAGCAGCGACGTGGCCTCGTCGAGCACGAGCGTGTGCGGGTCGAGCAGGACGAGCCGCGCGAGCGCGACCTGCTGCGCCTGCGCGGGCGTGAGGACGTGGCCGCCCGACCCGACCTCCGTCGCCAGGCCGTCGGGCAGCGCGCGCACCCAGCCGCGCGCGTCGACGGCGTCCAGCGCGGCGAGCAGCTCGTCGTCGCTCGCGCCGACGTCGGCGAGGCGGAGGTTGTCGGCGAGGGTGCCGACGAACACGTGGTGCTCCTGCGTGACGAGCGCGACCTGTCGTCGCAGCTCGGTGAGCGGCAGGTCCACGAGCCGCACGCCGCCCACGCGCACGGTGCCCGCGGTCGGGGGGTGGATTCCGGCGAGCATCCGGCCCAGGGTCGACTTGCCGGCTCCGGAGGGGCCGACGACCGCGAGCCTCTCTCCCGGCGCGAGGTCGAGCGAGACGCCGTGCAGCACGGGGTGGCCCGCGCGGTAGGCGTACTCGACGTCACGGGCGACGACCCGGTCGCCGGCGGGCGTCTCGTCCGTCGCGGTGCGGTCCGTCGAGACCTGCGAGACCCCGACGATGCGCGCGTACGACGCCATCGCGACCTGGATCTCGTCGAGCCAGAAGATGAGGTTCCACACCGGGCCGGCGAGCTGGAACGCGTACGTCGTCACGGCCACGACCGCGCCGAGCGTCGTCTGGCCCTGCGTGAGGAGCCACGCGCCCCACACGAGCGCCGCGACGGGCGCGACCGCGATCGCCAGGTCGATGCCGGGGAACAGCACGGTGCGCAGGCCGAGGGTGTAGCGCTCGGCGGCGAACGCCTCGGCGAGGTCGGCCCGCACGCGCGCCTTGCGGTGCTCGGCGAGGGACAGCGCGTCGACGGTCCGTGCGCCCTCGACGCTCTCCGTGATCGTGCCGTTGAGCGCCGCGTACGCAGCGGCCTCGCGCTGGTAGCCGGCCGACGCGCGGCGCAGGTACCACCGCGCGACCACGACGAGCAGCGGGACGCCGACGAACAGCGCGAGCGCGACGAGCGGCGCGACGACGAGCGACGCGACGACCGTGAGCACGAGCGTCACGACCGCGACGAGGAGCTGGGGGACGCCGAACCGCACCGCGTGCTGGATGCGGTCGACGTCGTTGGTGGTCCGCGCGACGAGGTCGCCCGTGCCGGCACGCTCGACGGTCGACAGCGGCAGGGACGTCACGGTGTCGACGAGCTCCTCGCGCAGGTCCGCGAAGACCGTCTCGCCGAACACCATGGAGATGCGCTGGGCGTAGCGGCGCAGCACGGCCTGGGCGAGCACCGCGACGGCGCCGACCGCCACGACCGTCGTGACGTAGGCCGACGTCGTGCCGGTGGTCACGGCGTCGACGAGCCGGCCGAGGAGCCACGGGCCGACGAGCCCGGCGACGGCCGCGAGCGTGTGCAGCACGGCGACGACCCACAGCGTGCGCCGGTGGCGCGCGAACAGCCGGGCGGCGGCGGACCGGGCGGCGGGCGCGTCGGCGACGGGGAGCCTCATGCGTGCTCTCCTTCCGGGACGGCGGTGCCGGCCGCGGCGGCCAGGACCGGGGAGGTGGGCTCGTCGAGGGAGCGCCCGACGACGCGGTGGTAGCGCGCCGCGTCGTCGTCGGGGGCGACGCCCTCGGCGTGCGCGCGCGCGACGAGGTCCCGGTGGGTCCCGCGCGCGGTGACGCGGCCGCCCTCGAGGAGGAGCACCTCGTCGACCTGCTCGAGCACGAGGGGGGACGCGGTCACGACGAGCGTCGTGCGCCCGCGCCTCGCCTGCGCGAGGCGTGCGGCGATCCGCGCCTCGGTGTGGGCGTCGACGGCGCTCGTCGGCTCCACGAGCACGAGGATCTCCGGGTCCGTGAGCAGGGCGCGGGCCAGGGCGACGCGCTGGCGCTGCCCGCCGGAGAGCGAGCGACCCTTCTCGGGGAGCTCGCCGTCGAGGCCGTCGGGGACGGAGTCGAGGACGTCGTGCGCGTCGGCGGCCGTCACGGCCGCCAGCACCTGCTCCTCGTCCGCGCGGCCGCGCGGGTCGAGCTCGTCCCGCAGCCGTCCGGAGAACAGCTGCGGGGTCGCCTCCGCTACGACGACCCGGCGCCGCAGGGCGTGCTTGTCGAGCTGGGCGAGGAGGGTCCCGCCGAGCCGCACGGGCGTGGCCGCCTCGGCCGCGTCGTCGAACCGGCCGAGGCGCGTCGCGACGGCGGCCGACGCGTCCGGGTCGGCGCAGACCAGGGCGACGAGCCGCCCGGGCTCGAGCACGAGGCCGCTCGTCTCGTCGACGAGAGGGCTGCCCTCGGGCGGCACGGGCGCGGTGGCCGGGTGGGCGCCCGCGGCCGGCACGACCGCGAGCACGCGCACGATCTTGCGCGCCGCGACGTGCGCGCGGGTCGCGATGTTGAGCATCTGCGTCGCGACCTGCAGCGGCCAGCCCAGGAACGCGGCGTACCCGTAGAACGCGACGAGCTGGCCGGGCGTGATGTCGCCGCGCAGCGCGGCCGTCGCACCGAGGTAGACGACGAGCACGACGAGCAGGCCCGGCAGGAGGACCTGGAGCGCGTCGAGGGTGGCCTGCGTGTGCGCGACCTTGACCCCGGCCACGCGCACCGCCTGCGACTGGCGCGCGTACCGGCTCACGAAGACGCTCTCGCCGCCGATCCCGCGCAGCACGCGCAGGCCCGAGACGGTGTCCGCGCCGAGCGTCGTGAGCCGGCCCTGCGCCTCGCGCTGGGCGGCCTGACGCTGCTGGAGGGGCTTGACGAGCAGGGCGAGCACCGCCGCGACGGCGGGCAGGCCGAGCACCACGACGAGCCCGAGCTGGAGCGAGGTCGAGAGCATGACGACCGCCACGACGACGTACGCCCCGAGCGCGCCGAGGAACTGGCCGAGCATGGAGAAGAGCTGGCCGACGCGCATCGCGTCGCTCGCCACGGTCGACACGACCTCGCCGGTCGGCAGCTCCTCGGTGATCGCGTCCCCCGAGCGCGCGGTGACGTCGCCCACGAGCTGCGATGTCGTGAGCGCGGAGCGGAGCCAGTTGGCGATGTCGAGGCGGTGCCCCACGACGCCGGTCACGACGACGCCCATGCCGAGGGCGAGGAGCAGGCCGGCCCACCGGAACAGGTCCGGGCCGAAGCCCGACGACAGGCCCTCGTCGAGCGCGCGGCCGAGCATGTAGGGCTGGAGCGCCTGGGACGCGAAGTTCGCGAGACCGAGCAGGACCGCGCCCGTGAGCACGGCGCCCTGGCGCCGCGCGAGCCACAGGAGGTAGCGCGTGGGCCCGCGCAGGTCGGGCGTGCCCGGATCGGGCTGAGGAAGGGGACGCACGGTGTTCTACCCTAGGTTCGGCGTCTGACAGGGGCGACGGATTATCGCGGCGCGAGCGCGTCACCGCGTCGTCGGCCCCGCCCGCCGGCGCCGGCGCGAGCCCGGAGTGAGGAACACAGCAGCCATGACCAGCCCCGAACCGACCACCGACCGCGTCGCGGCGGCCCCCACGGCCGAGGACGCCGCGCGGACGGCCATCCGCAAGGCGCGCGGCGCGCTCGCGCGCTACCGGGTCCTCGCGATCGTCACGGGCGTGATGCTGCTCGTGCTGTGCGTCGAGATGCTCGTCAAGTACGGGATCGGGGCGTTCGCGGACGTCGAGCCGTTCGTGCGCTACGTCGAGTGGGTGCCGTTCGCGCACGGGTGGATCTACGTCGTCTACCTCGTCACCGTGCTGGACCTCTGGGCCAAGATGCGGTGGGGCTGGGGCCGCCTGGCGACGATGGTGTTCGCCGGCGTCGTGCCCGTCATGTCGTTCGTCCTCGAGAAGAAGGTGCACGCCGAGGCGGAGTCCAAGCTCGCGGTGCTGGAGGAGCGGTACGCGTCGTGAGGCGTGCTGACGCCCCCGACCTGCCCGCGGTGCCGCGCCTCGCGCCGCTAGTCGCGCCGGGCCGCGAGCTCACGACCGAGGAGCTCGAGCGGTACGCCCGGCACCTGTCGCTGCCGGGCGTCGGGCCCGACGGGCAGCGTCGTCTCGCGGCGGCGCGCGTGCTCGTCGTCGGCGCGGGCGGCCTCGGCAGCCCGGCCCTGCTCTACCTGGCCGCGGCGGGCGTCGGCACGATCGGCATCGTCGACGACGACGCGGTCGACACCTCCAACCTCCAGCGCCAGGTGATCCACGGCGACGCCGACGTCGGCCGCCGCAAGGTCGACTCGGCACGCGACACGATCGCCGACGTCAACCCGCACGTGCGCGTCGTCGCGCACCCCGTGCGCCTCGACGCGAGCAACGCGCTCGACGTGCTGCGCGGCTACGACGTCGTCCTCGACGGCGCCGACAACTTCCCCACGCGCTACCTCGTCTCGGACGCCGCGGAGGTCCTCGGCATCCCGGTGGTGTGGGGCTCGATCTACCGCTTCCAGGGCCAGGTGAGCGTGTTCTGGGGGCGTCCGCGGTACGCCACGGATGGCGCCGCCGACGTCACGGACCACGGTTCCGGCGCGCCGTCGCGCGGGGTGACGTACCGCGACGTCTTCCCGGTGCCGCCGCCCCCGGGTGCGGCGCCCGACTGCGCGACCGGCGGCGTCCTCGGCGCGATGTGCGGCACCCTCGGCTCGGTCATGGCGACGGAGGCGCTCAAGCTCGTCACCGGGTCGGGGACGACGCTGCTCGGCCGCCTCGCCGTCTACGACGCGCTCGACCTCGCGTGGCGCGAGCTCGCCGTCGGCCCCGACCCCACCCGCGAGCCGGTGACGAAGCTGCTCGCGGGCGACGACGCGTACGCGGCCTTCTGCGGCCTCGCCCCTGCGGTCCCGGCGCTCGCGGGCGCGGCCGTGCAGGGCGGTCCGGGGGACGCTGCGGCGACGTCGTCGGAGGTGAGCGCGCGCGAGGCCGCGGAGCTGCTCGTGACCGCGGACGCGGCCCGGCCCGCCCCGTACCTGCTCGACGTGCGCGAGGACTGGGAGGCGCAGGTGCGACCGGTGCCCGGCGCGACGCTCGTCCCGAGCGGCTCGTTCCTCGGCGGTGTCCCCGGGGGCCCGGACGACGCCGCCCGCGCCGCCGTCGCCGCGCTGCCGGACGACCGGCCCGTGCTCGTCGTGTGCGCGGTCGGCGCCCGCTCGGCGCGCGTGGCCGACGTCGCGCGCGCGGCGGGCGTGGACGCCCGCTCGGTCGTCGGCGGTGTGCCGGCGCTCCTCGCCGAGCTCGCGGCCGCACCGCCCGCGCCGAGGTAGAGGGTTTCCGGCGAGGTAGAGGGAGATTCCCCTCTACCTCGGGAAGAACCCTCTATCTCGCGAGCGTCACAGGGCGAGGTCGAGGCGACCCTGCGGCGACGAGCTCGCGAGCGCGCCCTCGCGCCGGGGGATCCGGCCCGCGCCGGCCGCCAGGCGCCCGGACTCGACGGCGAGGCGCATCGCGTGCGCCATGCGGACCGGGTCGGCGGCCCGGGTGACGGCCGTGGCGAGCAGCACGCCGTCGCAGCCGAGCTCCATGGCGAGCGCCGCGTCCGACGCCGTCCCGATCCCGGCGTCGAGGATCACCGGGACGCGCGCCGCGCCGGCGATCGCCTCGACGTTGCGCGGGTTGAGGATGCCGAGACCCGTCCCGATCGGCGCGCCCAGCGGCATGACGGCGGCGCACCCGACGTCCTCGAGCCGGCGCGCGAGGATCGGGTCGTCGTTCGTGTACGGCAGCACGACGAACCCGTCGCGGACGAGCTGCTCGGCCGCCTCGACGAGGCCGATCGGGTCGGGCAGGAGCGTGACGTCGTCGGCGATCACCTCGAGCTTGACCCACTCGGTGCCGCACGCCTCGCGCGCGAGCTGCGCGGTGAGCACGGCCTCGCGCACCGAGAAGCAGCCGGCGGTGTTGGGCAGCGCGCGGATGCCGAGCCGGTGGAGCAGGCCCCAGATGCCGGCATCCGTCGAGCCCGCACCGCCCGGCCGCACCGCGACGCGGCGCATCGCGACGGTCGTCAGCGCGGTGCCCGAGGCGACGAGTGCGTCCTCGAGCGTGAGCAGGTTCGCGGCACCGCCCGTCCCCATGACGAGGCGCGAGCCGATCGTCGTGCCGGCGACGACGAGCGGGTCGGCGCCGTCCGTGGTGCTGGTCGTGGTCACGGGTCTCAGCCTCCCTGGACGGCGGTGACGATCTCGACGCGGTCGCCCGGCGCGACGACCGTGCTCGACCACGTGCCGCGCGGCACGACGGCGTCGTTGATCGCGACGGCGACGCCCTGCGGTGCGCCGTCGGCGACGTAGGCGGGTGCGAGCGCGGCGACGAGCGCCTCGACGCCGACCCGGCCGTCGAGCGGGTACGGCGCGCCGTTGACGAGCACGGTCGGGGGAGCGGTCTCGGTCATGGGTCTCACCTCGGGGTGGCAGGGGTCGTGGAGGTCGCCGCGCGCGGCCCGAACCCCGGGTTGTGCGCCAGATGCGGCCCGTCGTGGCGCGCGACCCGGGGTTCGGCGGCTGGGGGCAGGGCGCGCGGCCCGAAGCGGTCCGGACGCGCGGGGACGAGCGCGGCGGCGACGTCGTCGGGCAGCGTCGTGCCCGTGAGCCCGGCGACCACCGCGTCGGCCGTGACGGGTGCGAGCAGGACGCCGTTGCGCCCGTGCCCGGTCGCGACGTGCAACCCCGCGACGTCCGTGGCGCCGACCAGCGGGAGGTTGTCCGGCGTCGCCGGCCGGGCGCGCGGCGTGACGTCGACGAGGGCCGCCTCGTCGAGCCCGGGGACGAGGGCGCGGGCGTCGCGCAGGAGGGCGAAGACGCCGCCGGCCGTCGCGCGCCGGTCGTCGGGGTTCTCCTCGGACGTCGCCCCGACGACGATCTCGCGGTGCCCTGCGCGCGCGCCGTCGGGCACCGGGTCGCGCGGCACGACGTACACGGGGCGGCCCTGCACGAGCCCCCGCACGACGTGCTCGAGCCCGAGGTCCGGCCCGGCGTCGAGCCGCAGCGTCTGGCCCTTCACCGGCCGCGTCGGTACGCGCACCTCGGGCACCTCGGCGACCAGCGCGCCGGACTCCCAGCCCGCGGCCACCACGACGGCGCCCGCGCGGTGGACCCGGCCGGACCCGTCCCGCGCGCCGGTCACGCGACCGCTCGCGTCGCGCTCGAGCCCCACGACGGCACGCGGCACGACGGCGCACCCCGGGGACCGCTCGACGGCGCGGCGGAGCGCGGCGCACGTCGCGCGCGGGTCGACGGCGTGGTCGCCCGGCGCCCAGGCGGCGCCGGCGAGGCGCGGCCCGAGGAGCGGCTCGCACCGACGGGCGTCGGCGGTCGTCAGCTCGTGCGAGCCGAGGCCGTGCTCGGCGTGGAGGCGGAGCACGCGGCGCAGCACCGCGAGGTCGTCGGTGTCGTAGGCGACCGTCAGCGTCCCGGCGTCGCGGAGGCCGACGTCCGCTCCGGTCGCGTCCTGGAGCGCCGCGGCGAACCCCGGCCAGCGGGCGGCGCCCGCGAGGTGCAGACGCAGCGCCTCCTCCTCGCCGAAGTCCGCCTCCGTCACGGGTGCGAGCATCCCGGCCGCGGCGTGCGCGGCGCCGTCGCCCGGCGCCGGGTCGAGGACGACCACGGTGAGGCCGGCCGCTGCGGCGTGCCACGCGACGGCGAGCCCCACGATCCCGCCGCCCACGACGACGACGTCGCGTGCGGGGTCGCCGGAGGACGGACGGACGTGCCGGTGCATGTGCGCTCCCTTCGCTGGCATGACCCAGATCAGGTTCGACGGTCGGCTCCTGCGCCCTCTCAGCCCCGTGCGGGGCTCCCGTGCTCACGGACACCGTACCTGGCCCGCCGGAGGTGCGGTCCTACACTCCGTCGGGTGAGCACCCCCACCACGGGCGTCGCGGCGCCCGCGTCCGCGCCCGCCACGGCCACCGCGACCGCCGCACGTGCCCGGCTCGCCGACGCCCGCCTCTACCTGTGCACCGACGCGCGCGAGGAGCGTGGCGACCTCGAGGACTTCCTCCACGCGGCGCTCGCGGGCGGCGTCGACGTCGTCCAGCTGCGCGACAAGACGCTCGACGTCGCGCGCGAGCTCGAGCTCCAGGAGACGGTTGCGCGCGTCGCGGCCGAGCACGGTGCACTGTGGGCGGTCAACGACCGGGCCGACGTCGCAGGGCTGACGGGTGCGCCCGTCGTGCACATGGGCCAGGGCGACCTGCCGGTCCCCGCGGTCCGCACGCTGCTCGGCGCGGCACCCGTGCTCGGGCGCTCGACGCACTCGGCGGAGCAGGCCGCTGCGGCCGAGGCGGACCCGGACGTCGACTACTTCTGCGTCGGGCCGCTGTGGGCGACGCCGACGAAGCCGGGGCGCGCCGCCGTCGGGCTGGACCTCCTGCGCGAGGTCGCCGCCGGCGCGCCGAGCACGCCCTGGTTCGCCATCGGCGGGATCGACGCCGGGCGCCTCGACGCGGTGCTCGACGCCGGGGCGACGCGCGTCGTCGTCGTCCGGGCGATCACGCAGGCGGCCGACCCCGAGCGGGCTGCGCGCGAGCTGCGCGACCGGCTCGGCCGAGGTGCGTCGGGACCGGTCAGCGCGGCGCAGGAGCCGGTGAGCGGGTGAAGTCGCGGCCGCGGGGAGTCCTCCCCATCGTCCGCGCTTCTGGCCGCCGCGGGCCGTGTGCGATGCTCGCGGCGGTCGCGTGCCGCCGTCGCCGCGCGCCGATCCCCGAGCCGACCTCGAGCCATCTCGAGCCCCAGGACAGGAGAACCATGCCCAGCACGCGTCCGGCGGCCGTCGCCGTCGCCGCAGTCCTCGCCCTCACCGTCTCGGGCTGCAGCCTCGTGCGCGGCGCGGACGAGACCGCACCCTCGTCGGGCGCCCCGGCGGCCGAGGAGAGCACCGCGGCGGTCGACGGGGTCGGCACGGCCCGCGTCGCGGACGGCGTGATGGCGGAGCAGACGGTCGACGCGCCCGGCGAGGGGGACGCCGGCACGCTCACCGTGACGATCCGCGAGCTCGCGGTCCAGGGCGGCACGATGACGCTGCGCTGGGCGCTGCGCTGGGACGACGACGGAGCCGCCGGCGACGCGAGCATCAGCTACTACGACATGGGCGTGGAGCCGGTCGTGACGGTCACCGACCCGGCGAACCTCGTCGCCTACCGGCCGCTGTGCACCGAGGGCGCGTGGCAGCCGGACACCGAGAGCGTCGCCGAGCGCGGGTCGGCGCAGTCCCGCTGCCAGGCGACCATGCTGGTGTCGCCGCTCGAGAACGTCTTCTTCGACTTCCCGAACCACGGCACCGTCGAGGCCTACGCCGTCCTCCCGGCGCCCGAGGAGCGCGTCGAGACCCTGGACGTGCTCCCGGCCGAGGGGCTGCCCGCGTTCACCGCCGTCGAGGTCACGTACCTCGACGACGCGGCGTGACGGGCGTGCGCGACGCACCGCGGCACGCGGTGCTCGTCGCGGCGCTGGCGGGCGCGCTCCTGGTGCCCGCACCCGCGGTCGCGTCGTCCGGCACCACGGACGACGGCGCGGGCACCGCCCTGCCCGAGGACGTCGTCGAGCACCTCGCCGAGGACCGCGAGCGCATCGAGGCCGCCGACGTCACCGAGGCGATGCGGGCGGACGCCGTCCTCGACCTGCACCCGGCGGACGCCACGTTCCCCCTCGACGTGCAGGACGCCACGACGCGCCTCGAGACGACGCGCGAGGAGGACGAGACGACGACCGTCGTCCTCACCGCCGACCTCATGTTCGCGTTCGACTCCGCCGAGCTCTCCGCGGAGGCGGCCGACGCGCTCACGGAGCTCATCGAGCAGATCCCGCGGAGCGCCGCCGTCGCGGTCGACGGGCACACCGACGCGCTGGGCACGGACGCCCGCAACGACGAGCTCTCGCTCCAGCGGGCCGAGGCGGTCGCGAGCGTCCTGCGCGCCGAGCGGCCGGACCTCGCGCTCACCGTGACCGGTCACGGCAGCCGCGTGCCGGTCGCCGAGAACACGCTCGACGGCGAGGACAACCCTGCCGGTCGCGCGCTCAACCGGCGCGTGGAGCTGTCGTTCGCCGCCGGCTGACCAGGGCCTCGCGCCGTGCCCGGGCACGGCGCGAGGCGCCTAGAATCGTCCGGTGACCTCCGCGCCCGACGTGCCCCCCGCCCCGCCGACCGACGCGACCACGCCCGTCTCGACGCCCCGCCCGGTGCTCGTCGTCGACTTCGGCGCGCAGTACGCGCAGCTCATCGCGCGCCGCGTCCGTGAGGCGAACGTCTACTCCGAGATCGTGCCGCACACGGCCACGGTCGAGCAGATGGTCGCCAAGGACCCGGCCGCCATCATCCTCTCGGGCGGGCCGTCGTCGGTGTACGCGACGGGGGCGCCGTTCGTCGACCCGGCGCTGTTCGACGCCGGGGTGCCGGTGCTCGGCATCTGCTACGGCTTCCAGGCGATGGCGAAGGCGCTCGGCGGCGACGTCGCGCAGACGGGGCTGCGCGAGTACGGCGGCACGGAGGTGTCGGTCCGCGAGGCGGGCGTGCTGCTCGCCGACACCCCCGAGAACCAGACGACGTGGATGAGCCACGGCGACTCCGTCCACCGCGCACCGGACGGCTTCGAGGTCCTGGCGACCTCGTCGGGCTCGCCCGTCGCGGCGTTCGAGGACCGTGCGCGGCGCCTGTTCGGCGTGCAGTGGCACCCCGAGGTCAAGCACTCGGCGCACGGCCAGGCCGTGCTGGAGCGCTTCCTGTACGACGGCGCGGGGCTGCGGCCGGACTGGACCGCCGGCAACGTCATCGCGGACCAGGTCGCGGCCATCCGCGCGCAGGTCGGCGACGCACGCGTCATCTGCGGGCTGTCGGGTGGCGTCGACTCGTCCGTCGCGGCCGCGCTCGTGCAGGAGGCCGTCGGTGACCAGCTCACGTGCGTGTTCGTCGACCACGGCCTGCTGCGGGCGGGCGAGGCGGAGCAGGTGGAGCGCGACTTCGTCGCGGCGACGGGCGTGAACCTCGTCGTGCGCGACGAGAAGCAGCGGTTCCTCACGGCGCTCGCCGGGCACAGCGACCCCGAGACCAAGCGCAAGATCATCGGGCGCGAGTTCATCCGCGTGTTCGAGGACGCGGCGCGCGACATCGTCGCGGACGCCGGCGAGCACGGCCAGGAGGTCAAGTTCCTCGTCCAGGGCACGCTGTACCCGGACGTCGTCGAGTCCGGCGGCGGCGAGGGCGCCGCGAACATCAAGAGCCACCACAACGTCGGCGGACTGCCCGACGACCTGCAGTTCTCGCTCGTCGAGCCGCTGCGCACGCTGTTCAAGGACGAGGTCCGCGCCGTCGGGCTCGAGCTCGGCGTGCCCGAGGCCATCGTGTGGCGCCAGCCGTTCCCCGGCCCGGGCCTCGGCATCCGCATCGTCGGCGAGGTCACCGCGGACCGCCTCGACACCCTGCGTGCCGCCGACGCGATCGCGCGCGAGGAGCTCACCAGGGCCGGTCTCGACCGCGAGATCTGGCAGTGCCCGGTCGTGCTCCTCGCCGACGTGCGCTCGGTGGGCGTGCAGGGCGACGGCCGCACGTACGGCCACCCGGTCGTGCTGCGGCCCGTGTCGTCCGAGGACGCCATGACGGCCGACTGGACGCGCCTGCCCTACGACGTGCTGTCCCTCATCTCGACGCGCATCACCAACGAGGTGCCGGAGGTCAACCGGGTCGTGCTCGACGTGACGAGCAAGCCCCCGGGCACCATCGAGTGGGAGTGACGGCCGGGCTCACGTCCGCGGGGGAGTGACCGCTCCGCGCGTCGTCAGAGCGGGGCGAGCCGTGCCTTCAGCAGGCAGAACTCGTTGCCCTCGGGGTCGGCGAGGACGTGCCACTGCTCCTGGCCGGTCTGCCCGATGTCGGCGGGTCGAGCGCCGAGCGCCAGGAGGCGTTCGAGCTCGGCGTCCTGGTCGCGGTCGGTGGGGTTCACGTCGACGTGCAGCCGCGACGTGCCCGGCTCCGGCTCGTCCCGGCGGCTGAGGATGATCGTCGGCTGCGCGCCGCCGAACCCGTCGCGAGGCCCGATCTCGAGCGTGCCGTCGTCCTCGCGGTCGAGCACCACGAAGTCGAGCACAGCGCACCAGAAGCGCGCCAGCGCCTCGGGGTCGCGGCATCCGAGCACGAGCTCGCTGATCCGGCACGCCATCGTCCGTCTCCTCTCGGTCGGCTGGGACGACCCGGTCACCCGGCGTGCGGGCGACGCCGTCCCGTGCAGCAGGGAACACCCGCGACCGTACCCGTGACGGTGCGAGCGCGCCGAGGGTTTTCGGTCTCGGCTCAGGCGAGACGCCGACGTGCGGCGGCACGCGCGTAGGCGGACTCCACCTCGGCGAGGACGGTCGGCCAACCGGCCGCGGGCGGGACCTCGCGGTTGTGCGCGACCATCCGCTCGAGCAGGCCGTCCTCGGTGGCGAGCCGCACGAGCGCGTCGGTGAGACCGGGATCGTCGTCCGCGAGGAGCGCGTCGACGCCGTCCGTGAGGCGCTCCGCGACGCCCGACTGCGAGCGGGTCAGCACGACCAGTCCCGCGGCCTGCCCCTCGAGCGCGGCGATGCCGAACGCCTCCTCGACCGCGGGCGCGGCGAACACGTCCGCGCGCGCGTACAGGCGCTTGAGCTCCGTCGCGGTGAGGCGGCCCGGCAGCGACACGACGTCGCGCAGGCCGTGCTCGGCGACGAACCGGTGCGCGGCCGCGAGCTCGGGCCCGTCGCCCGCGACCGTCGCGTGGAGCGCACCGGCGGGCACGCGACCTGCGGCGTCGCGCAGGACCTCGAGCAGCGGCAGCACCCGCTTGCGGGGCGCGAACCGCGTCGCGGCGACGACGTGCACCGCCGAGACCTCCATGCGGTCCGCGCGCTCGGTGCGCGGCACGCGCCACGCGTCGAGGTCGAGCCCGTTGTGCAGCACGGCGACCTCGCCGCGGTCGCCCACGATGCGCCGCAGGGGCGCGGCCGTCAGCTCGCTCACCGCCGACCACAGCACCGGCCAGCGCGACCAGCCCACGATGCGGTCGAGCGCCGAGAACCACCGCTGCGCCGACCCCCACACGGAGTGCACGGTGAGGACCGCCGGCAGGCCGGCGCGCACGACGGTGCGCAGCGACGCCT
Organism: Cellulosimicrobium sp. NPDC057127; assembly: GCF_042670945.1. Classification (NCBI taxonomy): domain Bacteria; kingdom Bacillati; phylum Actinomycetota; class Actinomycetes; order Micrococcales; family Promicromonosporaceae; genus Cellulosimicrobium; species Cellulosimicrobium sp. NPDC057127. Next base: position 195,995 of record NZ_JBHUUP010000005.1, read on the forward strand.
GCGTGGACGGGGTGAGCACGCCCATGTGCAGGTGCACGACGTCGGGCCGCGCCGACTCCAGCACGCGCGCCACGTGGTGCGGTGCCCGCGGGTGCACCGGGTAGCCGCCGGGGACGCGCGCCGCCAGGCGGTGGACCGTCACCTCGTCGACGCGCTCGACGGTGACCCCGTGCGCGCCGGGGCGGGCCGGCGTCGTGCACACCACCGCGACGTCGTGCCCGGCCGCGGCCTGCTGCTGCGCGAGCCGCGCCACCTGGGTCTCGATGCCTCCGAGGAGAGGGAGGTAGCAGTCGGTGACGTGGACGATGCGCACGCGCGCATCCTCCCACCCGGGCGTCGTGGGTCCCGAATCCCCGACGGTGCCGGGCACCCGTGTCATGGGCGCCACGCCGCGCGCTCGCCGGGCGCGACGCGGCTCGGCTCGCTACGGTGGCCCCGGATGGGTGGTTCGACCGTCTCGCGGTGGTGTCGCCACGGTGGCGCGGTGTCGCGGACGGACCGGGAAGGTCTTGTCGAAGGGGAGCGCACCATGTCGAGCACCGTCACCGTCTCACCGGCTCGTGGGGTCCGGGGCATCGGCCTCTTCTCCATCATCGCCGGCATCGTCCTCGTCCTCGCGGGCGTCGCCACGTGGATCGTCGTCGCGAACGAGCTGTCGTCCGAGCAGATCACCGTCTCCGACGACGCGTCCTTCCTCGCCGGCCGCCACGTCAACGGTCCGCTCACCGCCTACGCCCAGGCCGACGTCATCGACCAGCACGCCCTGGAGGCGAGCGGCGGGCAGACCTACGCCGAGCTGGACCAGGACGACCCGACGCGCGAGACGGTCATGAACGCGTCGTTCCTGCGGGCGTCGCTGTACACCTCGGTGGTCGCGTTCGGGGTGTCGGCGCTCGTGGTCGGGCTCGGGATCCTGTTCGTCCTCGTCGGCCTCGCGCTGCGCAAGCTCGCCGGCGGGCCCAGCGTCTCGGTCGAGACCCCGGCGGCGTACACGTCGTCGGGCGACCTGTCGGAGGGTGGACGGCACACGGCGCCCGGTGCGCCGCACGGGCCGTCGCCGGCAGCACCGCCGGTCCGGCCGGAACCTGCGCCGCGACCCGACGGGCCGGACCGCACGTCGACCACCCCGGCGGCGCAGGCCCGTGCGGCGGGACCGACGGCGACCGGCTCGACCGCGACGTGGGCGACGGCGACGGGGCCGGGCCCGGAGAGCACCGCGGCACCTGCCGTCGGGCACCCCGGTGGTGCGCCGACGTCACCGGGCGCGTCGCCGGAGGCCGCACCGCCGTCGACCGCTGGCCCGGACGAGCCGGACCGGCGCGGCGAGACGCGCACCTGACGGCTCGAGGGCCGTCCGTCCGGGCGCGGAGACCCGCTCCCGCCGAGCTGCACCGGGGGGAGTGCGCGGACCGCGCCCCGGACGGACCGAGGGGCCGTGACGCCTGGCGTCACGGCCCCTCCTCCTGTCGTGCGCAGCGGTCAGCCGCGGCTGCGCCGCCGCGCGCCCACGGCGACCGACCCGACGACGAGCGTCACGCCGGCCACGGCGAGCACGACGATCGCGGCGAGACCCAGGTCCACCTGGGCGCCGAGCGCGCTGGCCAGCACCGCCGCGCCGCACGCGACGACGAGGAAGCCCCACACGACCGTTCCGACGCGCGGACCGCGCGGCGGACGCGGCGCCTCGACCGGACCCGCGGCGGTGGCGTACCCCGATCCCACCTGGTCGGCGGCTAGGCCACCGGTCCGGTCGTCCGCCGGGTGGCCGGCCCGGTCGTCGGCCCGGTGCTCGGTCCCGTCGTGGGCGGTGTCCCCGGACGGGCCGGCCGTCGCGGCCGTCCCGAGCTCGAGCGTCTCATCGGTGTCGCGCGGCTCGCGACGGTCGTCCTGGCTCATCGGTCCTCCTCGATGGTCGCCTGGCCGGCTCCGACGTCGACCAGCAGCACGAGCTGCGGGTCCTCGCCGGTGTCGGCCTCCTCGTTGGTGAAGGTCACGGGTCGCGAGCTGACGCCGCTGACCTCGCGGCGCTCGCCGTCGACCTGCCAGCGCGCGCTGCCCGCCCAGACCTGGACGTCCGCGCGGACCGGGACGCCGTCGGGGACCACGATCGTCACGTCGCCCGCGCCGAGCTGGACGGGGACCTCCACGGGGTCGCCGTCCGTGACGCCGGAGAGGTCCAGGCCGGACAGGTCGATCGTCGGGTCGCCCCACCGCACGCCGAAGCCCTCGCTCGCGACGTCCGGGTCCGTCACGCGGTACGTGCCGTCGGAGACGGTGCGGGTGGTGTCGTCGAGCACGAAGTCGGGGCGGTCGCCGTCCCAGGACGCGGCGGGCACGGCGACCACGAGCGCGAGCACGGCCAGCCAGCCCAGGCCGCCGCTCGTGCGGCCGCGCAGACCGCTGACCACGATCGCGAGACCTGCGAGCACCACGGACGCGCCGGCCCAGGTGAGGAACACCGGCCACGCCAGGTCCCCGGCGCGGTCGACGACGAGCAGCAGCGCGCCGAGCAGGAGGCTCAGTCCCACGACGACGCCGACCGTCGCGGACCCCGGGCCGCGGGGGCGCGGCGGCTTGGGCGGACGTGGTGCCTTCGGCGGACGGGGTGGCGTCGGCGGCGTCGTCCCCGCGGGGGCGCCGTACTGCGGTCCGTACTGCTGCGCCCCGTACTGCTGCGCCCCGTACTGCTGCGCTCCGTACGGCTGTGGCCCGTCCTGCGCGTCGTACGGCGCGGCGGGCGGCGTCGCGACGGAGGCCGTCCCGACCGGGGGCGTCGTCGTGGCCGGCACCGGGCCCGCCGACTCGTGCGTGGCCGGGTACGCCGCCGACGCCGGGGCGGTCGTCCTCGGGGCCGGCGAGCCCCACGGCGCGTCGGGCCCACCTGGGGCCTGTGCACCGGACGCAGGGGCGCCCGGCCGCGGGCCGCGCTGGTTCAGCACCGACACCGTCACGATCGCGACCGTGACGATCGCCGCGACCCAGAACAGGCCGTTCAGCCACCCCAGGTTCATGTAGTCCCACCAGGACCACCAGCCGCCGCCCCAGCTGAGGCCGACGACCACCATGGCGATCGCCCCCAGCATGGCGACGTCGAAGTTCCCGCGGAACGCCTCCTGCAGGTGGATGCGTCCGTCGCGTCGCTCGGGCAGCAGCGCCCACGCGGCCCCGTACAGGACGAGGCCCGCGCCGGACAGGAAGAACGTGACGAACAGGATGCCGCGCACGACGAGCGGGTCGATGCCGAACCGCTCGGCGACCCCGGCGGCGACACCGCCGATCCAGCGCTCGTCGGAGCGGGAGACGCCGGCGCGGCGCACGGCGTCGAAGAAGCCGTCGGTGCCGGACGGGCGCGGCCCGGTCTCGGGCGCCGGCGCGTGCGGGGGAGCGCCGGCGGAGGCCGGCTCGTCCGGCCCTGCCGGCCCTCCGGGGGACTCGGGAGGAAGGTGCGGTGTGCTCATGCCTCCATGCTGGTCCCCGGGGGCGTCCCGAGGTATCGGGTTCCCCCCTGACCGCACCCTGAATCCGCCGCACCACGACCCTGGGAAAGGCCGCGGACGGCTCTCAGGGGAGCGTCGTCGTGTGACGATCGGGGGGTGACGTCCGAGGCGACCCCGCCCGCGAGCCCCGCACCCGACGGGCCCGCGGCACCTGCGCGCACCACGCCGGGCCCCCGCGGCCTGCCCCTGCGCCGGCCCGAGCGCGGCCGGTGGGTCGGCGGCGTCTGCGCCGGGCTGGCGGCGCACCTCGGCGTGCCGGTCGGTGCCGTGCGCCTCGTCGTCGCGTTCCTGGCGCTCGCCGGCGGCGCCGGCGTCGCGCTGTACGTGTTCTGGTGGGTCACCGTCCCCACGGGCGACCCGCAGGCCGCGCTCGAGGAGGAGCGGCCGGCGTCCCTGTCCCGACTCGCCCCGAGGCTGCAGGGCCGGGTGACCAAGCTGCCCGTGCGCGACGTCGCGATCGGCGTCGTCCTGCTCAGCGGCGCCGCCGCGCTCGTCGCCCTGCGTGCCGGGGTCGACGTCGAGGTGTCGTGGGTGATCCCGGTGCTCATCGCGCTCGCGGGCACGGCGCTGGCGTGGAGCCAGCTCGACGCCGCGCAGCGCGGCCGCTGGCTCAGCCGCGCCGGGGGGCGCACGCCCGGCGGCGTGGTCCGTGTCGCGGGCGGGCTGGTGCTCGTGCTGGTCGGCATCGTGCTGCTCGTGGGCCAGGGCACGACGACGGCGACGATGATCGGCGCGACCGTCGCCTCCCTCGCGGTGCTCGCCGGCGCGGCGATCGTGCTCGCGCCGTGGTGGCTGCGGCTCGTGCGCGAGCTCGGCGACGAGCGGGCCGCCCGTGCGCGGGAGGCGGAGCGCGCGGACATCGCGGCGCACCTGCACGACTCCGTGCTGCAGACCCTCGCGCTGATCCGGGCGCGCGCGTCCGACGCCGACACGGTGGCGCGGCTCGCCCGCGCCCAGGAGCGTGAGCTGCGCGAGTGGCTCTACGACGACCGCCCGTCGCCCGGCACCTCGCTCGCGGCCGAGCTGCGCGGGCTCGTCGCCGAGGTCGAGGACGGTCGCGTCGGGCGGCGTCCGCAGGCCCTCGGCTCGGTCGGCGGCACGGAGGAGGGCGAGCCCGGGCCCGTCGTCGTCGACGTCGTCGTGGTGGGCGACTGCGCGCCGACCCCGGAGACCGCGGCGCTGCTCCAGGCGACGCGCGAGGCGCTCGTGAACGCCGTGGCGCACGGCCGCCCGCCCTACTCGGTGTACCTCGAGGTGAGCGCCGACGCCGCGGAGGTGTTCGTGCGCGACCGCGGCGACGGCTTCCGCATGGAGGACGTCGCGCCCGACCGGTTCGGCGTGCGCGAGTCGATCCTCGGGCGCGTGCAGCGCCGCGCCGGGAAGGCCGAGATCATCAGTCGACCGGGCTGGGGCACCGAAGTACGGTTGCGCGTGCCCCGGGACGGCGACCGCACCGCGCCGGCCGAGCCCCCGGCGGGCGAGACACAGGAGACGACGTGACGACGATCCCCAGCCCCTCCACGGGCGGCACCGCGGCCGCCGGCGCTCCCGTGCCGGTCGTGCTCGTCGACGACCACCACATGTTCCGCGCCGGCGTGCGCGCGAGCCTCGACCCCGCGCTCGTGCAGGTCGTGGGCGAGGCGGACTCGGTGGACTCGGCCGTGGAGCGCGTGCACGCGCTGCGGCCGCCCGTCGTGCTGCTGGACGTGCACCTGCCCGGCGGGAACGGCGGCGGTGGGGCCGAGGTGATCCAGCGGTGCGCGGACGTGCTCGGCGACGTGCGGTTCCTCGCGCTGTCGGTGTCCGACGCCGCGGAGGACGTCGTCGCCGTCATCCGCGCCGGGGCGCGCGGCTACGTGACGAAGGCGATCTCCGGCCCGGACCTCTCCGCGGCCGTGGGTCAGGTCGCTGGCGGCGACGCCGTGTTCTCCCCGCGGCTCGCGGGGTTCGTGCTCGACGCGTTCGGCACGGGCGCCGGCGACGTCGCCGTGCGCGACGACGAGCTCGACCGGCTCTCCGCGCGCGAGCAGGAGGTCATGCGGCTCATCGCCCGCGGGTACACCTACCGGGAGGTCGCGTCCGAGCTGTTCATCTCCATCAAGACGGTCGAGACCCACGTCTCCGCGGTGCTCCGCAAGCTCCAGCTCTCCTCGAGGCACGAGCTCACGCGCTGGGCGGCGCAGCGCCGCCTGCTCTGACCGTCGCCGAGCTGCGAGAAGATGCGGTGCCGACGGACTGATCGGCGACGTCTTCTCCCAGGTCGTCAGCGGTCGTGGCGAGAGCTGGACGTTGTCCACAGGGCTGCTGTCCGCGGCCCGCGCGCCGGGCAGGCTGTGTCGCGTGCCGACGCCGCTGCCGCCCCTGCCCTTCCGTGTCGCCGACGCCCTGGCGCAGGGCTCGACACCCGCCCAGCTCCGCGCCTCCCGCCTGCACGCTCCGGTCCGAGGCGTCCGCATGGACGCCCGCCGCGCGCAGGACCTCGAAGCGGTGTGCGCGGCGGTCCAGCTCGTCGTGCCCGACGACGCGGGGTTCTCCCACACCACCGCGGCGGCCCTGTGGGGGCTACCTCTCCCGCACGGTGCGAAGCCGGTCGCCGACCTGTACGTCAGCGGGGCGCCCGGTCGTCGGCCCGTCGCTGCTCGTGCCGTCCAGCAGCACGAGGGACTCGAGCCTGGGGACCTCGTCCGGCTGCACGGGCTGCGCCTCACGACGCCGGACCGGACGTGGGCAGACCTGGGTGCTCTCGTCGCGGCGTCCGGTGCCGCGCCCGGGTCGTCCGGTCTCACGGACCTCGTCGTCGTGAGCGACGCCCTGCTGCGCGGGGTCCGGGGTCGAGACCCGTACCCTCGCGCGCTGCTGGAGCGTCGGCTCGCCCGGTGGGAGGGACGCCGGGGCGTGGCGACGCTGCGGCGGGCGCTCAGCCTGTCGCGGCGGTTCGTGGACTCGCCGATGGAGACGCGACTGCGGCTGCGGCTCGTCGCCTCGGGGTTCCCCTGCCCGCTCGTGGGGGCCGACGTGTTCGACGACGACGGCCGCTGGTTGGCCCGGCCGGACCTGTCCTGGCCCCGGCTGCGCATCGCCGTGGAGTACGACGGACGGCACCATCTCGTCTCGGCGAAGCAGCGGTTGGACGACGTCGCTCGTCAGGAGGAGCTGGAGCGCCTGGGCTGGCGTGTCATCGTGCTGTTCGCGCACGACGTGCTCCGCCGGTGGCCCGCTACCGAGGGCCGGGTGCTGCAGGCGTTCCTCGATCGCGGGGTCCGGCCGGGGGACGTCGCGCCGGCGCCGGATGCCGAGGAACGCACCCGGGTCGTGACGCCGTCCCTCCCGCGGTGACACGGCGACGGACGCGAGCTGCGAGAAGTCGTCGCTGCGGCGCCACGCCGGACAGCAGGTTCTCGCAGCTCGTGCTGGCGCGGCGACCCACCTACGGCGTCGCGTCGCCCTCCCACGCGGGGGAGAGGCGCACGACCTCGCCCACGACCGTGACGGCGGGTGGACGCACGCCCGCCTCGCGCGCACGGTCGGCGATCGTCGCGAGCGTCCCGACCGTCGTGCGCTGGCGGGGGCCGTACCCGTCCTCGACGACGGCCACCGGCGTCTCGGCGGCCCTGCCCTGCGCGACGAGCGCGTCCGCGGTCTCGGCGAGCCCGGACACGCCCATGAGCAGGACGACGGTGTGGTCGCTCGCCGCGGGGACCTTGCCGACGTCCTCGTGGCCTGTGAGCACGGTAAAGCCGCGCGAGAGGCCGCGGTGCGTGACCGGGATGCCCGCGGCGGCCGGCACGGAGACGGCGCTCGTCACGCCCGGCACGACCTCGACGGGGATGCCGTGCTCGCGGCACGCGTCGAGCTCCTCGCCGCCGCGGCCGAACACGTAGGGGTCGCCGCCCTTGAGACGGACGACGCGCCGACCGGCGAGGGCGTGCTGCACGAGCACCGCGTTGATCTCCGCCTGCGGCACGGGGTGGTTGCCGGGGGTCTTGCCGACGTCGACGACCACCACGTCGTCCGCGAGCTCGTCGAGCAGGCCCCGCGGCCCGAGACGGTCCGTCACGACGACGTCCGCCTCCGCGAGCAGCCGGCGCCCGCGCACCGAGATGAGCCCGGTGTCGCCGGGACCGCCCCCGACGAGCGCGACCGACCCGACGGTGCCACCTGTTCTGGCCTCGCCGGCGGTGGCCTCGTCCGGGGCTGCGTCGCTCCCCGGAGCGACCCGCACCGCCCGGAGCGGGAGCTCGCCGGTCGCGAGACGCACGGCCACCGCGTCCCGCACGCGCTGCGCTCGGCGCGGGTCGCGGCCCGCGTTCACCGCGACGGACACCTCCGCGCCGGACGACGCGTCCGTCCCGTCAGCACCGGGAACGCGCGTGCGGGCGACGGCCGGGACCCACGCGGTGCCGAGCTCTGCGTCGCCCGCCGTGACGCAGAAGACGCGGTCGGCCTCGGCGTCGGCGGCGACGCGGGCGTCCACCTCGGCGTCGCCCGTCGCGGTGTGGGCCAGCCACGCGCCGTCGAGGTCGCCCGTGAGGTAGTCGCGACGCACCCAGTCCACGCCGTCCGAGGCGGTGAGCCCGGCGAGGTCCTCGCACACGACCGGCGCGACGACGCGCACGTGCGCACCGGCGTCGAGCAGGCCCCGGGAGCGACGCGCGGCCACCGGGCCCCCGCCCACCACCACGGCGAGGCGGCCGCCGACGCGCAGGCCGAGCGGGTACGTCTCGTGGTGCGGGGCGGGGTTCGTGGTCACGTGGTCTCAGATCGTGTAGGAGCCGGGGCGCTCGGCGGGCCGGCGCGCCGCGGCGAGCGCGTCGCCGACCATGCCTGCGGCGAGGGTACCGCCGTCCTGGGCGTCGATGAGCAGGAACGCCCCGGTCCGGCGCGCGACGACGTACTCCTCGGCCGCGACCGGCGACGCCAGGCGCAGCGTGACGCGCCCGATGTCGTTGAGCTCGAGCCGTTCCGCGGGCTCCAGCTCGGCGGAGTCGAGGTCGAGGCGCCCGACGACGTCGCGCACCACCGCCTGCACCGTGCGGGTCGTGTGCTTGAGCAGCACGCGCGTGCCCGGGAGCAGCGGGCGGTCGCCGAGCCACGCCACCGTGCCCTCGACGTCCTGCGTCACCTCGGGCGCGTCGGCGGCCGCCGCGATGAGGTCGCCGCGGGCGAGGTCCACCTCGTCCGCGAGGCGCAGCGTCACGGACTGCGGCGCGAACGCCTCCGTGAGCGGCTCACCGCTCGCGAGCGAGTCGGCCGTGTCGATGCCGGCGACCGTCGTGCGACGTCCCGACGGCAGCACGACGACCTCGTCGCCGACGCGCACGACGCCCGCCGCGACCTGGCCGGCGTACCCGCGGTAGTCGCGGAAGCGGTCCGCGTCGGCCGATCCCGACAGCCCGGACTGCGGCCGGATGACGACCTGGACGGGGAACCGGAAGGACTCGGCGTCCGGGTCCTCGCCCGCCGGCAGCCCTTCGAGCAGCTCGAGCAGGCTCGGGCCGTCGTACCAGGGGGTGCGGTCGCTGCGGTCCACGACGTTGTCCCCGACGAGCGCGGAGACGGGGATCGTGTGCACGTCCGCGAGGCCGAGCGACGTCGCGGTGACGGCGACGTCGCGCTCGACCTCCAGGTACCGGTCCCGGGAGTAGTCGACGAGGTCGATCTTGTTCACCGCGACGACGACGTGCGGCACGCGCAGCAGGCTCGCGACGGCGAGGTGGCGGCGCGTCTGCTCGAGCAGCCCCTTGCGGGCGTCGACGAGCAGCACGACGACGTCGGCCGTCGACGCGCCCGTCACGGTGTTGCGCGTGTACTGCACGTGCCCGGGGCAGTCCGCGAGGACGAACGAGCGGCGCGCGGTCGCGAAGTACCGGTACGCGACGTCGATCGTGATGCCCTGCTCGCGCTCGGCGCGCAGGCCGTCGGTGAGGAGCGCGAGGTCGGCCGTCGCGAGGCCGCGGTCGCGCGAGACGCGCTCCACGGCGTCGAGCTGGTCCGCGAGGACGGACTTCGAGTCGAACAGCAGCCGGCCGACGAGCGTGGACTTGCCGTCGTCGACGGAGCCCGCGGTCGCGAGGCGCAGCAGGGTGCCGCGACGGTCGTCGTCCAGCGCGACCGGCACGGCGTCCGCCGCGGTCGCGGTCCCGGCCGCGGTGCCGCTCGCCGTCGCGGACGTCAGGTGCGTGGTGGGCGTGCCCATCAGAAGTACCCCTCCTTCTTGCGGTCCTCCATGGCGGCCTCGGAGAGGCGGTCGTCGGCGCGCGTCGCGCCGCGCTCGGTGATGCGTGTGACCCCGACCTCAGCGATCACGTCGTCGACAGTCGCGGCGTCGGAGCGCACCGCGCCGGTGCAGGACATGTCGCCCACCGTGCGGTACCGCACGGTCTCGGTGCGCACGGACGCGGCCTCGGCGTCGGTGCGCGGCGACGAGTACGGCCCGACGGCGAGCAGCATGCCGTCGCGGTCGAACACCTCGCGCTCGTGCGCGTAGTAGAGCTCCGGGAGCTCGATGCGCTCGCGGGCGATGTAGCGCCACACGTCGAGCTCGGTCCAGTTCGACAGCGGGAAGACGCGCACGTGCTCGCCCGGACGGTGGCGCCCGTTGTACAGGTTCCACAGCTCCGGGCGCTGGTTGCGCGGGTCCCACTGGCCGAACTCGTCGCGCAGGGAGAACACGCGCTCCTTGGCGCGCGCCTTCTCCTCGTCGCGGCGGCCGCCGCCGAACACGGCGTCGAACCGGTGGCCCGAGATGGCGTCGAGCAGCGGCTGCGTCTGCAGCGGGTTGCGCGTTCCGTCCGCGCGCTCGCGCAGACGGCCGTCGTCGAGGTAGTCCTGCACGCTCGCGACCTCGAGGCGCAGGCGCAGCCGCTCGGCCGTCGCGTCGCGGTAGGCGAGCACCTCGGGGAAGTTGTGCCCGGTGTCCACGTGCAGCACGGGGAACGGCACCGGGCCCGGCGCGAACGCCTTCACGGCGAGGTGCAGCATCACCACGGAGTCCTTGCCGCCGCTGAACAGCAGGACGGGGCGCTCGAACTCCGCCACCACCTCGCGGATGATGTGGATGCCCTCGCTCTCGAGGGCCTCGAGCTGGGAGAGCCGGTGTGCACCGGGGAGCGCGGCCGCGGGGACGGCGGCCGTTCCGGTCGTCAGGTCGATGGTCGTCATGCCCGTCCTCATACGTGGAGTCCGCACTCTGTCTTGTCGAGCCCGGCCCAGCGGCCGGCCCTCGGGTCCTCGCCCGGCGCGACGCGCCGCGTGCACGGCAGGCAGCCGATGGAGGGGTAGCCGTCGTTCAGCAGGGGGTTGAGGACCACCTGGTGCCGCGCGGCGTAGGCGAGGAGGTCGTCGAACGACCACGCCGCGAGGGGGTTGATCTTCACGAGCCCGTTCTTCTCGTCGAACGTGACGAGCGGGGTGCTCGTCCGGGTGGGCGCCTCGTCGCGGCGCACGCCCGTGACCCAGACCTCGTACCCGGCGAGCGTGCGGTGCAGCGGCTCGACCTTGCGCATCTGGCAGCACAGGGCCGGGTCGCGGGAGAACAGGTCCTTGCCGTGCGCCGCGTCCTGCTCGGCGACGGTCAGCTCGGGGCGGACGTCGACGATCGTCACGTCCAGCTGCTGCTCGACGGCGTCCCGCGTGCCGACGGTCTCGGCGAAGTGGTAGCCGGTGTCGAGGAACAGCACGTCCACCCACGGGACGTGTGCCGCGACGACGTGGGGGAGGACCGCGTCGGCCATCGAGCACGCGACGGCGACGGACGTGCCGAACTCGCGCGCGGCCCAGGCGACGACCTGGTCGGCGCTCGCCTCGTCGTCGGCCCCGATGCCCGAACCGGCGAGCTCGGCCGCACCGCGCCGCGCGATCTCGCGCAGCTCGTCGAGCGAGCGCTTCTCGCGGCCGTGCGCGGCCTGCCGCGCCCGCTCGGCGTGGTGGGCCGCCTTCGACGCCTCGCGCTGCTCCGTCCTCGCCCGCGCCGCCGCGCGCAGCGCGGCCAGCGGGTCCTGCGTGGTCTGGTCGCTCACTGCAGCGCCTCCTCGTCCGCTCGACGAGCCCACTCGGCGAAGGTCTCCCGGTCGGCCCGGCCCTCCTGCTCGGCCTCGTAGCGGCGCACCACGCGCTCGACGTAGTCGGGCAGGTCGGACGCCGTCACCTTGAGGCCGCGCACGGTGCGGCCCATGCCCGCGGTCTCGCGGTCCTCCGAGGCGAGCCCGCCGCCCAGGTGCACCTGGAAGCCGGGGACCTGTGCGCCGTCGTCGTCCATCACGAGCTGGCCCTTGAGGCCGATGTCCGCCGTCTGGATGCGCGCGCACGAGTTGGGGCAGCCGTTGACGTGCAGGCTCAGCGGCTTCATGCCCGACAGGTCGCCGAGGCGTTTCTCGAGCTCGTCGATCGTCGCGGTCGCGGTGTCCTTGGTGTCGACGATCGCGAGCTTGCAGTACTCGATGCCCGTGCACGCGATCGTGGAGCGCCGGAACGGGCTCGGGTTCGCGTCGAGCCCGTTGGCCTTGAGCGTCGAGACGACGTGCTCCACGTGCTCGTCCGGGACGTCGAGGACGAGCAGCTTCTGGTGCGGGGTGAGCCGCACGCGGTGCGAGCCGACCGACTCGGCGAGGTCGGCGACGTTCGCCAGGACCGTGCCCGAGACGCGCCCGACGTACGGGGCCGCGCCGACGTAGTTGAGCCCGTCCTTCTGCTTGTGCACGCCCACGTGGTCGCCGGGGACCGGCGGCTTGGGGGCGGGCGGGCCGTCGGCGAGCCGGTAGCCGAGGTACTCGGTCTCGAGCACCTCGCGGAACTTCTCCGGCCCCCAGTCGGCGAGCAGGAACTTCAGCCGTGCCTTGTTGCGCAGCCGGCGGTACCCGTAGTCGCGGAAGATCTGCACGACGCCGTGCCACACGTCGGGGACCTGCTCCTCGGTGCAGAACGCGCCGAGACGCTCGCCGAGCCGCGGGTTCGCCGACAGCCCCCCGCCGACCCACACGTCGAACCCGACGCCCAGCTCGGGGTGCCGGTGCGCGACGAACGCGACGTCGTTGATCTCGTGCACGACGTCCTGGCTCGGGTGGCCCGTGAGCGCCGTCTTGAACTTGCGCGGCAGGTTCGCGAGCTCGGGGACGCCGATGTACTTCTCGGTGATGCCCGCGACGGCCGGGCCGATGTCGATCAGCTCGTCGGCCGCGATGCCGGCGACGGGGCTGCCGAGCACGACGCGCGGCACGTCGCCGCAGGCCTCCGTGGTCTGCAGGCCCACGGCCTCGAGCCGTCGCCAGATCTCGGGCACGCTCTCGACCTCGACCCAGTGCAGCTGGATGTTCTGCCGGTCCGTGATGTCGGCCGAGTCGCGCCCGAACTCCTGCGAGATGCCCGCGATCACGCGCAGCTGCTCAGTCGTCAGCGCACCGCCGTCGATGCGCACGCGCAGCATGAAGTAGCGGTCCTCGAGCTCGTGCGGCTCCAGGGTGGCGGTCTTGCCGCCGTCGATCCCGGGCTTGCGCTGCGTGTACAGGCCCCACCAGCGGAAGCGGCCGTGCAGGTCGTCGCCCGGGATGGAGTCGAAGCCGTCTCGCGCGTAGACCGTCTCGATGCGCTCGCGGACGGACAAGCCGCCGTCCTCCTGCTTCCACCTCTCGTTGCCGTTGAGCGGCTCGGTGCCGTCGACCTTCCACTGCCCGTTCGGCCGCGCCGCGCGGGCCGGCCGGGCCGGGCGCTCGGGGGACGAGCCGGCGGCGCGTGCGGGCGGTGTGGCTGCGGGGTCGGACGCCGTCGTGACCTGCGTCATCGGGGTTCCTCGTGTCCTCGTCGGTGCGGGGACGCGCGACGACGAGCGCTCAGCGAGGGTGCGAGAGAGCTGAGGACCGACGGCGCGCGCCGGGTCTCAGGGGGAGGCGAGCGTGGGCTCGCGCTGAGTCAGGCGCGGTTCAGCGACAACAGCTGAGACAGGTCTGCGCGCACGCCGGCATCCCGTGACGCGACGTCACGAGGAGGGTGCGGGCTGCCGTGGTCATGCCGAGCACCGTACACGCCGGTCTCGCGAGCCGGAAGACGGCGTCCGCATCGCGGACCAGCGTCTCGCTCAGCGTCCGTCCCGGCGCACCCGAGGGTGCGCGCGTCACCCGTCGAGGGCGAGCAGGGCGAGGTCCCGCTCGACCGGCGCGGGGAGCCGCTCCCGCCGCCGGAGCGCCGACCAGGCCTGGCGGGCCGTCGGCAGGGCGCCCAGCCTGCCGGTGCGCCAGGCCTGGGCGGTGCGGGCGCGCACCACGGGCCACGGGCGCAGGAGCAGCGCCGTCGCGACGGCCGAGCGTGCCACGGCGGCCGCGCGGTCCGCCGGGGCGTGCCGCGACGGCGACGGGTGGTGGTGCACGACCACGTCGTCGCGGTAGACGATCGCCCGGTCCTTCGCGGCGAGGCGCAGCGCGAGCGGCTCCTCCTCGCCGGGGAAGCGGACGGCCGTGTCGAACCCGCCGACGTCGAGCACCGCGTCGCGGCGCACGACCGCGGCGCACGCCATGAAGCCGAGGACGCGCGGACCGGGCAGGCCGGTGGCGTCGAGGGGGGAGTGGCGCAGCGCGGGGACGATCGGGTCCTCGCGCTCCTCGGGCCCCACGAGCACGCGCGCGACCACGACCGCGACCGACGGGTCCGCCGCGAGCACGTCGGCCGCACGCCGCAGCGCGCCGGGTGCCCACCAGGAGTCGTCGTCGGCGAACGCGACGTAGGGCGTCGTCGCGCGCTCGATCCCGACCGTGCGGGCGAGCGACCCGACGTTGCGGGGGAGCTCGACGACGTCGGCGTCGGGCCGGACGTCGGCCACCGTGGCGGGGCTGCCGTCGGTCGAGCCGTTGTCCACGTAGACGACCGGCGCCCGGTGGCGGGGGAGGGACGCGAGCAGGTCCTCGCGACGGTTCTTGCTCATGACCACGACGGTCACGCGGTCGTCCTCGACGACCGGTGCAGCGGTGCCGGGGGGTGCGATCTCCGGCGCACCGTCGGGAAGCCAGTCCTGCGCGCTCGTCCGCTCGGCCGTCATCGGCCGTACCGGCGGGCGGACGAGGCGCGCTGCGGGGCTTCGAGGGCGCGGAAGCGCGCCTCGACGGAGGGTGGCAGCGGCTGTCGTTCGCGCAGCACCCACGGCAGGCCGCGGACCGCGTCGAGCACGCCGAGCCAGGCGTCGCGCGTGGCCGGCAGGCTCCGGACCACGGCCCACGAGCGCCGCGCGACGGCGGGCCCGCGCCGGCGCAGCCACGTGAACCACAGCGTGTTGCGGACGCCGTCGCGCGCGCGGCGCGAGCGGTCCCGGGCGGGCGACGCGGCGTGGTGGACCGTGAGGTCCTCGAGGTAGCACAGCTCCCAGCCCACGGCGGCGAGGTCGGCGGCGAGCAGTTCCTCCTCGCCGCCGAGCCACAGCCGCGGCGAGAAGCCGCCGGCCGCCCGGAACGCCTCGACGCGCAGCACCGACGCCCCCGCGAGGAAGCTCCCGAGCGCGGGTCCCGGCAGCGGCACCGTGGCGCGGACGGGGGAGTCGCGCAGCTCGGCGACGACCGGGTCCTCGGCGCCGGCCGGCTCGACGACGATCCGGGCGGTCACGACGGCGAGCCGCGGGTTCTCGTCGAGCGCGTCGGCGGCGGTGCGCAGCGCACCGGGGTCCCACCACGTGTCGTCGTCGCAGAAGGCGACGTACCGCGCCTCGCCGCGCGCCGCGACGCGCTCCACCCCGACGTTGCGGCCCACGGCGCCGAGGTTCGTCGCGGCCGGGACGAGCTCGACACCCGGGTGCTCCGCGCGTACGGCGTCGGCGGTCCCGTCGGTCGAGGCGTTGTCCACGACGACGACGTGCGGCCGCTCGGGCAGGCGCTCGAGGTGCCGCAGCGTCCGCAGGAGCTCGTCGCGCCGGTCGTGCGTGATGACGACGACCGCCGTCCGCGGGTCCGGCTCGGCCCCGGGCGCGTCGAGGGTGTCGCGGGCGGGCTCGCGGACGCGGTCCGGAGCGGGGGCGGGGAGGTGGGGCGTCGGGACGTCCATGGCCCCGTTCTAGGAGCGGACCCGCCCGCTCGCAAGCGCCGGGCCGAGTGGGGCCGACCTCACGTCCGTCCGCCTTTCATGACGTGCCTGTCAGCAAATAAGGTGCAGTCATGGAGTTCCTCTACAACGTCTTCGTCGCGCTGCACTTCGTCGGCTGGGCCATCGTGCTCGGCGGCTACCTCGCCTCGCTCCGGTCGCCGGGGCTGTACAAGGGGGTCTTCCACGGCGCGCTCACGGCGCTCGTCGCGGGGGTCGTCATGGTCGGTATCGGTGAGGCCTCGGTCTGGGGAGACGACGGTCCGAGCATGGCCAAGATCGGCGTCAAGCTCACCGTGGCGCTCGTCGTCGCCGTCCTCGCGTTCGTCGCCAAGCGTCAGGGCGACCGCGCCTCCGACGGCGCGGTCGTGCCCGGCGTCAAGCACGCGATCGGCGGACTGACCCTGGTGAACGTCCTCGTCGCGGTCTTCTGGAACTGAGCCCCCGTTGACCTGTGACTATGTGCATGATCCACTAGTCGCATGGTCCTCAAGTTCCTCGTCCTCGGTCTCCTCACCGTCCGGCCGATGACCGGCTATGACCTCAAGCGCGCGTTCGACTCGTCGGTGCGGCACTTCTGGGTCGCCGACCGCTCGCAGCTCTACCGCACCCTGGCCGGCCTCGTCGACGCCGGGCTCGCCGAGGTCGAGGTCGTGCCGCAGGAGAGCTACCCCGACCGCAAGGTCCACCGGATCACCCCGGCCGGGCGCGAGGCGCTGCGCGACTGGCTCCGCTCGCCGCTCGAGCCGGAGGACTCGCGCGAGCCGTTCCTCGGCCGGATCTTCTTCGCCGACCAGCTCGACGCGGACGGCGTGGCCGCACTCCTCGCCGACCGTCGTGCCCAGGCCGAGGAGGCGGTCGCGGCCCTGAGCGCCGAGGAGGCGAGGGTCGCGGCGGCGACGGAGCAGGGCGAGGCCGACGCGTCCGGGGTGCGCGGGTCCCCCGGGCTCGCGCTGCGCCTTGCCACCCTGCGCAACGGCCTCGCCCACGCCCGCGCCGAGCTCGCGTGGCTCGACGAGACCGAGCGCGAGGTGCTCCGGTGACGCCGCCGGCCGCCGTCGGGCACCACCCGGCGCGCCGCCCGGGTGCACCGGGCGCGCGGGACGCGGCCGTCGTCCTGCTCCACGGCGGCAACGTCGCGTCGTGGATGTGGGAGCCACAGGTCGAGCTGCTCGACGACCTCGACCTGTGGACGCCCGACCTCCCCGGCTTCGGGGCACGGGCCGCGGAGGACTGGGTCTCGCTCGACGCCGCGGCCGACGACGTCGCCGCGACCCTCGAGGCGCTTCCCGCCGGGAGGTCCGCGCACCTCGTCGGCCTGTCCTTCGGCGCGATCGTCGCCCTGCGGGTCGCCGCCCGGCAGCCCGGGCTCGTGGCATCGGTCGTCGCGTCCGGGGCCGTCCTCGACGGCGTCCGCGGGGTCGCCGGAGCGGTCGGCCGGGCCCAGCTGCGGGTGTGGGACCGGCCCTGGTACTGGCACGGGCAGGCGCGCGCGATGGGCATCCCGGCCGACGCACGGGAGGTGTTCGTGCGCTCGGGCCTCGCGATCCGCCGCGCGACCGAGGAGCGCATCGTCGACGAGGTCTACCGCGGTTGCTGGCCCGACGGGCTCGAGTCGTCCGGCGCCCGCGTCCTCGCCGTCGCGGGGTCGCGCGACCTGCGCGCGGCCCGGGACGCGCTGACGACGGTCGCGCGCCGGGTGCCGGACGCCGTCGTGCGGCTCGCCCCCGGGATGCACCACCAGTGGAGCGCGGAGGACCCCGAGCTGTTCAGCGCGATGATCCGCTCCTGGGTGGTCGACGGCGTCGCGCACCCCGGGCTCGTGCCGCCCGACAGCCGCTGAGCGCGCGCAGGCGCCGCTCGTGCGAGAGTGGCGCGCGTGAGCGTGGGTGGAGAGGTCCTGGTCGGCCTGGCGATCCTCGTCGGTCTCGTGGGGATCGTCGTGCAGGTCCTGCCGGGGAACGTGCTCGTGCTGGGCGCCGTGCTGGTGTGGGCGATCGTCACGGGCGGGACGGCGGCCTGGGTCTGCTTCGCCCTCGCCGCGGTGTTCGTCGTGGCCGCCGAGGTCGCGCAGTACGTCCTCGCCGGGCGGCACATGCGCCGCGCCGAGGTCCCGTGGTCGACGCTCGTCTGGGGCGGGATCGCGGGCGTCGTCGGCTTCTTCGTGATCCCGGTCGTCGGGCTGTTCGTCGGGTTCGTGCTCGCCGTCTTCCTCGCCGAGCTGATCCGGCGTCGCGACCGTCGCACCGCCTGGCGCGCGACGGTCGCCGCGATGCAGGCCACCGGCATCACGATCCTCGTCCAGCTCCTGGGCGGTCTGCTCGCGGCCGCGACGTGGCTCGTCGGCGCGTTCGTCGTCTGAGCGCACGCACCGGGTCCCGCACCGGCCGAGATCAGCCGCCCGGCTCCATGACGTAGAGCGCGTTCCCGTCGACGTCGCGCAGCGAGAACATCGGCGGCACGCCCTCCCAGCGCAGCAGCTCGTCGACGTCCGCCCCCGCGGCCGCCAACGCCTCGTGGTCCGCGGCCGCGTCCGACGTGAGGAGGCGGATGCCCGTGTCGACCCCGGTCGGCCGCCCGTCGGCCCGGACGAGGGCGAGCGACGTCGTCGCGCCCGGCGGGGCCACCTCGATCCACCGGAAGCCCTCCTGCAGCTCGCCGTCCATGCGGACCTCGAGGCCCAGCGTGCCGGTGTAGAACGCGAGCGCGCGGTCCTGGTCCGCGACCGGGACGGCGACGGTGTGCACGCCGGTCAGGTGCGTGGTGGACATGACGGACCTCTCCTCCCGCCGCGCGCTCGCGCGGCACCCGGCATGGTGACGTCGGGCACGGCGAGAACTCATCGCTCGCCGCGTCGTGCGCCCGGCGGCAGCGTCGGCGTGGCCCCGTGGACCGGTGTGTCGGCCCGGGCGCCTACGCTGGGAGGGCCATGACATCGCTCTTCGACAACCTCCCGCTGCCCGGCCTCGACACGCTGTTCGACGGCCCGCGCGTCGACCACGGCGGTGAGGCGCGCCTGCCGCGCACCGCACCCCGCTGGTCCGACGACGCCGTGGTGCCCGAGGCCGCCGGCTCGCCCGCCCGCACGACGGGGGCGACCACGCCCAGGGGCGAGAGCGCGGGGGAGCGGCGCGGCCGGTACGCCCACATCGACCCCGAGGCGCTGCTCGAAGGACTCAACCCGCAGCAGCGCGAGGCCGTCGTGCACGCCGGCGGCCCGCTGCTCATCGTCGCGGGCGCCGGCTCGGGCAAGACGCGCGTGCTCACGCACCGCATCGCGCACCTGCTCGCGACCGGCCGCGCACGGGCCGGCCAGGTCCTCGCGATCACGTTCACCAACAAGGCCGCGGCGGAGATGCGCGAGCGCGTGGCGCACCTCGTCGGTCCGGCCGCGCAGAGCATGTGGGTCTCGACGTTCCACTCCGCGTGCGTGCGGATCCTGCGTCGCGAGGCCAAGACGCTCGGGCTGCGGTCGAGCTTCTCCATCTACGACGCCGCCGACTCCCAACGGCTCATCACGCTCGTCACGCGCGAGCTCGACCTCGACCCGAAGAAGTACACGGCGCGGTCGCTCGCCAACAAGATCTCCGACCTCAAGAACGAGCTCGTCGATCCCGAGACGTACGCGCGCGAGTCCGGCGCGCGCGCGACCGAGGACGGTCTCGCGGAGCATCCCGGGGCGCGCGGCGCCCAGGTGCCCGAGTTCGACCAGGTGCTCGCCGACGTCTACACGCGCTACCAGGCGCGCCTGCAGGCGGCCAGCGCGCTCGACTTCGACGACATCATCATGACCACGGTCAACCTGCTCCAGGCGTTCCCTGCCGTGGCCGAGCACTACCGGCGCCGGTTCCGGCACGTGCTCGTCGACGAGTACCAGGACACGAACCACGCCCAGTACGTGCTCGTGCGCGAGCTCGCCGGCGTGGGCGCCGACTCCGCCGCGACCGACCCGGCGACGAGCGGCACCGGCGAGGCGCAGGTCCCCGCGCTCGACCCCGCCGAGCTCACCGTCGTCGGCGACGCCGACCAGTCGATCTACGCCTTCCGCGGCGCGACGATCCGCAACATCCTCGAGTTCGAGGCCGACTACCCGGACGCCCGCACGATCCTGCTCGAGCAGAACTACCGCTCGACGCAGAACATCCTCTCCGCCGCCAACGCCGTGATCTCGCGCAACCCCGACCGCAAGCCCAAGCGGCTGTGGACCGACTCCGGCGCGGGTGCCAAGGTCATCGGCTACGTCGCCGACAACGAGCACGAGGAGGCGCGGTTCGTCGCCGAGGAGATCGACCGCCTCGGCGACACGGACGGCGTGCGGCCCGGCGACGTCGCCGTCTTCTACCGCACCAACGCCCAGTCCCGCGCCCTCGAGGAGGTGCTCATCCGCGTCGGCCTGCCGTACAAGGTCGTCGGCGGCACGCGCTTCTACGAGCGGCGCGAGGTCAAGGACGCCGTCGCCTACCTACGGGCCATCGACAACCTCGACGACGACGTCAACCTCCGCCGCGTCCTCAACGTGCCCAAGCGCGGGCTCGGGGACCGCGCCGAGGGTGCCGTCGCGGCGCTAGCGGACCGTGAGCGCATCTCGTTCGGCGCCGCCCTCGACCGCCTTGACGAGATCCCCGGCCTCACCAACCGCACGCTCAACCCGCTGCGCGCCTTCGCCGAGCTCATGACCGGCCTGCGCGAGCTCGCGGACTCCGGCGCGACTCCCGCCGACGTGCTCGGTGCCGTCCTCGACCGCACCGGCTACCTCGCCGAGCTGCGCGCGAGCGACGACCCGCAGGACGCGACGCGCGTGGAGAACCTCGCCGAGCTCCACGCCGTCGCGGCCGAGTTCACCGAGCTCGACCCCGAGGGCACGCTGTCCGACTTCCTCGAGCGCGTCTCCCTCGTCGCGGACGCCGACCAGATCCCCGAGTCCGACGCCGTGGACCAGGACGACGCCGGCGAGGGCCAGGCAGAGCCGGCGCAGGACCCGGGCGTCGTGACGCTCATGACGCTCCACACCGCCAAGGGGCTCGAGTTCCCCGTCGTCTTCCTCACCGGCATGGAGGACGGCACCTTCCCGCACATGCGGTCCCTGCACGACGACGCCGAGCTCGCCGAGGAGCGTCGCCTCGCCTACGTCGGCATCACCCGGGCGCGCGAGCGGCTCTACGTCTCGCGCTCCGCCGTGCGCTCCGCCTGGGGCATGGCGAACGAGTTCCCGCCCAGCCGGTTCCTCGAGGAGATCCCCGACGAGCTGTGGGACTGGCGGCGCCGGGAGTCGTCGATGCAGACGCTGCGCGCCGGGGGGTCCGTCTGGGGGCGGGGCTCCGGATCGTGGTCCGGCGGGCGGTCCGGTTACGGGGCGCGGTCCGGGGCCGACGACGCCGGGTCTACCATCCGCGGTCCTCGTTCCTCGGACCGCTCCCGCCAGACCCGCCACGACCCGGCGTCGTCGGCCCCGGCCCGCTCGTCGTTCGGGTCGCCCGGGCGGTCGCCCGGAGGTGGAGGCGGCGGCGGGGCGACCTTCGGGTCGGCGACGCCGCGGCAGGACGCCGACATCCCGAGCCTGTCGGTGGGGGACAAGGTGACGCACGACGCCTACGGGCTGGGGACGGTCGTCGCGCTCGAGGGGGCGGGGCCCAACGCCGTCGCGAAGATCGACTTCGGTGCGGACGGGACGAAGCGGCTGCTTCTGCGGTACTCGCCGGTCACGAAGCTCTGAGCCGGGCGTCGCGCACCGGCTGACGTCAGGCGGTCGGCGCCGACGGGTCCGAAGTCGCGGGCGGAGGTGACGCTGTCGCGCCGGTCGTGCCCCTCGTGTTCGTCGCGTCCGTCGTGTCGACGCCGTCGCGGCGGGCGTCGAGCACGGTCTTGGCGACCGTGCCGACCACCGCACCGAGGATCGCCGGGACGGTGACGGCCGGTCCGGCGTCCGTGCACAGCAGCACGGCAAGCGTCAGGGCCGTGACCGGCATGCCCAGCACGACGGCCGCCCCTGCCGCGATGCCGCACGCCACCTGCGCGCCCACGGCGGCCCCGGGCAGACCCGCGGCCGCCGCCGCGCCCACCGCGCACCCGACGAACACCGCGGGGAAGATCGCCCCGCCCCGGAAGCCCGCGCCCAGGCTCAGCGCGTACGCGACCGTCTTCACGACGGCGACGACGACGAGCGTGCCGACGGCCGTCGTCGCCGTCACCGTGCCGAGGGACTGCTGGCCGGAGAACAGCACGACGTCGACGTCGACGCCGGTCGTGGCTCGTACGGCGAGCGCGAGCCCGCCGATCGCGAGGCCCGCGACCGCGAGCGCGACCGTCGGCGCACGCCGCGCGACGTCCCGGAGGGACTCCGCGCTGCGCGTCGCGAGGACGACGAGCGCCGTCGTCGCGAGCGCGGTGACGAGGCCCCACCCGAGGTCGGCGACGTGGACGGTCGGGTAGGCGGCGAGGTCTCCGGTGGTCAGCGTGCTCGTGTGCACGCCGGGCCAGTCGCCGACACCGACCCGCACGAGGTCGCCGGTGCCGAGCGCGACGAGGACGGGCACCATGGCGCGGGCGGGTCCCGGCCCGTCGTCCGCCCGGGGTGCGTGCAGCAGCGCCTCGAGCAGCAGGAGCGCGGTGACCAGCGGGCTGCCCAGGACGACGCCGATCGCCGCGCCCGCCCCCGCGAGCACGAGCACGCGCGACGGGCCGGGGCCGACGCGCCCGGCGGCCAGGACGCCGATGCCGGCGCCGAGCGCGAGGAGCGGCGCCTCCGGACCGACGACGGCCCCGAACGCGAGCGACCCGAACGCGGCGAGCAGGATCGACAGGAGGTCGCGCGGCGCGGCGCCGAACGACAGCCCGTCGAGCGGGTGGTGGCCGCCACGACCGGGCAGCCGGACCGCGAGGGCGACCAGGAGCGCGCCGACGAGGAGCACGCCGAGGACCCACCACCACGGGGGCTCGTCCGCACCGAGCGACGCCGGCAGCGTGGTCCACAGGACGTTCTCGGCACCGTGGACGAGCGAGGTGAACGCGGTCGCGGCCACCGCGGCGACGGCACCGACGACGGCCGCGAGGGCGACCAGGAGCGCGAGCTGGCGCGCCTGCGTCCGGTCCGCCGACATACGGCGAGTGAACCACGCCTCGCACCGGACGGCGCGGCGTCAGGACGCGGCGCGACGCCCCCCGCCGTCCCCGGACCGCAGCGCGTCGAGGCTGCCGCGGAGCGCGGCGACGTCCGAGCCCGCGTGGTCGAGGGTGGCGACCAGGGTGCCGTGCGCCGTCGTGCCGTCCTCGCGCAGGAGGGCGAGGAGCACGTGGCCCGAGTCGATGCTGCGCGAGCCGGCGCGGACCGCCTCGCGCAGCGAGAGCTCGAGCGCCTTCTTCGCCGCCTTCGTGAAGGGCAGGTGCCCGCGGCGGGGGCGACGGCCGGCCCGGTCCAGCGCTCCTTCGCCGAAGGCGGCGTCCGCCCGGGCGCGGACCGTGTCGAGGTCGATGCCGAGCGACGCGAGCGCCTCCGCGTCGAGCGGCTCGCCGCCCTCCGCGACGGCGAGGCGCTCGAACGACGCGCCCGTGACGCCGACGGCGGCCAGGGCGCGCGCGCCGACCCCGCCCGGCTGCTCGGCGAGCGCGACGAGCAGGTGGACCGTGTCGATCGAGGCGGCGCCGCGACGTCGGGCCACCGCCTGGGCGCCGACGACGGTCGCGCGGGCGTCGGACGAGAAGCGTTCGAACATCATGACCTCCGGTTCCGGGACGTGCCGTACTTCTTGTGCACCGCCTGGCGGCTCACGCCGAGACGCTCGGCGATCTCCTGCCACGACCAGCCGAGGCCGCGCGCGTTCTCCACCTGGAGCGCCTCGAGGCGCTCGGCGAGGGCGCGCAGCGACCGCACGGCCCGCAGGCCCACGTCGGGGTCGGGGCTGCTCGCGTCCTCCATGTCGATCGTCCGCATGGCGTCAACCTAGATTGACGACCTCTCGGTTGTCAACCCTTGTTGACGCTCTGGCGTGACGAAGGGAACACCGGGTGCCGCGGACTGGTTCCCGGGCCCGGTAGGCCCTCCGGGCGTCGAGGGCTACCCTGTACGGGGATGTCTTGACGTCGAGACATCGGTCATGCCGCAGACGGCGCATCAGACGGAAGGACGCAGCAGGGTGGACCTGTTCGAATACCAGGCGCGCGACATCTTCGAGAAGCACGGCGTGCCCGTGCTGGGCGGTGTCGTCGCGACGACGCCGGACGAGGCCCGGGCGGGCGCCGAGCAGCTCGGCGGCGGCACCGTGGTCGTCAAGGCCCAGGTGAAGACCGGCGGCCGCGGCAAGGCGGGCGGCGTCAAGCTCGCCCACTCGCCCGAGGAGGCCGCCGAGAAGGCGTCCGAGATCCTCGGCATGGACATCAAGGGCCACACGGTCCACCGCGTGATGGTCGCCGCGGGCGCCAAGATCGCGGAGGAGTACTACTTCTCGGTGCTGCTCGACCGGGCGAACCGCTCCTACCTCGCGATGGCGAGCGTCGAGGGCGGCATGGAGATCGAGCAGCTCGCGGTCGAGCGCCCCGAGGCGCTCGCGCGCGTCGCGGTCGACCCGACGGTGGGCATCGACGCGGCGAAGGCCGCGGAGATCGTCGAGGCCGCCGGCTTCGCCGAGGACGTCCGCGAGGCCGTCGCCCAGACGATCCAGAAGCTGTGGACGGTCTACCAGGCGGAGGACGCGACGCTCGTCGAGGTCAACCCGCTCGTCAAGACCGAGGACGGGCAGGTCGTCGCGCTCGACGGCAAGGTCTCGATCGACGAGAACGCCGGGTTCCGCCACGCGGAGCACGCCGAGCTCGAGGACAAGGCCGCGGCCGACCCGCTCGAGGCGAAGGCCAAGGAGAACGACCTCAACTACGTCAAGCTCGACGGCGAGGTCGGCATCATCGGCAACGGCGCGGGCCTCGTCATGAGCACCCTCGACGTCGTCGCGTACGCCGGCGAGGCGCACGGCGGCGTGAAGCCCGCGAACTTCCTCGACATCGGCGGCGGCGCGTCCGCGGCCGTCATGGCGGCGGGCCTCGACGTCATCCTGAACGACCCGCAGGTCAAGAGCGTGTTCGTCAACGTCTTCGGCGGTATCACCGCGTGCGACGAGGTCGCGAACGGCATCGTCCAGGCCCTCGGCATCCTCGGCGACGAGGCGAACAAGCCGCTCGTCGTGCGTCTCGACGGCAACAACGTCGAGGAGGGCCGTCGCATCCTCGCCGAGGCGAACCACCCCCTCGTGACGCTGGCCGAGACGATGGACGGCGGCGCGGACGCGGCTGCCGCTGCCGCGCACGCCGCCTGAGCCCGCCCGAGACGATTCGAGAAGAGAACAGACACAGACATGGCAATCTTCATCAACGAGGACTCCAAGGTCATCGTCCAGGGCATGACCGGCTCGGAGGGCATGAAGCACACGACGCGCATGCTCGCGTCGGGCACGAACGTCGTCGGCGGCGTCAACCCGCGCAAGGCCGGCCAGAGCGTCGAGTTCCCCGGTGACGTGACCGTCCCCGTCTTCGGCTCCGTCGCGGAGGCGATGAAGGAGACGGGTGCGGACGTCTCCGTCATCTTCGTCCCGCCGGCCTTCACGAGGGCCGCCGTCGTCGAGGCGGTCGACGCGCGCATGCCGCTCACCGTCATCATCACCGAGGGCGTCCCGGTCGCGGACACCGCCGAGTTCTTCACGCTCGCGCAGCAGGCGGGCGTGCGCCTCATCGGCCCGAACTGCCCCGGCGTCATCAGCCCCGGGAAGTCGAACGTCGGCATCATCCCGGCGAACATCACCGGCCCGGGCAAGGTCGGCCTCGTGTCGAAGTCCGGCACGCTGACCTACCAGATGATGTACGAGCTGCGGGACTTCGGCTTCTCCACGGCCATCGGCATCGGCGGCGACCCGGTCATCGGCACCACGCACATCGACGCCCTCGCGGCGTTCGAGGCGGACCCGGAGACCGAGGCGATCGTCATGATCGGCGAGATCGGCGGCGACGCCGAGGAGCGCGCCGCGGCGTTCATCAAGGAGAACGTCACGAAGCCGGTCGTCGGCTACGTCGCGGGCTTCACCGCCCCCGAGGGCAAGACGATGGGGCACGCGGGCGCGATCGTCTCCGGCTCGTCCGGCACCGCGCAGGCGAAGAAGGAGGCCCTCGAGGCCGCGGGCGTCAAGGTCGGCAAGACGCCGTCCGAGACCGCCGCGCTCATGCGCGAGATCCTCTCCTGACCCCACGGGGCCACGCGCCCCGCGGTCCTCGTCGACGCCCCGCCCCGGTCACCCGGGCGCGGGGCGTCGTCGTCCCCGGGCGGGCGGGTACGCTGGCGCGCCGGGAGCGTTCACCCGCAGCGCGCACGCGATCGATGACGATGGGGACCATGAGCACCACGACCGGACGCCGTACCCGCCCGCACACGGTGGAGGGTGCGCCCGCGCCGCAGCCGCTGGCACCGCGTCGTGCGCTCTCCGGGGCGCTCGCCGCGCTGCAGGCCCTCGCGCTCTCCCTCGCCGTGGTCGTCCTGCCGGGCGTGGTGGCGTACGTCGCGGCGTCCCCCGACGCGACGGGGGGCGGCTGGGGGACGTCCGTCGCGGTGGCCGCCGGGATCTGGCTGCTCGGCCACGGGGTCCCGCTCGTGGCGAGCGGCGCGACCGTCACGCTCGTCCCGCTCGGGCTCACCGCGCTCGCGCTGTTCTGCTGCTTCGCGTCGGCACGCCGCTCCGCGCACACCGCGCTCCCCGCGTGGCTCGCCGGGACCGCGACGTACGGCGTCCTCACGCTCGGCGTCGCGGTGCTCGCCGGGACGACGACGGCGTGGGGCCTGGTCCTGGCGCTCGTCGGGGGAGGGGGCGTGGCGGCCGTCGGGCTCGGTGCGGGGATCCTCGCACGCCCCGACGCGCCCGGCGTCGCCGAGCTCGCCCGCGGTGCCGACCGGTGGCTGCCGCGCACCGTGCGGCTCGGCCTGCGGGGAGGGCTGCTCGGGTCGAGCCTTCTCGTCGCCGTCTCCGCGGTCGTGGTCGGCGCCTGGGTCGTCGCAGGGCGCGCGACGTCCGCCGACATCGTGGTGGGTCTCGCGCCCGGCCCGGTCGGCGGCGTGGTGCTCGCGGTGGCCCAGCTCACCGTGCTGCCCAACCTGGTGCTGTGGGCGGCGGCGTGGCTCGTCGGGCCCGGGTTCTCCGTGGGAGAGGGCAGCACGTTCGCGGCGTCCGGCTCCGAGCCGGGTGCGCTGCCGGCCGTCCCGCTGCTGGGCGCGCTGCCCGGTGACGACTGGACGAGCGCGCTCACCGCGTGGCTGCCCGCGGCCGTGGTGGTCCTCGGGGTGGTCGCCGGCTCCTACGTCGCGCGCCGGCTCGCCGCGGTGTCCCCGGCGGGAGAGATCCGCTGGTCGGACCTGGCGCTGGCGCTCCTCGGCGTGGTGGCCGGGACGGGTCTGCTGCTCGGTGTCGGCACCTGGCTGGGCAGCGGCGCCGTCGGACCGGGCCGGTTCGCCTCCGTGGGGGCGGACCCGCTGCTCGTCGGCCTGCTGGCGGCGGCGGAGATCGGCGGGGGCGCAGCACTCGCCCTGCTCTGGGCCCGCCTGGACCCCCTGGGTCGTCGGCGCTGACCGTCAGGGCCGGGCGGGCGCCGGGACACCGGTGATGCCCGAGACCCATCCCTCGATGTCCTGCAGCCTGTCCGTCTCGCACCGCTCCTGCGCGGCGACCGTGATCGCGCCGTCGACGCAGCGCTGGTAGTCCGCCTCGACGTCCCACGCCACGAGCGTCCCGAGCGTCTGCAGGGCGATCACCCCCGCGAGGCCCACGCCGAGGCCCAGCACCGGGACGAACGCACCCCGCACGCGGGCCCGGCGCGCGGCCACGATCGCGCGCACCCCCACGACGATCGCCACGACGGCCACGGCGAGCGCCGCCGTGCGCCACGGGAAGCGCAAGGCGCTGACCAGGACGACGGCCAGCATCAGGAGGCCGAAGTACAGGCCGCGGCGGGTCGCGAGGCGCGCAGCCTCCGGGTCCACGGGCTCCGGCGGGCGACGCGGCTCCTGCTTCCGAGGACCCTCCTGCGGGCCGCGACCCTGCTGCGGGCCGGGACCCTGCTGCGGGCTCCCGGGTCGCCCGTCGACCGGTCGCTCGGGGGCGGGTCGTCCGGGCTCGTCGGGACGGGGCGGGGCGTACGGGTTCCCCAAGACTGCTCCTCGGTCGTCGGCGGGCTCGCGGTACATTCTCCCACCGGGGCGTGGTGCGGCGCGGCCACCGTCCGGCTCCCGCCCGTGCCCCGGCCAGACGACACCGCCCACCTCAGGGAGCACCGTGCAGACGCCCACCGGCCACCCCGTCGAGTCCACGTCCGCGGCGCGCGTCGTCGTCCTCGTGTCCGGGGCGGGCAGCAACCTCGCCGCGATGCTGGCGGCCCACGAGGACCCGGCCTACGGGGCGCGCGTCGTCGGGGTCGTCTCCGACAAGCCGGCCGCCGGCGGCCTGGAGCTCGCCCGCGCCGCCGGCGTGGCCGCGGTAGCCGTGGAGCCCGGCGACTTCGCGGACCGGTCCGCCTGGGACGCGGGCGTCGCCCAGGCCGTCGACGTGTTCCGTCCCGACCTCGTCGTCCTGGCCGGCTTCATGCGGATCCTCGGCCCCGCGTTCGTCGGTCGGTTCGCAGGTCGCACCGTCAACACGCATCCGGCGCTGCTGCCGTCGTTCCCCGGGGCGCACGGCGTGCGCGACGCGCTCGCGTACGGCGTCAAGGTCACCGGCTGCACCGTCCACGTCGTCGACGACGGCGTGGACACCGGCCCGATCATCGCGCAGACCGCCGTCGCGGTGCAGGACGCCGACGACGAGGAGAGCCTGCACGAGCGCATCAAGGTCGCCGAGCGCGCCCTGCTCGTCGAGACGGTGGGCCGGATCGCGCGCGACGGCATGCGGGTCGAGGGACGCCGCGTCGTCCTCGGCCGACGGTGAGGATCACGCCGGCGGCGTGGGGGGTCGGTCGGGCTGCTCAGCCGTCGCGCCGGTCGTGACGTCGCGCGGGGCGAGCACCGTGAGCACCTGGTACGCCTCGCGCGCCGCGTCGGGCGCGTCGCGCGCCTCGCGCAGGGAGTGCTCGGACCAGCGCTCGAGGAGCGCCTCGAGCTCGTGGGCCATCTCCCTCGCCTGCTCGGCGGTGAGCACGAGGGCGCTGATGGCCAGCATGCGGTCGTCGCGCGGGCCGTCGGTCTCGGTCGCGCGGCGGAACGTCTCCTCGGCCCAGGAGAGCGCGGGGCGGACGACGTCGCGCACGGCCCCGGGCGTCGAGGGTCGGACGGCGTAGCTCTTCGCGGCGTTCGCCCAGACCCGGTCGCGCCGGTCGCGCGCGTGCTCCGGCGCCTCGACGATGAGCCCGGCCTTCGCCAGGACGCGGAGGTGGAAGCTCACGGCGTTCGCCGGTTCGCCCGTCGCCCGGGCGAGGTCCGCCGCGCGCGCGTGCCCGAGCGCGGCGAGCTCCATGAGGATCCGCTGGCGCAGGGGGTGCGCGATGGCGCGCAGCGCGGGCGGGTCGTGGACGTCGAAGGTCTCGAGCACGCCTCGAGGGTAGGCGCCACCGCGATCTTGCGCAACGACAGTCGCGCAATAGGTATTGCGCAACGATGCGTGCGGGGTCTACGGTCCCTGGCATGGCCACGACTCCCACCGACCGCACGACGCCGGCCGCCGTCCCGCTCACCGCCGAGGACGCCACGCCGGTCGTCCCGCCCCCGCTCCGGCGGAACCGCTCGTACGTGCTCCTCATGGCGGGGCTCACCGCCGAGTCCGTCGGAGCCGGCGTCGCCCTGTTCGCCGTACCGCTCGTCGCGTACGCGCTCACCGGGTCGGTCGTGCAGGCCGGCGTGGTCGCCGCCGTGGGGCAGGCCGGTGCGCTCCTCGCCACGCTGCCCGCGGGCGTCGTCGCGGACCGCGTCGACCGGCGGCGCCTCGTCGTGGCCGCGGCGAGCGTCGGCGCCGCGCTCTGGGCGACCGTCGCCGTGGCGGCTGCCACCGGGGCGCTCACGGCGTGGCACCTCGCCGCCGTGCTCGTCGGCGCGTCGGTCGTCGGTGCGCTCGTGGACCCCGCGACCAGCGGCGCCTTCCGCGCGGTCGTCCCCGTGCCCCAGCTGCCCACAGCGCTCGCAGCCGCCCAGGGCAGGGACGCGGCCGCGAGCCTGCTCGCCGGCCCGGTGGGCGGCGTGCTCTACGCCGTCGCGCACGCGGCCCCGCTCGCTGCGGCGGCCGTCGGGCACCTCGCCACCGCGGTGTGCACGTGGTTCGTGCGCGAGCCGCTCAACGGCGACGTCGCCGAGGCCCGCGCGACCCGCCCCGTCGCGGCCCTCCGCGAGGGACTGCGCTTCGTGTGGTCGGTGCCGCTGTTCCGCGCGCTGCTCGGGCTGTTCGTCGTCATCAACGTCGCGTTCGGCGGGCTCATGGTCGGCATCAACCTCGAGCTCGTGTCCACGGGCACGGCGCCCGTGCGCATCGGCCTCGTCGACCTCGCCGTCGGCGTCGGCGTCCTCGTCGGCGCGCTGCTCGCGCCGCGGCTCGTCGCACGGTTCCGGGCCGGCGCGCTCGTCGTCGTCGCGCTCGGCGTGCTGGCCCTCGGCGCGGTCGTCATGGCGGCCCTGCAGTCCTACGTCGCCTACCTGGCCGTCCTCCCGTTCGCCGTCCTGCTCGTGCCCGCGGTCAACGCCGGCCTCTCGGGCTACGCGGCGGCCATCACCCCGCCCCGGATGCAGGGGCGCCTGTCGTCCGTCATGGGACTGACCGGTCTCGCGGCGGGCCCGCTCGTCCCGCTCGTCGGCAGCGGCCTGCTCGACCGGTACGGCATCGGCGTCGCGCTCACCGTGCTGGCGGGACTGCTCGCCGCGACCGTGGCCGTCCTCAGCACCGTGCGCTCGCTGTGGCGCGTCGGCACGCCCGACACGTGGGCGCAGGACGCGAGCGACCTCGCCGTGGCGGCGGCCGTGGGCACGGTCCACGACGTGGACCCGGGGGAGGACCCGAGGGAGGGCCGGGGCGGGACGGCACCGGGCCGCTAGACTGAGGACGGCCGCGACTGGCGAGGGTGGGAACGACCACCGGGGAGCGGCCGAGTCAACCTGCTGTGCGTCGACCGCCTGGGCGCCTGGGTTCTGCCACTCGGCACCGCGCTGGCGTCCTGCCCGGACCGCACGGTGCACCGACCGCGACCCGGAGGAGCTCCTCGACCATGAGCGCGCCCGCACCCCACGTCCCCACCTCGCCCGACGTCCAGCTCGCCGACGACGCGCAGCGGCCCGTGCGCCGCGCCCTGCTGAGCGTCTACGACAAGACCGGTCTCGTCGAGCTCGCGACCGCCCTGCACGGAGAGGGCGTCGAGCTCGTCTCCACCGGCTCGACCGCGTCCACCATCTCCGGCGCCGGCATCCCCGTGACCCGGGTCGAGGACCTCACCGGGTTCCCCGAGTGCCTCGAGGGCCGCGTCAAGACGCTGCACCCCCGGGTGCACGCCGGCATCCTGGCCGACTCGCGCAAGCAGGACCACCTCGACCAGCTCGAGCAGCTCGACATCGCGCCGTTCGAGCTCGTCGTCGTCAACCTCTACCCGTTCGCCGCGACCGTCGCGTCCGGCGCCGGTCCGGACGAGGTCGTCGAGCAGATCGACATCGGCGGGCCCTCCATGGTCCGCGCGGCGGCGAAGAACCACCCGAGCGTCGCCGTCGTCGTCGAGCCCGCGGCCTACGACGCCGTCATCGACGCCGTCCGCACGGGCGGGTTCACGTACGCCCAGCGCAAGGCGCTCGCGGCGGCCGCGTTCGTGCACACCGCGACGTACGACGTCGCCGTCGCCTCGTGGATGGGCAACGTCGTCTCCCCGACGGACGACGTGGTCCGCGAGGACGGGACGACCGCGTCGAGCGGCTTCCCCGCGTGGATCGGTGCGACGTGGGACCGCGCCGACGTGCTGCGCTACGGCGAGAACCCGCACCAGCGCGCCGCGCTGTACACGACGGGCCACGGGCCGAGCGGCCTCGCGCAGGCCACGCAGCTCCACGGCAAGGCGATGAGCTACAACAACTACGTCGACGCCGACGCGGCGTGGCGCGCCGCGCACGACCACGCCGAGCCGGCCGTGGCGATCATCAAGCACGCCAACCCGTGCGGCATCGCCGTGGGTGCCGACGTCGCCGACGCGCACGCCAAGGCCCACGCGACCGACCCCGTCTCGGCCTACGGCGGCGTGGTCGCCGCGAACCGCGTCGTCACGCGCGCCGCGGCCGAGCAGATCGCCCCCGTGTTCACCGAGGTGGTCGTCGCGCCCGGGTTCGAGCCCGAGGCCCTCGAGGTGCTGCGGGCGAAGAAGAACCTGCGCCTCCTCGTGGTCGACGGCGCGCCGTCCGCAGCGGTCGAGACGCGGCCGATCAGCGGGGGGCTCCTCGTGCAGGACGTCGACCGCGTCGACGCCGTCGTGACCGACGCCGAGGGTGCCGTCACCGGTGGCGACGACCCGCAGCACTGGACCCTGGTGACCGGCGACGCAGCCGACGAGGCCACGCTCGCCGACCTCGCGTTCGCGTGGCGCGCGGTGCGCGCGGCGAAGTCCAACGCGATCCTCCTCGCGGCCGACGGCGCCGCCGTGGGCGTCGGCATGGGGCAGGTCAACCGCGTGGACTCGTGCCGCCTCGCGGTCGAGCGCGCGAACACGCTCGCCGAGGGGCAGGAGCGCGCCCGCGGAGCCGTCGCCGCGTCCGACGCGTTCTTCCCGTTCGCCGACGGCCTGCAGATCCTGCTCGACGCCGGTGTGCGCGCCGTCGTCGCACCGGGCGGTTCCATCCGCGACGCCGAGGTGGTCGAGGCCGCGACGGCGGCCGGCGTGACGATGTACTTCACGGGCACGCGCCACTTCGCGCACTGACCGCGGGCTCCGCGGCGCGCCGTCACACGAGCGCGTCGCGGAGCCGCCGGGCGGGGTCGGCGGCGACGTCGAGGTCGAGGCGGAGCACGCCACGGTTCGCCGCACGGCGCACCGCCCCGACGTCGCGCGCGGAGTCGACGAGCAGCACCGCGCGGACGGCCGTCCCCCCGCCGGCGTCCGCCTCCGCGACACCGGGCTCGAGGTAGAACGCGGCCCAGCCGCCGGGCGCCCCGGGCGTGCCGCGCAGCACGACCTCCCCACCCTCGGGCGGCAGGCCGAACAGCGCGAGGTCGTGGCCGAGCTGCTGCGAGAAGACGTAGGGCGCGTGCGCCGCACCCGCGGACGGGTCGTCGCCCACGTGCCCCAGCATCGCCCGGACCGTCGGCTCGGGGTCGTGGAGCGCGGCCGACCAGTGCCCGCCCGGCACGCGGCCGAGGTGCGGGTGCTCGCGGGTCGCGCAGTCCCCGACGGCCCACACGCCCGGCACGCCCTCCACGGCACCGGTCGTGCCGACGGGGACGGAACCGCGCTCGTCGACCGGCACCGCGCCGTCGAGCCACGACGTGGCAGGACGCGCGCCCACCGCGGCGAGCACCACGTCCGCGGCGACGTCGGTGCCGTCGGCGAGCAGGACGCCGTCGGGCCGGACCTCGACCACGGCCGCACCGGTCGTGAGCCGGACGCCGGCCTCCCCGTACCAGGGCGCCAGGTGGGCACCCACGGTGGCACCGAGCTGCCGCTCGAGCGGGGCCGCGCCCGCCTCCACGACCGTGACGTGCGCCCCCGCACCGGCGGCCACACCGGCGACCTCGGCCCCGACCCAGCCCGCGCCCACGACCACCAGCCGCAGCCCGGGTCGCACCCTCGCACGCAGCCCCTCGGCGTCCGCGGCCGAGTGCAGCACGCGGGCCGCGTCCCAGCCCCGCGGTCGCACCGGCTCGGAGCCGACCGCGAGGACGACGGCGTCCGCCTCCCGCCGGGCGCCCGACCGCGTCGTGACGACGTGCGCGAGCGCCCCGTCCTCGACGGCAGGCTCGAGCCGCACCGCGGCGTCGTCGAGGCGGACCTCGTCGGCGAGGGCGTCGACGTCGACGCCGATCTCCGTCGCGAGCCAGGCCGGCTCGGGTCGGGTCAACAGCTCCTTCGACAACGGTGGGCGGTCGTAGGGTGCGACGCCCTCGGCGCCGAGCAGCGTGATCGTGCCCGTGTACCCCTGGTGCCGCAGCTCGGCCACGGTCCGGGCACCGGCGAGCCCCGCGCCGACCACCACGACGGACGACGGGACGCGCCCGGCGGACGGGGCGTCGTCGGCGGGCAGGAGGGGGCGCGCGGGGGTCGGCATGGACGTCACGCTAGGCCACGGCGGTAGGCTTCCGGACGTGGACGGGGGAGAAGCGTGAGCGACGTCACCGCTCGGGGTGCGGTCGCCCCGCGGTCGGCGATCGTCCCGTCGTGGCACCACGTGCACGACGACGGGACGCCCGGCGAGCAGGGGACGACGCCCGTTCCCGACGGCGACCGGTCGCCGTCGGCGCCGGTCCCGGGGCCGCGCGCGGGTCTCGGCGCGGGCCGGCAGCCGGCGATGTGGCTCGCCGTCGCGGGCGTGGGCCTGACGACCCTGGTGGCGCTGCTCGTCGGTGCGCGCGCCGCCTGCCTGGTGCTGGCCGGCGTCCTCGCCGTCGCCGGTCTGTGCCGGGCGGTGCTGCCCGGCCCCGGCCCGGTGGGGATCACCGTCCGTTCGCGCGGCCTCGACACGTTCCTCTTCCTGGCGCCCGCCGTCGCGATCGCGTTCCTCGCGCTGACGCTGCGCGGCGACGTCTGACACACCCGACGACGACGGAGGGCGCCGGCCCGTCGTGACGGACCGGCGCCCTCCGCAGGGTGCGGCGCTCAGACCCGGGGGTTCCGGGGGCCGTCCTCGTCGTCCGTCGGTGCGGGACGCTCGGTGGCCGGCGTCTCCACCTCCTCCGCCTCCTCGACGACCTCGGTGACCTCGACGACGTCAGCACCGTCGTCGTCGCCCACCACGACCTGGTCCTCGCCGAGCAGGTCGTCGTGCACCGGCGCGAAGGCGAAGGCGCGGTAGAACAGGCCGGCGATCGCGGCGCCCAGGAGCGGGCCCCACAGGAACAGCTGCCAGAACTGCTCGAGCGCCCAGGGCTGCGCGAGGATCGCCGCGGCCAGCGACCGGGCCGGGTTGAAGGAGCCGTTGGTCACGGGAGCGGCGACGAGCAGCAGCGCGGTGTAGCTGAGGCCGATCGCGAACGGCGCGACCCCGCGGGTGCTCGCGCGCTTGTCGGTGACGCCGAGGATGATCCCGACGAACACCGCCGTGCCGATGACCTCCAGCAGCAGCGCGGACGCGAAGGAGAACTCGAGGTTGCCGGCCGTCAGGCCGGAGATGGGGGAGTGCTCGGCGAAGCCGTTGGCGGTGCTCGAGAACACCGCGCCGCGCGTGGCCTCGGCGATCAGCTGGTTCTGCGCGAGCCAGTCGAGCTGTGCCTGCCCCTGCGGCGTGGTGGCGAGGAGCACGAGCGCGGCGAGGGCGCCGCCGACGAGCTGGGCGAGCCAGTAGGGGAGGACGTCGCGCCACGCCGTGCGCCCGCCGATCGCGGCGCCGAGCGTCACGGCCGGGTTGAAGTGCCCGCCGGAGACGTGGCCGACCGCCGCGACGGCGCCCGCGAGCGCGACGCCGCCGGCGAAGGCGACGGGGAGCACGATGCCCGCGTTCGTGAAGCGCAGGTACAGCGCCACGCCGATGATCGCGAGGACGAGCACGAACGTGCCGAAGACCTCGGCGCCGAGTCGGGCGAGGAGGCCGGGCTGGACGACGGCGACGGGCTCGGCCCGCGCGACGGTGACGTCCTCGGCGACGGGGCCGCCCGACGCACCGGGAGCGGTGGTGTCCTGGGACATGATGTTCCTGTCTGGTTCGGAAGGGCCCGTGCCCGCTGCGCGATGCCGCGCTCACGGGCGATCGGGACGACGGCACGATGCCGGGACGCGGCACCTGTGCGCATCCTGCCACTGTTGCCTGGACGTCGCGTGGGAATCGGGCATACGGATCCTGACCCCGGCGTCACCGCCAAAGTATCTTGACGTCGAGAAGTCGAGTACCCTGGTCGGCGGTCAGCACCGCCCCCGCGCGCGGCGGACGGACCTGCGCCAGGCGCCGGTCGCCGTCCCGACGGTGGGCACCAGTCCCCGACAGTTGGAGCGATCTGCGCATGGGCAAGATCAAGGTCGTCAACCCGGTCGTCGAGCTCGACGGCGACGAGATGACGCGCATCATCTGGCAGTTCATCAAGGACCGCCTCATCCACCCCTACCTCGACGTCGACCTCAAGTACTACGACCTGTCGATCCAGAACCGCGACGCCACCGACGACCAGGTGACCGTCGACGCGGCGAACGCGATCAAGCAGTACAACGTCGGCGTCAAGTGCGCGACGATCACCCCCGACGAGGCCCGCGTCGAGGAGTTCGGCCTCAAGAAGATGTGGGTCTCGCCCAACGGCACGATCCGCAACATCCTCGGCGGCGTCGTGTTCCGCGAGCCGATCATCATCTCCAACATCCCGCGTCTGGTCCCGGGCTGGAACAAGCCGATCATCATCGGCCGCCACGCCCACGGCGACCAGTACAAGTCGACGAACTTCAAGGTCCCCGGCCCCGGGAAGATCACGATGACGTTCGAGCCGGCCGACGGCTCGGAGCCGCAGAAGTTCGAGGTCGTGACCATGCCCGAGGAGGGCGGCGTCGCGATGGGCATGTACAACTTCAACGAGTCGATCCGCGACTTCGCCCGCGCCTCGTTCGCGTACGGCCTCCAGCGGAGCTACCCGGTGTACCTCTCCACGAAGAACACGATCCTCAAGGCCTACGACGGCCAGTTCAAGGACCTGTTCCAGGAGGTCTTCGACGCGGAGTTCGCCGAGCAGTTCGCCGCGGCGGGCCTCACGTACGAGCACCGTCTCATCGACGACATGGTCGCCTCCGCCATGAAGTGGGAGGGCGGCTACGTCTGGGCCTGCAAGAACTACGACGGCGACGTCCAGTCCGACACCGTCGCGCAGGGCTTCGGCTCGCTCGGCCTCATGACGTCCGTCCTCATGACGCCCGACGGCAGGACCGTCGAGGCCGAGGCCGCGCACGGCACCGTGACGCGTCACTACCGCCAGCACCAGCAGGGCAAGCCGACGTCGACCAACCCGATCGCGTCGATCTTCGCCTGGACCCGCGGCCTCATGCACCGCGGCAAGCTCGACGGCACCCCCGAGGTCACCGAGTTCGCGCAGACGCTCGAGGACGTCGTCGTGAAGACGGTCGAGTCCGGCAAGATGACGAAGGACCTCGCGCTCCTCATCGGCCCGGACCAGGAGTGGCTGACGACGGAGGACTTCCTCGCCGCCCTCGACGAGAACCTCAAGGCCCGCCTGGGCTGAGCCTCCGCTCCGTCCCGGACGGCGGCGTCCCTCCGGGGGCGTCGCCGTCCGGCGTCTCCGGCGCTGTGGGAGAGTGAGCCCATGACCACACCCGTGAACGTGACGGTGACCGGCGCGGCCGGTCAGATCGGCTACGCGCTGCTGTTCCGCATCGCGTCGGGGCAGATGCTGGGGGCGGACACGCCCGTGCGCCTGCGCCTCCTGGAGATCCCGCAGGGCGTCAAGGCCGCCGAGGGGACGGCGATGGAGCTCGACGACTGCGCGTTCCCGCTCCTGGCCGGCGTCGACATCTACGACGACCCGGCGCCGGCGTTCGAGGGCACGAACGTCGCCCTGCTCGTGGGTGCGCGACCGCGCGGCCCGGGGATGGAGCGCGGCGACCTGCTGGAGGCGAACGGCGGCATCTTCAAGCCGCAGGGCCGCGCCATCAACGCCGGCGCCGCGGACGACGTCCGCGTGCTGGTGGTGGGCAACCCGGCGAACACGAACGCGCTCATCGCGGCGTCGAACGCGCCCGACGTGCCGAAGGACCGCTTCACCGCGATGACGCGGCTGGACCACAACCGGGCGCTGACGCAGGTGGCGAAGCGCGCCGGCGTGCCGGTCGCGCAGGTGCGCAGGCTCGCGATCTGGGGCAACCACTCGGCCACGCAGTACCCCGACCTGTTCCACGCGGACGTCGCCGGGCGCCCGGGCGCCGAGCTCGCCGAGGACCGTGCGTGGCTCGAGCAGGAGCTCATCCCGACGGTCGCCAAGCGCGGGGCGGCGATCATCGACGCCCGAGGTGCGTCGTCGGCCGCGTCGGCCGCCAACGCGGCGGTCGACCACGTACGCGACTGGGTGCACGGCACGCCCGAGGGCGACTGGACGAGCGCCGGCGTGGTGTCCGACGGGTCGTACGGCGTCCCGGAGGGGCTCATCTCGTCGTTCCCCGTGGTCTCGCGCGGTGGCTCCTGGGAGATCGTGCAGGACCTCGAGATCTCCGAGCTCTCCCGCACGCGCATCGACGCGTCGGTGGCCGAGCTGCAGGAGGAGCGCCAGGCCGTGGAGCAGCTGGGTCTCGTCTGAGGCTCAGCCGAGGCGCAGGGTCTCGATGACCGCGTCGAGCCGCCGCACGACGGGCTCGCGGTCGTGCGGCAGCAGCTCCGACCCCTCCATCGCGTCCCGCCACGCCCGGACCTCGGTGCGCAGCCGCGCCCGGGGTCCGGGCCGTGCGTCGGCGTGCGCGAGACGCTCGACGAGCCGGACGGCCGCCGCCAGCGCGACGGGCGCGGCCAGCGCGTAGGTGCGCACCGCGACGAGCACCGCGCCGAGGAGCTCCTCGGGCTGCGGCCACCGCACCACCGCGCGCAGCACGCCGTCCGCGTCGGTGCGTCCCGCCGACGGCGGGTCGCGCTCGACGAGGCGGACGAGACCGTCGGCGAGCGTGTCGAACGCGTACGCGGCCGTGTAGGGGTCGTTCATGCCGGGGGAGAGCGCCCGCACCGCCATCTCGGTGAGCTGCTGCACCGCGAACGAGAGGTCCTGGTGGGGCGTGCGCTCGACGCCGAGGACGATCCCGCGGCACGCGGCGCGCGCGTCGGCCTCCGACCACGCGGCCGTGCCGCGCAGCCGGAGACACGGTTCGCGCACGAGGACGTGGTCGCCCGGCCGCACGAGGACCTCGGCCGTGCCCCCGGCGCGCCGTGCGACCTCGACGATCCCGTCGACGTCGATCCACTGCACGTAGCCCGTCGCGGTCGCCCTCCGCTCGCCCTGCACGGGCGGCAGCGACTCCGGGAGGGACGCGGCGGCGTCCACCGCCCCGGTCCGCGACTCCGGCGGGGCGAGCAGCTCGACCACGGCGTCGAGCTCGTCGCGCAGCCGTCGTTGCAGGGTCGAGACCTGCACCGAGTCCGCGATGTGGTGGATGAAGTACACGAGCACGCCGACGCACAGGACGGCGAGCAGCACCGCGACGTTGACGGCGACGGTCGGCACGAACGCGCTGCCGTCGTCGTCCTGGCTGCGCACGGAGCGCAGCACGATCAAGGCGTACAGGAACGACGCGGTGAACACGCCGAGCACGAGCTGGTTGCCGCGGTCGGTCATGAAGTTGCGCACGAGCCGCGGTCCGTAGGTCGACGTCGTCGTGGCGAGCACGGAGATGGTGATCGAGAACGTGGTGCCGGCGACGGTGAGCACGGACGTGGCGATGGCCCCGAGCAGCGCGCGGCTGCCGCTCGCACTGAGCGCACGCAGGAACCCGACGCCCTGGACC
This sequence comes from Cellulosimicrobium sp. NPDC057127, assembly GCF_042670945.1. NCBI lineage: Bacteria > Bacillati > Actinomycetota > Actinomycetes > Micrococcales > Promicromonosporaceae > Cellulosimicrobium > Cellulosimicrobium sp. NPDC057127. The sequence continues at coordinate 235,132 of NZ_JBHUUP010000005.1, forward strand.
GTCTCGGCGGGCAGGGCGCGGTCCACGAGGACGAGCCCTTCCGCGAGGACGACCGCGGAGACGCACAGCACGGCGGGGTAGAACCAGAACGACTCGAGGGCGCGACGCCACAGCACCCTCACCCCGCCCGCGTTCTCCATCAGGGCCGATCGTAGGGCTGGTCGGCCCACCAGGCCCGGCGGACCCGGTGTGCCGGGACCGACGTCCCGGCGCGGGTGACGTTGGTGAGTTCGACGCTCGAATGCACCGGTGGAAGTTGACTTCGAGACCCGAACTCATGCATCCTCGTCGGCAGCGCGACCGCAGGTGGTCGCGGACGCGGCCGAGTGCCGCCGCGGGCCGACGTGGCCCGCGACTCGACGACGAGAAGGAGCGCGACGATGCGACGAGTGACCAAGGCCCGCTGGGGCGCGGTCGCCACGAGCTCGCTGATGGTGCTGGCGCTCGCCGCCTGCGGTGGCGAGGGTGCGGGCAGCGGTGACGGTGGGGCAGCCGGTGACGGTGGCGAGGACATCAAGGTCGGCGTCGCGATGCCGACCGAGACCTCGGAGCGGTGGATCGCCGACGGCGAGGCCGTCAAGAGCGGGCTCGAGGAGCTGGGCTACGACGTCGACCTGCAGTTCGCGGGCGACGACATCCCGACCCAGACCCAGCAGATCGACTCGATGATCACGGGTGGTGTCGACGTGCTCGTCGTCGCCTCGATCGACGGCACGGCGCTGACGAGCCAGCTCGACGCGGCCGCCGCAGCGAACATCCCGGTCATCTCCTACGACCGGCTCATCCGCGACAGCGAGAACGTCGACTTCTACGTGACGTTCGACAACTACGCCGTCGGTGTCGCGCAGGCCACGGCGCTGCTCGCCGGCCTGGGCATCACGGACCGCGAGGGCGAGCCCACGGGCGAGGCCGCCGGGCCGTACAACATCGAGCTGTTCGCCGGCTCGCCCGACGACAACAACGCGTCGTTCTTCTTCCAGGGCGCGATGGACACGCTCCAGCCGTACATCGCCGACGGCACGCTCGTGATCCCCTCGGGCCAGACGAAGTTCGACCAGGTCGCGACCCTGCGGTGGTCGCAGGAGGCCGCGCAGAAGCGCATGGAGGACCTGCTCACGTCGACGTACTCCGGCGGCACCGAGCTGCACGGCGTCCTCTCGCCGTTCGACGGCATCTCGCGCGGCATCATCACGGCGCTCCAGGGCGTCGGCATGGGCCCGACCATCGAGGAGGGCCTGCCGGTCGTCACCGGTCAGGACGCCGAGATCGCGTCGGTCAAGCTCATCGCGGACGGCGTGCAGTCCTCGACCATCTTCAAGGACACGCGCAAGCTCGCCGACCAGGCCGTCGTCGCCGCGCAGTCGTTCGTCGAGGGCGAGATCCCCGAGGCCAACGACACCGAGACGTACGACAACGGTGTGAAGGTCGTCCCGTCCTACCTCCTGGAGGTCGACACGGTGTTCGCGGAGGACATCGCGCCGCTCCTCGTCGAGTCCGGGTACTACACCCAGGCCGAGGTCGACGCCGGCGTCACGGACTGACACACCTTCCTCGACGGGCCCGGCGCCGCGGCGCCGGGCCCGTCCCCCCGACCGGGAGTTAGGACGCTCATGAGCGATCACATCCTCGAGATGCGGTCCATCACCAAGGAGTTCCCAGGAGTCAAGGCCCTGTCCGGGGTCGACCTGGAGATCCGGCGCGGTGAGATCCACGCGATCTGCGGCGAGAACGGCGCGGGCAAGTCGACGCTGATGAAGGTGCTGTCGGGCGTGTACCCGCACGGCACCTACGACGGCGAGATCCGCTACGAGGGCGAGACCGTGCGGTTCGGGTCGATCAACGACTCCGAGGCCGAGGGCATCGTCATCATCCACCAGGAGCTCGCGCTCGTCCCGTACCTGTCCGTCGCGGAGAACATCTTCCTCGGCAACGAGGCGCGGGGCTCGCTCGGGCTCATCGACTGGAACCGGGCGAACCACCTGGCCGCCGAGCTCCTCGGGCGCATCGGCCTCCAGGAGAACCCGACCACGCCGATCGGCGAGCTGGGCGTCGGCAAGCAGCAACTCGTGGAGATCGCGAAGGCGCTCTCCAAGGAGGTGAAGCTGCTCATCCTCGACGAGCCGACCGCGGCCCTCAACGACAACGACTCCGAGCACCTGCTCGGCCTCCTGCGTCAGCTCCGGGCCGAGGGCATCACGTGCATCATCATCTCGCACAAGCTCAACGAGATCGCCGAGATCGCGGACCGCACGACGATCATCCGTGACGGCCGCACGGTCGAGACGATCGACATGAGCGACCCGGAGTCCACCCAGGACCGCATCATCCGCGGGATGGTCGGCCGCGACCTCAGCAGCCGCTACCCGCACCGTGAGCCGCAGCTCGGCGACGAGGTCCTGCGCGTCGAGGACTGGACGGTGCTGCACCCCACGCAGCCCGGACGGCGCGTCATCGACGGCGCCTCCTTCTCGGTGCGCGCGGGCGAGGTCGTCGGCATCGCCGGGCTCATGGGCGCCGGCCGCACCGAGCTGGCGATGAGCATCTTCGGGCAGACGTACGGGCGCAAGGCCTCCGGCCGTCTGTACCTGCACGGCAAGGAGATCCAGGCGCGCAGCGTCGCCGAGGCGATCGACAACGGCCTGGCGTACGCCACGGAGGACCGCAAGACGTACGGCCTCAACCTCATCGACGACGTGCGGCACAACATCACCGCCGCCGGTCTCGGCAAGGTGGCGCGGCGCGGGTGGATCAACGCGAACGAGGAGCTCAAGGTCGCGGACGAGTACCGCGAGGACCTCAACATCAAGACGCCGACGGTCATGTCCGTCGTGGGTCAGCTCTCGGGCGGGAACCAGCAGAAGGTCGTGTTGTCCAAGTGGCTGTACACCGACCCCGAGGTCCTCATCCTCGACGAGCCGACGCGCGGCATCGACGTGGGCGCCAAGTACGAGATCTACGTGCTCATCAACCGCATGGTCGCCGCCGGCCGTGCCGTGGTCGTCATCTCCTCGGAGCTCCCTGAGCTGCTCGGGATCTGCGACCGCATCTACACGCTCTCCGCAGGTCGCATGACGGGCCAGCTGCCCGTGGCCGAGGCGACGCAGGAGAGCCTCATGGAACTCATGACCCTCGACCGGCCGGACACTCTCGACGACGAGGAGCCCCTCGTCGCCGGTGTCGCGGCGAACGACACAGCGAAGGAAGACGTGGCATGACCGCCCTTGCCGGACTCCGGGAGATGGCGAGCAGGAACCTGCGGCAGAGCGGCATCGTCGTCGCGTTCGTCGCGATCGTCGTCCTGTTCGCCGTGCTGAACCAGAACTTCCTCAGCCCCGGGAACCTCACCAACATCATCCTGCAGTACTCCTACATCCTGATCCTGGCGATCGGGATGCTCATGATCATCGTCGCCGGGCACATCGACCTGTCCGTCGGGTCGGTCGTCGCCCTGACGGGGGCCGTGTCCGCAGTCCTGGTGATCCGCAACGGGCTCCCGTGGTGGGTCGGCGTCCTCGCCGCGCTCGCGGTCGGTCTGCTCGTCGGCGTCTGGCAGGGGTTCTGGGTCGCCTACGTGGGCATCCCGGGCTTCATCGTCACGCTCGCCGGCATGCTCCTCTTCCGCGGCCTGACGTACCAGGTGCTCGACAACGTGTCCCTGTCGCCGTTCGGCGGCGCGTACTACCAGGTGGCCAACGGCTTCCAGAACGGCCTGCTCGGCGGGTACGGCGTGGACGTCTTCACGCTCGTCATCTTCGCGATCGCCGTCGTCGGCTACGCCGTCAGCCAGTGGCGCGCCCGCCGCGGGAAGATCGCGTACAACCAGCCGGTCGAGAGCATGCCGCTGTTCGTCGTGAAGATCGTGGCCATCGCCGCGGTCGTCATGTGGTTCGGCTACCAGCTCGCGCAGAGCCGCGGCCTGCCGAACATCCTCATCCTCCTCGCGGTGCTCGTCCTCGCGTACTCGCTCGTGATGCAGAAGACGATCTTCGGTCGCCACATCTACGCGATCGGCGGCAACCTCAACGCCGCGCAGCTGTCCGGCGTCAAGGTCCGCCGCGTGAACTTCTGGGTCTTCGTCAACATGGGCATGCTCGCGTCGGTCGCCGGCATCGTCTACTCGTCCCGCATGAACGGCGCCCAGCCGGGCGCGGGCAACATGTTCGAGCTCGACGCGATCGCCGCGTGCTTCATCGGCGGCGCCTCGACGACGGGCGGCGTCGGCCGCATCACGGGCGCCATGGTCGGTGGTCTGATCATGGCCGTGATGTCCAACGGCATGCAGCTGATGGGTGTGCCGCAGTCGACGCAGCAGGTCGTCAAGGGCCTGGTGCTGCTGCTGGCGGTCGCGTTCGACGTCTACAACAAGCGCCGCGCCTCCGCGCTGCGCTGACCTGCCGGGACGTCCGTCCCGTCACCGACCCGGCCGGGTCCGCGCACCGCGCGGGCCCGGCCGGGTCGTCCCGATAGACTCCCCGCGTGAGAGGACGGCGTTCCATGTCGGGGTCGCAGTCCTCCTTGCGGGAGGCGAACCGCGCGGCGGTGCTCGACGCGGTCAAGCGCCACGGCGGCCTGACGCAGGTCGAGCTCACCGGTGCCACGCGGCTGTCGGCCGCGACCGTCTCGACCATCGTCAAGGAGCTCGTCGCCACGGGGCTCGTCGCGGTGCGCAGCACGACACGCTCGGGCCGGCGGGCCCAGCTCGTGACGCTCGCCCACCGCCTGGGCATCGCGGTGGGCGTCGAGATCGGCCACCGCCGGCTGCGCGTCGCGCTCGCGGACGCCTCCCACGAGGTCCTCGCCGAGCAGGCCCTGCCCCTGCCGTCCGAGCACCGCGCCGACACGACGCTCGACCGCGCGGCCCTGCTCGTCGTCGAGCTGGCCGAACGCCTGGGCCGCGGGCTGGACGAGATCGTCGGCGTCGGGGTGGCCGTGCCCGCCCCCGTCGACCCGGAGTCGGGCATGGTGACCGCCCCGGGCGTGCTGCACGGCTGGGACGGGGTCGCCGTCGCCCAGGTGCTCGAGAAGCGGATCGCGCGCCCGGTGTTCGCGGACAACGACGCGAACCTCGGCGCCCTGGCCGAGAGCACGGTCGGCGCGGTCAAGGACTGCTACGACGCGCTGTACGTACGCGTCTCGCACGGCACCGGGGCGGGCATCGTGCTCGGGGGGCGGGTCCTGCACGGCGTGGCGGGCACCGCGGGCGAGATCGGCCACGTGCTGGTCGACCCGGCCGGGGCGATCTGCCGCTGCGGCAGCCGCGGCTGCCTCGACACGGTCGTCGGCGGCCCGGCGTTCCTCGAGCCCCTGCGGACCAGCCACGGCTCGCTGACGCTGCGCGACGTCGTCGCCCGCGCCTCGGAGGGCGATCCGGGCTGCGCGCGGGTCGTCGCGGACGCGGGCGCCGTGGTCGGCCGCGTCGTGGCCGACCTCGCGACGGCGGTGACGCCGCAGCGTGTCGTCGTGGGCGGCGAGCTCGCCGAGACGGGGGACGTGCTCCTCGACCCCCTGCGCGAGGCGCTGCGCCGGCGCGCCCTGCTCGGCGTGCCGCAGCCGCTCGAGGTCGTCCCCGCCGCGCTCGGCTCGCGCGCGGAGCTGGTCGGTGCGCTCGTCCTCGCCCTGCAGTCCACGGACCTCCTGCCGACGGCCGGTAGGGTTCCGGTCGACGATCCTCGTGAGGACGACGAGGACCACGAGGACACCGCCGGGGGAAGGACCTCATGACGCGCGACCGGACACCGCTGCTCGCGCTGCGCCAGGTCGTCAAGCGGTTCGGCGCGGTCGAGGCGCTCGTCGGCGTGGACCTGCAGATCCGCGCCGGGGAGGTCGTCGCCCTCGTCGGCGACAACGGCGCCGGCAAGTCGACGGTCGCGAAGATCGTCGCGGGCGTGCTGACGCCCGACGCCGGCCTCATCGAGATCGACGGCGAGCCCGTGACCATCGGCTCCCCGGCGGCGGCGAACCAGCTGGGCATCGCGACGGTGTTCCAGGACCTGGCGCTGTCCGACAACCTCGACGTCACGCAGAACGTCTTCCTCGGGCGCGAGCTGCGCACGCGCCAGGGCTTCCTGCGCGACCTCGAGATGGAGCGCGTGACGCAGGAGATCCTGCGCACGCTCACGGTGCGGGTGCCGTCGGTGCGCACACCGCTGCGCACGCTGTCGGGCGGGCAGCGGCAGGCGGTCGCCATCGCGCGCACGCTCGTGGGCGAACCGCGCGTCGTCGTCCTCGACGAACCGACGGCGGCCCTGTCCGTCGGGCAGACCGCGGAGGTGCTCACCCACATCCAGCGGCTGCGCGACATGGGCCTGGGCGTGATCCTCATCAGCCACAACATGACCGACGTGCGCGCCGTCTCGGACCGCATCGAGGTCCTGCGGCACGGACGCAACAACGGCGCGTTCGAGGCGACGGCTCCTCACGAGCACATCCTCGCCGCGATCACCGGCGCCTCCTGACCGGCCCCCGGCGGCGGGCGAAAAACGGTACGAGAACGGCCGCGCGCGGCCTAGGGTCGACGAGCCATGATCGACGCGCCCACAGGTACCGAGCACCCGCCCGCCCCGCACGCCGGGACGGCGTCCGCCCCCGCGCCCCCGGCGGACGACCCGGCCCGCCGGCTCGACCTGCGGCGGCTGCGCGGCCCGCAGGCCGGGGTCGCCCTGGCGGCGCTCGCCGTCGGCGCCGTCGGGACCGCGCTCGGCACCGTCGTGGCGGGGTGGCTCGCGCAGGACCCGACCGTCGCGACCCTCCAGCTGCTCGCCGCGTGCATCGTCGGCGCGGCGCTGCTGGACACCGTGGGCCAGGTCGTGTGGGCGGGTGTCGTCGACCGTGCGGAGGGCCGACTGCGCGGCGACCTGCTCACCGCCGCGCTGCACCAGCCGCTGCCGACCCTGACGGAGCAGGCGGTCGGGGAGGTCCTCGACCGCGTCGACGACGACACGCACGCCGTCGGCACGCTCGTGCGCCGCCAGCTGTGGGGCGCCGGCCGCACGCTCGTCGGCGTGGTTCCCATGTGGGCCGTCGCCGGCCTGACGTGGTGGCCCGCGTGGGCGCTGTTCCCCGTCCTGGGGCTGCTCGCATGGTTCCTCGTGCGGCCGATGCTGAGCGAGATCGCGCGGCGCAAGGTCGTCGAGGAGATGGCGTGGACCGACCACGCCGCGGCGTTCGAGGAAGCCGTGGCCGCGCGTGACGACCTGCGGACGAGCCTCGGGCAGGAGTTCGCCGTGAGCCGCCTCGCGCAACGCTCGGCCGACGTGCACCGGCGGTTCGCCGAGGTCGTCACCGTCGAGTCGCGCATGCTGCGGCGCGCGGGGCTCGTGCTCGCCGCGCTCCTCGCGGGCGTCGCGCTGGCCGGCGCCGCGCTCGCCGCCGACGGCGACCTGCCCGTCGACCGGCTCGTGACGCTGTTCCTCGTCACCGCGCTGTTCGTCGGCCAGACCGACAACCTCGTCCACCACCTCCCGGACATCCAGGAAGGGCTCGGCGCGATCACCCGCATCCGCCAGATGCTGGCCGTCGCGCCCGAGCCCGCCGGTGGGCACGACGTGCCCGACGGCCCCGTCGGGATCGAGCTGCGCGACGTGCGCTTCGCCTACGCCGAGGGCGGGTTCGCGCTCGACGGCGTGAGCCTGCGCGTGCCGGCGGGGGAGACGGTCGCCCTCGTCGGACGGACCGGCTCGGGCAAGTCCACGCTGGCCTCGCTGCTGTCGCGCGCCGTCGAGCCCGCGCCCGGCACGGTGCTCCTCGGGGGCGTCGACGTGCGCGACCTCGAGCTGCAGGCGTTGCGGGCGGCCGTCGGCGTCGTCACGCAGCGCACCGAGATCCTCGCGGGGACGCTCGCCGAGAACATCGCGCTGTTCGCCGACGTGCCGCGCGCCGACGTCGAGTCGGCCGTGCGCGAGCTGCGGCTCGACGACTGGGTGGACGGGCTGCCCGACGGCCTGGACACGCTGCTCGGCCCGGGCGGGACGTCGTTGTCCGCGGGGGAGGAGCAGCTCGTCGCCTTCGCGCGCCTGCTCGTGCGCGACGTGCAGGTCGTGGTGCTCGACGAGGCCACGGCCCGCATGGACCCGCTCACCGAGTCGCGGGTCGTCGCCGCGTCCGAGCGGCTGCTCGCCGGGCGCACCGGCGTCCTCGTCGCGCACCGCCTGACGACGATCGAGCGCGCCGGGCTCGTCGCCGTGCTGGACCACGGACGGCTCGTGCAGCACGGAGAGCGGGCCGAGCTCGCCCGCACGCCGGGCCGCTACCGGAGCCTCCTCGAGGCGAGCGCCGCCCAGGACGGCGCCCTCGACGACGCGGTGGCGCAGGAGCACGCCACCACGGGCGACGGGACCGTCAGCGACGGGACCGCCAGCACCGGGGCTGCGAGCGACGGTACCGCGAGCGGCGCGCGCGCCGCCGAGTCCGTGGGCGGGCGCCGCCGGCGCGGCGAGCCGCCGGTCCGCCCCGACCACGGCGACGGTCCGAGCCTGGCTCGCGGCGTCCTGCACGCGCTCGTCGTGCGCCCCGCGTGGGGCGTCGTCGGCGCCGGCCTCTTCCTCGTCTCGAGCCTCGTCGCGGCACAGGGCGCCCTGACGGGCTTCCTCTGGGGCCGCGCCGTGGAGGACGTCGACGCGGGCTTCCCCGCATCGCTGCTCGTCCCGCTCGCCGTCCTGCTCGTCCTCGCACCGCTGTGCCTCGCGCAGGCGCTGTACGTGTACCCGCGGTGGTGGGTCGAGGTCCTGCTGCGCGTACGGATGGCCGTCATGGTCGGCCAGACCCGCCAGCAGCGCCTGACGGCCACACCACCCGGGGAGGTCGTGGCGCGCGCGATGGACGCCGACCGCTTCGTGCGGTACGCCGACCGGTGGGTCGACTTCGTCAACGGTCTCGTCATCGCCGGCGTCACGGCGCTGCTCAGCGGCTCCTGGCTCGCGGGCGCCGTCCTGCTCGCCGTCATGGTCGTCTCCGCCGCGGCCTCCGCGCTCGGGCGACCGATCGCCGGCCGGTCGGCGACGCGCTCGTCGGCGGCCCGCGCACAGTTCGGCCGCGCGCTCGTCTCCGCGCTCGACGCCGCACGCACCGTCAAGCTCGCCGCACGCACGCCGCAGGTGCACGCGCACCTGCACGCCGTCGACGCCGGGCGCGTACGCGCCGCCGTCTTCGAGCACCGGGTGCAGGCCGCGCTCGACGGCGTGCCGCTCGTCATGATCCAGCTCGGCGTCGTCGCCGCCTGGGCCGGGCTGCTCACCGAGACGTGGGACCTCGCGACGGCCCTGCTCGTGGCGAACGCGGTCACCGGCTTCGGCTGGTTCGGCGTCGTGGCGGGAGCGGTCGTCACCGAGGCGCCCGGGACGCGCTCGTGGCAGCGGGCCACGAGCCGGTTCGCCGCCGGCGCCGACCTCATGGACGTGCCGCACGGCGTCGACCTGGTCGCGGGTGCGGCACCGGTCCCGTCGCCCGTGGCCCGGCAGCCGCTCGACCGGCTCGACCTCTCCGGGGTCACGGCCGTGCACGACGACGGCACCATCGGCGTCCAGGGCGTCGACCTGTCCGTGCGCCGCGGCGAGCTCGTGCTGCTGCTCGGGCAGGTGGGCGCAGGCAAGTCGAGCCTGCTCGCCTCGCTCGCGGGGCTCATGGAGCACACGGGCCGGATCCGCTGGAACGGCACCGACGTCGTCGACGCGCAGGCGTTCCTGCGTCCCGGGCAGGTGTCGTACGTCGCCCAGGTGCCGCGCGTGCTCTCCGGGACGTTCGCGGACAACGTCCGCCTCGGTCACGAGCGCGAGCTCGACGGGCCGGTCGCCGCGGCACGCCTCGAGCGCGACGTCGTCGAGGCCGGCGGGCACGAGGCGCTCGTCGGCCACCGCGGCGTGCGGCTCTCGGGCGGGCAGGTGCAGCGGCTCGCCCTGGCACGCGCCCTCGCGACCGACGCCGAGCTGCTCCTCGCCGACGACGTGTCCAGCGCGCTCGACGCCGCGACCGAGATCGAGCTGTGGACGTCGCTGCGCGAGCGCGGGACCACCGTCATCGGGTCCACGTCCAAGCGGGCCGCGCTCGCGCGGGCCGACCGCGTGGTCGTGCTCGACGACGGGGTGGTGGCCGAGGTGGGGCCGTGGCGCGAGCTCGCGGCGCGCTGGGGGCACCTCGCGGGCTGAGCGTCGGCCTCGGTCGTGTCGCGCTGCCGTCTCTCCTCCGCGGAGGGAGGGGCGGGTCGTGGCGGGTCTACCATCCGCCGCTCGTCCCTCGCGGCTCCCGCCAGACCCACCACGACCCGCCACGACCCGCCCCACCCTCCGCTCTGCCCTGCGGCTCCCGCCGATGCCTCCACGACTCGGCACCTCCACCCGTGGCGGCGGCTCACCTTGTGCCGCTCGCGGCCGGCCCCTGTCACGCGCCGAACAGACACGTATCGCCTCTTGCTGCAACTTTCAGCAAGCAGTACAGTCGCGAACAGCCGCTCACGGAGAAGGTCACGGTCGACGTCGCCCGCTGGTGGACGCGTCGCCGCGCACGTGCCGGCGGTCCCGTTCCCACCCCTGGACGAGGGAGTCCTCATGACCTCCACGCCGCGACGGCGTCCGCCGTCGCCGACCGCGTCACCCGGTCACCCCACCCGATCGCGCGCCGCCCGGGCGACCGCGTCGGTCACCGCGCTCGCCGTTGCGAGCACGACGCTCGCCGGCCTCACCGTCGCCGCGCTCGCCGCGCCCGCGACGGGCGCCGACCGCACCGCCGCGCTCGTGGGCGACCTCCAGTCCGAGCTCGGCTGCGCCGCCGACTGGGACCCCTCCTGCGCCGCGACCGAGCTCGAGCCGACCGAGACGCCCGGCGTCTGGTCCGCCGAGTTCGACGTGCCCGCCGGGACCTGGCAGTACAAGGTCGCGATGGACGACGCGTGGGACGAGGCCTACGGGCGCGACGGCGGGCCGGACAACGCCCCGCTCGTGCTCGGCGGCGACACGCGCGTGCGTGTCACGTTCGACGACGCGACGCAGCGCATCGCGCTGGTGCCCCTCGGCCTCGCGGGGGAGTACGACGACGCCCAGGACGCGGCGCTCGTCGTCCCGCCCGTGCGGCAGCCCGGGTCCGACGAGCGGTTCTACTTCGTCATGACCGACCGGTTCGCGAACGGCGACCCGTCGAACGACACCGCCGGCCTCGGGGACGACCCGCTCGTGTCCGGCTTCGACCCGACGAACAAGGGTTTCTACTCCGGCGGCGACATCGCGGGCCTGCGCGAGAACCTCGACTACGTCGAAGGCCTCGGCACGACCGCGATCTGGCTGACGCCGTCGTTCAAGAACCAGCCCGTCCAGGGCACCGGCGCCGACGCGTCCGCCGGGTACCACGGCTACTGGATCACCGACTTCACGCAGATCGACCCGCACCTCGGCACCAACGCCGAGCTCGAGGCCCTCATCGACGAGGCGCACGAGCGCGGGATCAAGGTCTACTTCGACATCATCACGAACCACACGGCGGACGTCGTCGACTACGAGGAGAAGCAGTACTCCTACGTCGACCAGGGGACGTCGCCCTACCGTGACGCAGCCGGGAACGTCTTCGACCCGGCGACCTACGCGGGCACCGGCGACTTCCCGGAGCTCGACCCCGCGACCTCGTTCCCGTACACGCCGTTCGTGCCGGCGGGCAAGGAGGACCTCAAGGTCCCGTCCTGGCTCAACGACCCGGCGCTCTACCACAACCGGGGCAACTCGACGTGGACGGGCGAGTCGGTGACGTACGGCGACTTCGACGGCCTGGACGACCTCATGACCGAGCACCCGACGGTCGTCGACGGGTTCGTCGACGTCTACCAGGACTGGATCGACCTCGGCATCGACGGCTTCCGCATCGACACCGTCAAGCACGTGAACTTCGAGTTCTGGGAGACCTGGACCACCGAGGTCCTCGACTACGCCCACGCGCAGGGCAAGGACGAGTTCTTCATGTTCGGCGAGGTGTACGACGCCGACGCCGCGAAGCTCTCGCCCTACGTGCGGAAGACCGACATGAGCTCGACGCTCGACTTCACGTTCCAGTCGGCCGCGACCAGCTTCGCGAGCGGCAACAGCGCGAAGGGCCTCGCGTCGCTGTTCGCGAGCGACGACATGTACACGACGCCCGACACGTCGGCGAGCGCGCTCCCGACGTTCCTCGGCAACCACGACATGGGCCGTGTCGGGTACATGCTCGCGAGCACCGACGACCCGCTCGCGCGCGACGAGCTGGCGCACGAGCTCATGTACCTCACGCGCGGCCAGCCGGTCGTCTACTACGGCGACGAGCAGGGCTTCGCGGGCGCGGGCGGCGACAAGGACGCGCGCCAGACGCTCTTCGCGACCCAGGTCGCCGAGTACGCCGACCAGCCGCTCGTCACGGGCGAGCAGGCGGGCAGCGTCGACCGGTACGGCACCGACGCGCCGCTCTACGAGCACATCGCGTCGCTCGCCACGCTGCGCGACGCGCACCCGGCGCTCGCGACCGGCGCGCAGGTCGAGCGGCACGTCGACTCCGGCGCGGGCGTCTACGCCTTCTCGCGCGTCGACCGTGAGGAGAAGGTCGAGCACCTCGTCGCGCTGAACAACGCGGCCGAGCCGCGCGAGGCGACGTTCACGACGCTCACGCCGGGCGCCACCTACGACGTGCTGTACGGCGACGGCGCTCCCGTCACCGCGGACGGCGAGGGCACGGTGACGCTCTCCGTCCCGGCGACGTCCGCCGTCGTGCTCGTGGCCGACCGCGAGGTCGGCGCCGACTCCTCGGGCGAGATCGCCGTGACCGTCCCGGTCGCGGGCGCGGGCGTGACCGGTGTGGCCCCCGTCGCCGCGACGGTCGACGCGGACGCGTGGGCGGAGACGTCGTTCGCGTGGCGCGAGGTGGGATCGGAGGAGTGGACGCCGCTCGGGACCGCCGAGGACACCTCGCCGCGCGTCTTCCACGACGTCACCGGCATGCCCGAGGGCACGCTCGTCGAGTACCGCGCCGTGACGACCGACGCCGACGGCGACCGCGCCGCCGCGTCGACGTTCGCGAGCGTCGGGGTCGACGTGACCGGCACGGTCTCCGAGGAGCCCGAGCCCGAGATCGACCTCGTCACCGTGCCCGGCAGCCACAACGCAGCGATGGGCTGCGCCGGCGACTGGGCACCGGGCTGCGAGGCCGCGAAGCTCGCCGAGCGTCCCGACGGCGTGTACGAAGGCACGTTCGACGTGCCCGCCGGCACGTACGAGTACAAGGTCGCGATCAACGGGTCGTGGACCGTGAACTACGGCGTCGGCGGCGTGCCGGACGGCGGCAACGCGACGTACACGACCGACGGCGGACCCGTCACGTTCTACTGGGACCCGGTGAGCAAGGACTTCTCGAGCACCGCGCAGGGCCCGCTCGTGACCCTGCCCGGCTCGTTCCAGGACCAGGTCGGCTGCCCCGGCACGTGGGCGCCCGACTGCCTCGCGACCTGGCTCAAGGACCCCGACGGCGACGGCACCTCCACGTGGTCGACGGACGACCTCGCGGCGGGCGCGTACGAGACGAAGGTGGCGCACGGCCTGAGCTGGGCCGAGAACTACGGCGTGGGCGGCGCCCCCGGCGGCGCGAACTACCAGTTCTCCGTCGGTGACGGCGAGACCGTCACCTTCACGTACGACATCGCGACGCACGTGCTCGAGATAGGGGTGGAGAACCCGCCGCTGCCCGGCACCGGGCAGCAGGCCGCGCACTGGGTGCGCGAGGACGTCCTCGCCTGGCCCGGCGACCTGGGCTCGGGGGACACGTTCACGCTGTGGACGGCGCCCGAGGGCGGGATCGCCGTGACTCCGGGCGGCGCGGACGGTGAGGTGCAGGCGCCGGAGGGGGCGACGTCGTACACGCTCGAGGTGGACGACGCCGGCCTGCCCGACGAGGCCGCGGCCGACTTCCCGGCGCTCGCGGCGCACACCGCGCTGCGCGTGACGGGGGCGGACGGCGAGCCCGTGCCGCGCGAGGCCGTCGAGACGGCGCTGCGGGGCCAGCTGCTCGTCACCCGGGAGGACGGCGACACGCTCACCGCCGCGACCGGGGTGCAGATCCCGGGCGTGGTCGACGCCCTGTTCGCCGAGGCCGCGGCCGACCGCGAGCTCGGTGTGACGTGGGTCAGTGAGGACGGCGAGGACGGCGAGGACGGCGAGGACGACGGGAACGACCACAGCGCCGCGTCGTTCGCGCTCTGGGCCCCGACGGCGCAGGACGTCACCCTCCTCGCGTGGCCCGCGGGCGCGCCGCTCGACGGCGAGCCGCAGCGGTTCGCCGCCACCAAGCAGGGCGACGGCACGTGGACGGTCGACGGCGGCGACGCAGTCCTCGACGGCGCCGCCGGCTGGGCCGGCGCGCGCTACCGCTACGAGGTGCGCGTGTACGTGCCGAGCACTGGCGCGGTGGAGACGAACGTCGTCACCGACCCGTACTCCGTCGGGCTCACGCTCGACTCGACCCACTCCGTGGCCGTCGACCTCGACGACCCGGCGTTCCGCCCGTCGGCGTGGGAGAGCACGCCGGCCCCGGTGGTCGAGCGGGCCGTGGACCAGACGATCTACGAGCTGCACGTGCGCGACTTCTCGATCGCGGACGAGACCGTCCCCGCCGAGCGACGCGGCACCTACCTCGCGTTCGCCGAGGACGACTCGGACGGCATGACGCACCTGCGCGAGCTCGCCGAGGCGGGCATCACGACGGTGCACCTGCTCCCGACGTTCGACATCGCGAGCATCATCGAGAACCCGGCGGACCGCGTCGAGGTCGGTGACCTCAGCGGGTTCGCGCCCGACTCGACCGAGCAGCAGGCGGCGGTCGCGGCGGTCCAGGCCACCGACGGCTTCAACTGGGGCTACGACCCGTGGCACTTCTCCACGCCCGAGGGGTCGTACGCCGTCGACGCCGAGGGCGGAGCGCGCGTCGCGGAGTTCCGCACGATGGTCGGGGCGCTGCACGGGACCGGGCTCCAGGTCGTGCTCGACCAGGTGTTCAACCACACCGCGGCGAGCGGGCAGGACGACAAGTCCGTGCTCGACAAGGTCGTGCCGGGCTACTACCACCGCCTGAACCCCACGACCGGTGCCGTCGAGACGAGCACCTGCTGCCAGAACGTCGCCACCGAGCACGCCATGGCCGGCAAGCTCATGGTCGACTCCGTCGTCACGTGGGCGCGCGACTACAAGGTCGACGGCTTCCGCTTCGACCTCATGGGTCACCACTCGAAGCAGAACATGCTCGACGTCCGGGCCGCGCTCGACGAGCTCACGCTCGCCGACGACGGCGTCGACGGCGAGTCCGTCTACCTGTACGGCGAGGGCTGGGACTTCGGCGAGGTCGCCGGGAACGCGCTGTTCGAGCAGGCCACGCAGGGCCAGCTCGGCGGCACGGGCATCGGGACGTTCTCCGACCGGCTGCGCGACGCCGTGCACGGCGGGTCGCCCGTCGACGGCGCGACGACCTTCACGCAGGGCTTCGGCACGGGCCTCGCGACCGACCCGAACGGCCAGCCCGCGCGGGCGGGCGAGCCGGGCACGGTCAACGACGGCTCCGACGACGAGTTCGCCGACCTCGGCCACCAGACCGACCTCGTGCGGCTCGGGCTCGCGGGCAACCTGCGCGACTTCACGTTCGTCACGTCGACGGGCGAGGAGAAGCGCGGGGACGAGATCGACTACCGCGGCGCGCCCGCGGGCTACGCCGACTCGCCCGAGGAAGTCGTCACCTACGTCGACGCGCACGACAACGAGACGCTGTTCGACCTGCTCGCGCTCAAGCTGCCGGCGGGCACGCCGATGGACGAGCGCGTCCGGATGAACACGCTCTCGCTCGCCACCGCGGCGCTGTCGCAGACGCCGTCGTTCTGGCACGCCGGCACCGACCTGCTGCGCTCCAAGTCGCTCGACCGCAACAGCTACGACTCCGGCGACTGGTTCAACGCGATCGACTGGTCGGGGCAGGACAACGGCTTCGGCCGCGGGCTGCCCATGGCGGCCGACAACGAGGACAAGTGGCCGCTCATGGCCCCGCTCCTCGCGGACCCGGCGCTCAAGCCCTCTCCGGAGGACATCGCGACGGCGTCGGCCCAGGCGCGCGACCTGCTGCGGCTGCGGCACTCGACCGAGCTGCTCCGGCTCGGCGACGCCGACGCGATCCACGAGAAGGTCACCTTCCCCGGTGCGGGCACCGAGCAGGAGCCCGGCGTGATCGTCATGTCCGTCGACGACCTCGTCGGCGAGGACCGGGACCCGGCGCTCGACGGCCTGCTCGCCGTCTTCAACGCCTCACCCGAGCCGGTGACGCAGACCGTCGAGGCGCTCGCGGGCCGCGACTACGTGCTGTCGCCGGTCCAGGCGCAGGGGAGCGACGCCGTCGTGAAGGAGACCGCATGGGACGCGGCGACGGGGACGGTCACCGTGCCGGCCCGCACGGTCGCGGTCCTCGTCGACCCGCAGGCGGGCGACGAGCTCCCGGTCAGCGTCGAGGCGCAGGCCCGCTGCCTCGCGGGCAAGGCCTACGTCGCCGTGCGGGCGACGAACGACGGCCCGCTCCCGGTGCACGTGCGGCTGGAGACGCCGTTCGGGTCGCGTGCGGCCGGGACGGTGCAGCCCGGCAAGAACGCCTATCAGTCGTTCACGACGCGGGCGCACTCCGTCGAGGCGGGCGAGGCCACGGTGACGGCGACGGCACGGGTCGACGGCGAGGAGATCACCTCGACGTTCACCGCGCCGTACGAGGAGCTGAGCTGCTCCTGACGCCGAGGTAGAGCCCCGGTCGCACGAGGTAGAGCCCTGGTCGAGGACCGGGGCTCTACCTCGTGGCCGTCAGCGGAAGACGACGGTGCGGTGGCCGTCGAGCAGCACGCGGTGCTCGGCGTGCCACCGCACCGCGCGCGCGAGCGTCTGGCGCTCGACGTCCTCGCCGATCGCGACGAGGTCCTCGACGCGGCGCGAGTGGTCGACGCGCGCGACGTCCTGCTCGATGATCGGGCCCTCGTCGAGGTCGCCCGTGACGTAGTGCGACGTCGCGCCGATGAGCTTCACGCCGCGGTCGTGGGCCTGGGCGTAGGGGCGTGCGCCCTTGAAGCTCGGCAGGAACGAGTGGTGGATGTTGATGATGCGACCCGGCATCTCGCGGCACAGCTCGTCGGAGAGGATCTGCATGTACCGGGCGAGGACGACGAGCTCGACGTCGAGCTCGTCGACGAGGGCGCGCAGCCGCGCCTCGGCGGCCGGCTTCGTGTCCCGCGTGACGGGCACGTGGTGGAACGGCTTGCCGTAGAACGTCGCGATGTCCTCGAGGTCCGTGTGGTTGCCGACGACGCCCACCACCTCGATCGGCATCGCCTGCGACCGTTCGCGGTAGAGCAGGTCGACGAGGCAGTGGGGCGCCTTCGAAACCATGAGCAGCGTGCGCACACGCCGCCCGACGACGTCGAGGTCCCAGCTCATCGTGAAGCGCTCGGCGACCGGGGCAAGGGCGCCGACGATCTCGTCGCGGGACGCCGCCGCCTCCACCTGGACGCGCATGAAGAACAGGCCCGACAGCGGGTCGCCGAACTGCTGCGACTCGGTGATGTTGCCGCCCAGCCCGGCGAGCGCTCCCGCCACCGCGTGCACGATCCCGGGCCCGTCCGGGCACGAGAGCGTGAGCACCCAGTGCTGCGGGTCGGTGGGGCCGGTTTCCGCGACGCCGCCGAGAGGGGCGTCCGGCGAGGTGGGGGGCGCTGACGTGGACACCCTCCGAGGGTAGCCGCGGCGCGACGCCGTCCGGCCCGTCGTCCTCTCCGCGGACATCACCCCCGGGCACGCTCCGTGAGGAGACCGCATCTCTGCGACGATGGAGCCATGAACGACGCGCAGATCACCACCCGCCTGGTCACGGACGCGGAGGCCGGCGAGCTCCTGACCCTGCGGCGGGCCGCGTTCGTCACCGAGGCGCAGCTGTACGGCGACCCGAACATCCCGCCGCTGACGCAGACGCTGCACGAGCTGCGCGACGACCTCGCGCGCGAGGGCGTCGTGACGATCGGCGCGTGGCTCGGTCCGCGCCTCGTCGGGTCGGTCCGCGTCGAGATCGAGGGGACGAAGGCGACTCTCGGGCGCCTCGCCGTCGCGCCCGACATGCAGGGACGCGGCATCGGCACCCAGATGCTCTTCGAGGTGCTGCCGTACCTGCCCGAGCAGACGTCGGAGATCTGGGTCTTCACCGGCAAGGACTCGAAGCAGAACCTCGCGCTGTACACGCGGCACGGGTACGAGCAGCAGTACGACAAGGCGGCCGGCGACCTCACGTACACGTACCTGCGCCGCATCCTCGGGGAGGCGGAGGCGCGCAACCTCGAGGACTCCGGCACGCTCGCCGACCGGGAGTGAGCACGGCGTCCCCGGAGCCGCCCCGGGGGCGCAGAGTTCACACCGGCGTAACGCCGCAGGTCTTGTGCCCGGCGGACGGGCGTCCGGACGATGGAGCATGCGGACGCGACTCCTGGTCGTCGCGCTGGTCGTCACGGTGGCCCTCACCGGGGCGGCCGTCGTGATCCACGGCGCGGCCGGACCCACACGTGGACCCCTCACCTGGGCGGACGAGTTCGACGGTCCGGCGGGTACGCCGCCCGACCCGAGCAGGTGGCGGTACGACCTCGGCGGCGACGGGTGGGGCAACGGCGAGCTGCAGCGCTACACCGACAGCACGCGCAACGCGGCGCACGACGGCGAGGGCCACCTCGTCGTCACCGCGCGGCGCGAGAACCCGGACGGCGCGACGTGCCACTACGGGCCGTGCGAGTACACGTCCGCGCGCCTGCTGACGGCAGGCCTCTTCGAGCAGCGGTACGGCACCTTCGAGGCGCGCATCAAAGTCCCGCGCGGGCAGGGGATGTGGCCGGCGTTCTGGATGCTCGGCCGCGACGTCCACACGACCGACCCGTGGCCCTCGAGCGGCGAGATCGACGTCATGGAGAACGTCGGCAAGGAGCCGGGCACGGTGTGGGGGAGCCTGCACATGCCGGGACGCTCGGGCGCGAACTCGGTGACGGCGTCGTCCGAGCTGCCGGACGGCCGCGCCTTCGCCGACGACTTCCACGTCTACACGGTCGACTGGGCACCCGGCTCGATCACATGGTCGGTCGACGGTGAGGCGTACGCGCACGTCACGCCCGACGACGCGGACGGCGGGCGGTGGGTGTTCGACGACGACCCGTTCTTCCTCATACTGAACCTCGCCGTCGGCGGGGTCTGGCCCGGACCGCCGGACGGCTCGACGCAGCTCCCGCAGCAGATGCTCGTCGACTGGGTGCGGGTCTACGCCGGTACGGGGCATGCCCGGGGCGGTGACGAGCGCGCCGACCAGCGCGCCGACCAGCGCGAGGACGAGGGCGCGAGCCCCGCTGTGCCGGAGGACGCGGCCGGCCCGGCGGCGCGGCCGGTCCGCGGGCTCGCGGGCAAGTGCATCGGCGTGCCGGGCGACGCCGCCGTCGCCGGCACGCCGATCGTGCTGGAGACGTGCGACGACGGGCCCGGCCAGCGGTGGTCGTTCGCGCCCGACGGCACGGTGCAGGCGCTCGGGATGTGCATGGAGGTCGCCGGCGGGTCGACGGAGGACGGCGCCGCGGTGCGGCTCGCGACCTGCTCGGACGCACCGGCCCAGCAGCTCGTGCTGACCCCGGCCGCCGACCTCGTCAGTGTCCCGGCCGACCGGTGCGTCGACGTGCGCGAGGGGTCCACCGCCGACGGCACCCCGCTCCAGACGTGGGCCTGCGCCGGCACCGAGAACCAGAAGTGGTGGCTCGGCTGATCAGCCGTCACCGCAGACGTCGACGTCCTCCGCGTACCGCAGCCAGGACGGCAGGTCCGCGAGGAACGCGTCGCGCACCTCCGGCGAGCCCGCGGCCCGCCAGTCGACCTCGTCGTCGATCTCGATCTCGAACTTGGCCCACTCGAACCAGTTGATCATCTTCAGCTGCGGGTACTCCTCGTGGGTGCGCTCGGAGAACACCTGCCGCCACCACGCCCGCTTGACGTCGAGCTCGTCGGCGCCGCCCCGCGAGGGGGTGTAGATCGCCGACGTCTCCGGGATCGCGACGGGGTGCCCGTGCTCGACGCCGTAGACCTGGTAGAAGTCCGGGATCGCGGCGTCGTCCCCCGCGGTGCCGACGTACGTGCCCGTCAGCATCGCGAGGAACTTGCCGTCCTCGGTCACGTCGTTGCTCCCCCACGGGCGCTGGTTGCCCCAGTGGTAGAGCGAGATGCCCACCCAGTCCACGGCGTCGTCCCCGGGGAAGTACGGCAGGTAGGTGTCGTCCGCCATCGTCACGGTGCCGTCGCCGTCGGTGTCGAGGGCGGCGTGGTCGGCCGTCCCCGGCAGCGCGGCGAACTGCCCGCCCGTGAACGGGTACCCGCCCCCGTAGTTCGGCGCCCACATCATGGAGGTGCCCGGGGAGCGCTCGTGCACCGCGGCGGCGACGCGGCGGAACGTCTCGACGTACTTCTGGGGCTGCTGGCCCCACGCGTACCAGGAGCCGTTCATCTCGTGGGCGAAGCGCAGCACGACGGGCACGCCGTCGGCGTTGAGGGCCCGGAGGTCCTCGGCGAGCCGGTCGACCACCTCGTCGCTCATCGTGTCCAGACCGCCGTGCGGCTCGAGCGTGAGCAGCAGGACGCCGCCGTTCTCCTCGACCTGGCCCGCGGCACCGACCGTGTGCTCCCAGGTCGCGTCGTCGTACGGGACGTCCGAGAACTGGACGGCGACCGCGGGCGCGTGCGCGAGGTCGTCCCGGTGCTCGGCGAGCGTCTCGGCCTCCCAGTCGAGGTTGACCCCGAGGAGCGCGCCCTGCTCCGGCACGATGGCGTCGGCATCCGCCATGCAGGCCGGCGCGGGAGCGCCGGGCATCGTCGGCGTCACGCGCGTGAAGCCGTACGCCACGGCGCTCACCCCGAGCGCCATCACGACCAGCGGGGCGACGAGCCCGATCCTGCGGCGCTGCGTGCGCCGCGGGTGCAGGACGAAGACGGGCTCGTCGCCGGGCGGCGGCTGCGGGGGACGCCCGATCACGGGGTCCCCGCCGTCGCCAGGGCGGCGGCGCGCCCGCCGTAGACGCGGGTGACCACGTCGAGCCGCAGCGCGGCGTGGGCGTGCGCGACGGCGCGGGAGAGCCCGTGCAGGCGCAGGTCGCCGCCCGCGGCGCGGGCGACGCGTCCGAGGTCGAGGACGCCGGCCACCCCGGAGGGCGTGACGCGGTCGACCGCGGAGACGTCGAGGAGGACGAGGACGGGGCCGTCGACGACGGCCTCGGAGACCTGCGCGCGCAGCGCGAGCACCGCGCGGGCGTCGAGAGGGCCGGAGACGGAGAGGTCGACGGTGCGCGGACGCGCGACCGACGGTGCGGGGACGGGGGACGAGGAGGTGCTGACGATCATGGCCACGGTGAGCTCCTGGGACTAGTTCTCGAGGACGCGGACGGTGGCAGCGTCGTTGCTGTCCGCCGCCGAGCCCGCCGCCGGACCCGTGGACAGGGCGGCGGCAACCTCGGGCGGCGCGGGGTGGGGGTCGACGACGGCGTCGCCGGGCCCCTGGTAGCGGGCGGCGCCGACGACGACGCCGAGGAGGGCCAGGTCGACGCCGACCCAGACGAGCGAGAGCGCGGTCGCGGCGTCGGACGCGTCGCCCGCGAGGGCGCGCTGGACCCCGATCGCCGCGGCGGCGAGCAGCAGCGCCCCGGTGAGGAGCTGGACCCGCACGTGCCGGAACCCGCTGCCGGTGGACTGCTTGGTCTTGGACGTGACGGAGAAGGTCAGGTGCCGGCGCAGGAACACGGCGGCCGCGCCGGAGAGCGTCGCGGCGATCCACGTCGGGAACAGGGCGAAGGACATCTGCTGGCCGCGCCACAGCCCGCGCGCCCCGTGCCCGGCGACCTGGAAGAGCAGCTGGCACGCGACGAAGAACGGGACGAAGTGGAGGAAGAACAGGGCCGGGTCGGCGTGCAGCGGGAAGACCCCGGCCGTGAGGAACAGGACCGGCGCGGCGAGGTAGGCGAGCGCGGCGAACCCGCTGAGGTAGCTCGTCATCGTCGCGAGGTACATGAGCCGCTGGGCGAGCGTGAGCCCGCTGACGGTGAGCGGGTTGTCGGCGAAGAAGACCTGCATCGAGCCCGAGGCCCAGCGCAGGCGCTGGGAGAGCATCGTGCCGACGTCCTCCGGGGCGAGGCCGCGCACGAGGACCTCGTGGTGGTAGACGCTCGTCCACCCCATGGCGTGCAGGTGCATGGCGGTCGCCATGTCCTCGGTGATGCTCGACGTGTCGAGCGGGTGGATGGTCAGGGCCTGGTCGGTGCGCGCGACGTCGACCGCCTCCAGGACGGCGTCGAGCTCCGGCACGACGTCGTCGGGCAGGTCCGGGTGCGCGAGGAGGGCCCGGGAGAAGTCGGCCCGGAGCGTGTACGTGATCTCCGACAGCACCTCCCCGTGCCGGAACCCGTCCTCGGCGCGGCGGATCGCCGCCAGCGCCTCCTCCGCGACGGGCATCGCGGCCGGCTCGCGTACTGCGAGCTCGCCGAGGAGGTCCTGCATCCGCGAGCGGCCCGCGCGCAGGGCCTTGCGCATCCGCCCGCCCGCGGTGCGCGTGAAGCGGGTGAGACCGAGGGCCATGAGCGCCTCGCGGCGCAGCACGGCGTTGGACCCGCAGAAGAACGCGGCACCCCAGCCGTCCTTGCCCTGCTGGATCGGGCCGTAGAAGAGCTCGGCGGAGCTCCCGAGCGGGTCCTTGCGCGTGACGTTCCAGAAGTGCTGCGGGGTCTGGACGAACGCGACCTCCTCGTCCGTGAAGTAGCCGAGCACCCGGTCGAGGAACCGGGCCTCGGGGACCTGGTCGGCGTCGAGGATGGCGACGAGGTCGCCCGTCGTGCGGAAGAGCGCGTTGTTGACGTTGCCGGCCTTCGCGTAGCGCGGCCTACCCTCCCACTCCGGACCGCGCGTGATGTACCCGACGCCGAGGCGGGCCGCGGCGCGCTCGAGCTCCGGCCGGGCGCCGTCGTCGAGGATCCACGTCTCGTGGGGGTAGGTCATGTCGCGGGCCGCCACGGCGGTCCGCAGGACGAGCTCCAGCGGCTCGTTGTACGTGGTCACGAAGACGTCGACCGTGAGCCCGTCGGGCGCCGGCGGTGCCGGCGGGCGACGCCTCGCGTTCCACGTCGTCAGCGCGAACAGGACCGTCTCGCCGAGGCTGTACGTCTCCGCGAGGACGAGCGGGACGGCGATCCACCACGCCTCCCACGCCACCGTGCCCGTCCAGCGCCACGTGATGTAGACCAGACCGAACGCCACCGCGACGACCGCGAGCACGCGGACCGTCGCCAACCTGCTGCCACCCATGCGCCGAACCCTTCGCCGTTCCGACCAACGACGAGCGCGTCGTGCGGACCCGCGAGGGGACGCCCGGCGTGCTCGGGAGCGGCGGCGTCGGTGGCGTCGCGGAGATGCGCTGTGCTCAGCACCTCGGCGTGCCGGTCGCGACCTCCCCCTCCCCGTCCCTGACCCCGCTGCTGCGAGGACCGGGCCGGAGGGCCGTGACGTGGCTCGAATGTAGAGGAGCGGGTGAAGGCCCACCAGGGCCTCGGGCCGCCGGGAGCCAGATTTTCGACGCCGTTGCCCGAACCTGCACAGCCCGGCAACGTCGCGGAAACCCCGGGCCGTCGACGGCGGTCCGGCGTTCACCCGCTCGTCACACGGCCGTGGCGTGGCGCGGCCGTGCGGTAGCATCGACGACGTCGCGACTGGCGCGTCCCGGACCTGCCTCGGCGGGTCGCGGGAGGGTGGAGAACCACCGGGGAGCGACGAGCTGTGCAGACGACGGGTCGTTCGCCTGGGCCCCGGGTCACCACCTGGTGGGTGCGTGCCCGGACGAGCCCGCACCGGACGCCGGACCGACGACACTGCCGCAGACCGCGAGGAGACGCCATGAGCGCCCAGCCCGTTGACCGCCCAGCCCAGAACGTCCTCGACGCCCCGCTCGCCGAGCTCGACCCCGAGATCGCCGCCGTCCTCGACGGGGAGCTCGGCCGCCAGCGGGACACGCTCGAGATGATCGCGTCGGAGAACTTCGTGCCCCGTGCCGTGCTCCAGGCGCAGGGCTCGGTGCTCACCAACAAGTACGCCGAGGGCTACCCGGGCCGCCGGTACTACGGCGGCTGCGAGCAGGTCGACGTCGCGGAGAACCTCGCGATCGCCCGCGCCAAGGCCCTGTTCGGCGCCGAGCACGCCAACGTCCAGCCCCACTCGGGCGCCACGGCGAACGCGGCCGTGCTGCACGCGCTCATCAACAAGGGCGACAAGATCCTCGGTCTCGAGCTGGCCCACGGCGGTCACCTCACGCACGGCATGAAGATCAACTTCTCCGGCAAGCTCTACGACGTCGCGGCCTACGGCGTGGATGCGCAGTCGTACCGCATCGAGATGGACGAGGTGCGCAAGCAGGCCCTCGAGACGCGCCCCGACGTCATCATCGCGGGCTGGTCCGCGTACCCCCGCCACCTCGACTTCGCGGCGTTCCGCGAGATCGCCGACGAGGTCGGCGCGAAGCTCTGGGTCGACATGGCGCACTTCGCAGGCCTCGTGGCCGCAGGCCTGCACCCGTCGCCCGTCCCGCACGCCGACGTCGTCTCCTCGACCGTGCACAAGACGATCGGCGGCCCGCGCTCCGGCTTCATCCTCAGCAAGGAGGAGTACGCCAAGAAGATCGACTCCGCCGTGTTCCCGGGCCAGCAGGGCGGCCCGCTCATGCACGTGGTCGCGGCGAAGGCCGTGTCGTTCAAGATCGCGGGCTCCGACGACTTCCGCGACCGCCAGGAGCGCACGCTGCGCGGCGCGAGCATCATCGCCGACCGCCTCGCCCAGGCCGACGTGGCCGAGGCCGGCGTCTCCGTCCTCACGGGCGGCACCGACGTGCACCTCGTGCTCGTCGACCTGCGCCACAGCGCGCTCGACGGCCAGCAGGCCGAGGACCTCCTGCACGAGGTCGGCATCACGGTGAACCGCAACGCCGTCCCGTTCGACCCGCGCCCGCCGCGCGTGACGTCCGGCCTGCGCATCGGCACGCCCGCGCTCGCGACGCGCGGGTTCGGCGACGCCGAGTTCACCGAGGTCGCCGAGATCATCGCGACCGCGCTGCGCGAGGGCTCCGCGGCGGACGTCGAGGCGCTGCGCAGCCGCGTCGCGACGCTCACGGCCGACTTCCCGCTCTACCCGGACCTGCAGCAGTGACGGCCCAGGTCCTCGACGGCAAGGCCACCGCCGCGGCGATCAAGTCCGAGCTCCGGGACCGGGTCACCGCGCTGCGCGAGCGCGGCGTCGTCCCGGGGCTGGGCACGGTGCTCGTGGGGGAGGACCCGGGCTCGATGTCCTACGTCGCGGGCAAGCACCGCGACTGCGCGGAGGTCGGCATCGCGTCGATCCGGGAGGACCTGCCCGCGGACGCGACGCAGGCCGACGTCGAGGCGGCGATCGACCGCCTCAACGCCGACCCGGCGTGCACGGGCTACATCGTGCAGCTCCCGCTGCCGAAGGGTGTCGACACGAACGCCGTGCTCGAGCGCATCGACCCGGCCAAGGACGCCGACGGCCTGCACCCGACGAACCTCGGGCGCCTCGTGCTGCGCGTCAACGAGCCGATCACCTCGCCGCTGCCGTGCACCCCGGCGGGCATCGTCGAGCTCGTGCAGCGGCACGGCATCGACCTCGCGGGCAAGGACGTCGTCGTCGTCGGGCGCGGCACGACCGTGGGTCGCTCCATCGGCCTGCTCCTCACGCGCCGCGACATCAACGCGACCGTCACGCTCACCCACACGGGCACGCGCGACGTCGTGCAGCACCTGCGCGGCGCCGACGTGATCGTCGCGGCGGCGGGCGTCGCGGGCTTCGTGAAGCCGGAGCACGTCAAGCCGGGCGCCGTGGTGCTCGACGTCGGCGTGAGCCGCGTCGTCGAGCCCGAGACCGGGAAGGCGCGCCTGCGCGGCGACGTCGACCCCGCCGTCGCCGAGGTCGCGGGCTGGCTCTCGCCCAACCCCGGCGGCGTCGGCCCGATGACGCGCGCCATGCTGCTCGCGAACGTGGTCGACACCGCGGAGCGCGCGCCCGCCTGACGGGCGCGGAACGGTCAGGAGCGGGCGTCGTGCGTGGCACGGCGCCCGCTCGTGCGTCGGGCGCTACTCTGCGCGGATGAGCGACGCCGAGCCGGTGGTCCCGGTCGCGCCCCTGACCCGCGCCGGCGTGACGCCCGCGCCCGACCGCCGCGCCCGCGCCGCCGTCACCGCCGCGTACGCGGTGCAGGGCGCCGGGTTCGCCGTCGTGCTCACGAGCATCCCCGGGTACAAGGACCGCCTCGGGTTCGGGGACGACGTCGTCACGCTCGTCGTCCTCGGCGTGTGCGTGTGCGCGGGGCTGGGCAGCACGCTCTCGGGTGCCGTCTCGGCGCGGCGGGGGTCCAGCGCCGTCGTCGTGGGCGGGCTGCTGCTCGCGGCCCTGGGCATCGCGGGTGCCGGCACCGCGCCGACCTGGCCGCTGTTCTTCGTCGCCCTCGCGGCGTACGGCGTCGCGCTCGGCGCCGTCGACGCCGCGATGAACATGCAGGGCATCGAGGTCGAGCGGGCGTACGGCCGGAGCCTGCTCGCCTCGTTCTACGCGGGCAACGCCGCAGGCGGCGTCGTCGGCGCGCTGCTCGTCTCCGGCGCGGCGCTCGTGGGGGTCTCGCAACCCGTGGCGCTGCCCGCGGTGGCGCTGCTCGCTGCCGGGAGCGCCATCGTGCTGGCGCCCCGGCTCGTCCCGCCGCGCGCTCCCGTGCCCGGCGGCGCCCGGTCGCCCGACCGGGCGGCCCTTGCCGCTCCGTCGGCCCGTCATGGGGTGCGGGTCGCGGCCGGCACGGTCGCCGTGCTCGGTCTCGCGATGGTCGCGTTCCCCGTCGCCGACTCCGCGATCTCCAGCTGGAGCGCGACGTTCCTGCGCGACGTCCTGCTCACCAGCGCCGCGGTCGCGCCGCTCGGCTACGCCGCCTACCAGGCCGCGCTCATCGTCTCCCGGCTCACCGGCGACCGGCTCGTCGAGCGTGCGGGCCGTGTTCGGGTCGTGCGCGCCGGGGGAGTGGTGGGAGCGCTGGGGTTCGTGGCCGTCGCCGCGGCCCCGGCGTGGCCGGTCGCCGTGCTCGGGCTCGCCGCCACCGGGCTCGGCCTGGGCGTCGTGGCACCGCTCGCGTTCTCCGCCGCGGGGGACCGCGCCCGCGAGGCCGTCGCCGCGCGGACGGCCGGCGGCGAGTCCGCGCTCGGGCTCGTCGAGGAGGTGACGGACCGGGCGGTCGCGCGGCTCAACGTCTTCACCTACGCCGGGGCGGTGCTCGGTGGTGTGCTGACGGGGGTGTTCGCGACGGCGGACCAGCTGCGGACCGGGTTCGTGGTCCTCGCCGCGCTCGCCGCGGTGTCGGCGGTGCTGGCCGGCCGCTTCCGGCCGGTCCCCGCTCCTGCGGGCGTGAGCGGGACCACGCTCCCGCGCTGACGATGTCGTGGGCGGGACGTGATGGGATGTCCCGGTGCTGACGATCGCCACCGCCAACGTGAACGGGATCCGCGCCGCTGTCCGCCGGGGCATGGACGCGTGGATCGACTCCCGCACCCCCGACGTGCTGCTGCTCCAGGAGGTGCGCGCGCCTGATTCCGTCGTGCACGAGCTCCTCGACGGGTGGCACATCGCCCACCAGGCCTGCGACATCAAGGGCCGGGCCGGCGTCGCCGTCGCGTCGCGCCTGCCGGTCAACGCCGTGCGCGTCGGCCTCGGCGCGGGCGAGCCGGAGGCGCCCGTCGACACCGGGCGCTGGGTCGAGGCCGACGTCGAGCTGCCCGACGGCGCGGTCGTCACCGTCGTCTCCGCCTACATCCACTCGGGCACCGTGTCCCAGCCCGAGACGATGGTGCAGAAGTACGCGTACCTGGAGAAGGTCACGGCGCGCCTGCGCGAGCTCACCGCCGACGGCCGCCTCGCCGTCCTCGCCGGCGACCTCAACATCGCGCACCGCAACGCCGACATCAAGAACTGGAAGGGCAACCTCAAGAGCGCCGGGTTCCTGCCCGAGGAGCGCGCCTACGTCGACACGTGGCTCGACGACGTCGGCCTCGTCGACCTCGGCCGCGTGCACGGCGGCGAGGGCCCCGGCCCGTTCACGTGGTGGTCCTGGCGCGGCCGCGCGTTCGACAACGACTCCGGCTGGCGCATCGACTACCAGCTCGCGACGCCCGCCCTCGCCGAGCGCGCGGTCAAGGTCGAGGTCGACCGGCCGCCGTCGCACGCCGAGCGCTGGAGCGACCACGCGCCGCTCGTCGTCACGTACGACGTCTGACCACGAACGAGACGGCCGCCCCTCCGGTCCCGACCGG
>NZ_JBHUUP010000006.1:0-245917 GCF_042670945.1 Cellulosimicrobium sp. NPDC057127
GTGCGCGGCGCCGCCCGTCAGGCGACCGCGAAGACCAGCGCGGCGATCGCGAACCCCATGACGCCGATGGCGGTCTCCATGACCGTCCACGTGCGCAGCGTCGTCTTGACGTCCATGTCGAAGAACCGGCCCACGAGCCAGAACCCGGAGTCGTTCACGTGACTGAGCACCACCGAACCGGCCGCCACCGCCACGACGATCGCGGCGAGCTCGACCGCGTTGAAGGACCCGGCCTCCACCGCGGGGGCGATGAGCCCGGCCGCGGTGGTGAGCGCGACGGTCGCCGAGCCCTGCGCGACGCGCAGGATCGCCGCGATGAGGAAGCCGGCGACGATCACCGGCAGGCCGATGTCGCCCAGCGCGTCCGCGAGGGCGTCACCGATGCCCGTCGCCCGCAGCACGCCGCCGAACATGCCGCCCGCGCCCGTGATGAGGATGACCGACGCGACCGGGCCGAGCGCGGAGTCGAGGATCTTCTCGAGGGCGCTGCCGCTCCGCCCCCGCCGGCGGCCGAGCACCCACGCGGCCACGAGCACGGTGATGAGGAGCGCGATCGGGGTGGCCCCGACGGCGCGCAGCGCCTGGACCGCCGGGTTCTCGCGGTCCACCGCGCCGGTGGCACCGAGCGCGTCGAGGCCGGTGTTGGCGAAGATCAGCACGAGAGGCAGCAGGAGGATGAGGATCACCGTGCCGAACTTCGGCGGGTTCTGGGCCTGGTCCTCGTCGGCCTCGCCCAGAATTGAGGGGATCGGGAGGTCGATGCGCCGTCCGACGACGCGCGCGAAGAGGTAGCTCGTGACGTACCAGGTGGGGATCGCGGCGAGGAGGCCGAGCAGGATGACGATCCCGATGTTCGCGCCGAGGAACTCGCTCGCCGCCACGGGGCCCGGGTGCGGGGGCACGTAGATGTGCATGACCGAGAACGCGCCCGCCACGGGGAGCCCGTAGAGCAGCAGCGACCCGCCGAGGCGACGGCCCACCGAGAACACGATGGGCAGCATGACGACGAGGCCTGCGTCGAAGAAGATCGGGAAGCCGAAGATGAGCGACGCGAGGCCGAGGGCGAACGGTGCCCGCTTCTCCCCGAACTTGTCGATGAGGAAGTCGGCCATGACGCGCGCGCCGCCGCTCGTCTCGACGAGCCGGCCGAGCATCGCGCCGAGCGCGACGAGCAGCGCGACGGTGGCGAGGGTCGAGCCGAAGCTCGTGGTGAGCACCTCGACGATCGAGCCGGTCGGGATCCCGGCGACGAGCGCGGTGAGCAGGCTGACGAGGATCAGCGCGAGGAACGCGTGGAGCTTGAGCTTGATGATGAGGAGGAGAAGCAGGGCGATGGCGCCGGCCGCGATCGCGAGCAGCGGCCCGGCGGTCAGGGTCTGGGTCCAGTCCTCAGGGGGCATGGTCGTCTCCGTCGACGGTGGGGTGGGTGGGTCGGTCAGGCTCAGGTCAGCGGGCGAAGCGCTCTCAGCGGGCGCGGTGCGCGTCGCTGCGGGCGAGGATCTCGTCCGCGAGCTCGTGCGGCGGGGCGGCGATGTCGAGCGTCATGCCGCGCTCGTCGGCGTCGAGCGGCTCGAGCGTGGCGAGCTGCGACGGCAGGAGCGACGGCGGCATGAAGTGCCCGCTGCGGTGCTGCATGCGCTCGGCGAGGAGCTCGGGCGAACCGGACAGGTGCACGAAGCACACCTCGCCGCCCGCGGTGCGCAGCACGTCCCGGTAGCTGCGCTTGAGCGCGGAGCACGTCACGACGCCGGACCGGCCGGCCTCCGCCTCGGAGGTCAGCCAGTCGCGGATCGCCTGGAGCCACGGCCAGCGGTCCTCGTCGGTGAGCGCGGTCCCGGCGGTCATCTTGTCGATGTTGGCCTGGGGGTGGAACTGGTCGGCCTCGGCGTACGTGACGCCGAGGCGCTCGGAGAGGAGGGTCGCGACCGTCGTCTTGCCCGAGCCGGCGACGCCCATGACGACGAGGTGCTCGATGGTGTTCGGCGGCGCGGTGCGCGCCCCGGGCTCCGTGCTGTCCATGCCCTCGGTGCTCTCCATGGGATCTCCCGTCGCTGGGGGTGGCGCCGTCGCGGACCGACGCCGGTGTCGTGGCGCGGTCGTCGCGCCGTCCGTCGAGAATGGCCTATTGGTAGCACCATTGCAAGTGATTGATAGCACCAATAGGTGGGACGTAGGCTCGCCGCCATGGCGACGACGGCACTGCACACCACGGTGCTCGACGTGCTCGGTCGCCGCATCACCAGCGGCGACGTGGCCGCCGGCACACCGCTGACGCTCGACGCGATCGGGGTGGAGTTCGGCGTCTCGCGCACGGTGGCGCGCGAGGTCATGCGGCTGCTCGAAGGGCTGGGCCTCGTGCGCTCGCGGCGCCGCGTCGGCCTCGTCGTGCTCGACATCGACGAGTGGAACGTGCTCGATCCCCGCGTCATCCGCTGGCGCCTGGAAGGGCCGGGTCGCGACGACCAGCTCCGAACCCTCACCGAGCTGCGCCACGCCGTCGAGCCGCTCGCCGCCGCCGGTGCGGCCCGGAACGCGTCCGCAGAGGTCCGCGAGGAGCTCGTCGCCGTCGCCGCGCGCATGCGCCACCTGGGCGAGGCCGGCGACCTCGAGGAGTTCCTCGACCTCGACGTGCGCATGCACGAGCTGCTGCTGCGCTCGAGCGGCAACGAGATGTTCGGCGCGCTCGCGGAGGTCGTCGCGGCCGTGCTGAGCGGCCGCACGCACCTGGGGCTCATGCCGGCTGCGCCCGTGCCCGAGGCGCTGGAGCAGCACGAGGCCGTGGCGCGAGCCGTGGCGTCGGGCGACGCGGACGCCGCCGAGGCCGCGATGGCGGCGATCGTCGGCGAGGTCCGTCGGGCCCTCGCGGCACGGCGACGGCTCAGCGAGCGTGGATCGCCACCTCCGCGGCCTTGACGACGAACCACACGCGCTCGCCCGGGACGAGCCTCAGCTCCGCGACGGCACGCGGCGTGAGGTCCGCCGCGAGCCGCGGCGCCGGTCGCTCGTCGTCCGCCGCGAGGTGTGGGTCCACGCTCCCGGCGGCCCCCGCCCCGGTCCCGGTGCCGGTGCCCCCGCTCCGGAGCCGGCCCCACACCCGCACCAGCGGGCCCTGCGGCTCGACGCTCGTCACGTCGACGTCGTAGGCGTTGCGCGGGCTGCCCTCCGGCGGCGCCCGGTGCACGGCGACGGCGCGCGGCTCGAACACCGCGACGGCGTGCGCGCCGCGGTCGACGGCGTCGTCCGTCGTCCCGACGACGCGGGCGGCGGCACCCTCGACGGCGAGCGTCGCGGCCCGTGCCGCGCCCGGCTCCCCGCCGGCCCCGCCGTCGACCTCCGTGAGCGCACCCGCGAGGAGGTTCACGCCCGCGAGCCGCGCGGCGAACCGCGACCTCGGCCGGGTCAGCACGTCTCCCGCCGGGCCGTCCTCGACGACACGACCGTCCTCGAGCACGACGGCACGGTCCGCGAGGACGAGCACGTCGAGCAGGTCGTGGGTGACGAGGAGGGTGGTGCGCGGCCGGTCCCGCTGGGCGTCGTGCAGGGCGGTGCGCACCTGCTGCGCGACGGCGACGTCGAGCGACGCGAGCGGCTCGTCGAGCAGGAGCACGCGGGGGTCCGTCGCGAGGGCGCGCGCGAGCGACACGCGCTGCGCCTGGCCGCCGGAGAGGGCGGTCGCGGCGCGCCCGGCGAGCCCGCGTGCGCCGACGTCGTCGAGCACCCCGAGCGCCGTGCCCCGGGCGCGCGCCGGGCGCTCGCCCCTGGCCCGCGGGCCGAACGCGACGTTGCCGACCACCGACAGGTGCTCGAAGAGCAGCGGGCGCTGGCTGAGCCAGGCGACGCGGCGCCGGCGGGGCGGCTGGTGCGTGACGTCGGTGCCGTCGACCGTGACCTGCGATCCCTCGGCGTCGTGCGCGGGCACCAGCCCGGCGACCACCTGCAGCAGCGTCGACTTCCCGGCACCGTTCTCGCCGAGCACCGCGACGACCTCGCCGGGCGCGACCGCCAGCTCGACGTCGAGCCCCCGACCGGGCACCCGCGCGCGGACGGCGAGCGCGGCGGGCGGTGCGCCGTCCGGTCCGGTGCGGGGCGCGGCGGACGGCGCGTCGTCCGCCCGGGTCGCGCGGCCGTCGTCGGGCACGGACCGCACGGCACGCCGGCGCGCGCGAGGCTCCGGCCCCGCGCTCCCGAGCACCCGCGGCCCGTGCACGGCGGCCGTGATCGCCACGGCCACGACGACGAGGACGAGGGAGAGTGCCACGGCGGCGTCCGGGTCGGCGACGCGCTGGAGGTAGATCTCGAGCGGAAGCGTCTGCGTGACGCCCTGGAGCGCGCCGGCGAACGTGATGGTGGCGCCGAACTCGCCGAGGGCGCGCGCGAAGGCGAGGACGGTGCCCGACGCCAGCGCGGGCAGGACGCGGGGAAGGGTCACGCGGCGCAGCACGGTCGTGGGCCGCGCCCCGAGCGTCGCGGCGACGTCCTCGAGCCGGGTGTCCTGCGTCCGCAGCGCGCCCTCGAGGCTGAGCACGAGGAACGGCAGCGCGACGAACACCTGGGCCATGACGACCGCCGTCGTGGTGAACGCGAGCTCGACGCCGAGGACCTCGAGGTGCCGGCCGACCAGGCCTCGCCGTCCGAACGTCGTGAGGAGCGCGATGCCGCCGACCACGGGCGGCAGGACGAGGGGGAGCAGCACGAGCGCCCGCGCGACGCGCCGGCCGGGGAAGGTGGCCCGGGCCAGGACGAGCGCCATCGGGGCGCCGAGGACGACGCAGCACGCGGTGGCCGCGGCCGACGTCCGCAGCGACAGCCCGAGCGCGTCGAGGGACGCCGGCGAGGTGACGAGCGCCCACAGACCACCCGTGCCGTCGGGGCCGGGCGCGACGTCGACGCGCGCGACCATCGCGGCGAGCGGCACCACGACGAACAGCGCGCCGAGCACCGCCGGCACGAGGACCCAGCGCGGGAGCGTGCGCATCAGCGGCCGATCACGGGACGCCGAAGCCCGCGTCGGCGAGCACGGCCCGGCCGGTGGCGCCCGTGACGAGGTCGACCCACTCCTGCGCGAGCGCCGCCTGCTCCGGGTCGGCGTCCGACGCCGCGGCCAGGACCGCGACCGGGTAGGTGTTGACCGCCGCGGCCGCCTCCGGCACGTCGACGACCGCGACGTCCTCGCCCGCGAGGGCCGCGTCCGTGACGTAGACCAGGCCCGCGTCCGCCTCGCCGGACACGACCTTGCCGAGCACGTCCGTGACGCTGGCCTCCTCGCTCACGCGGTGGAACGTCACGCCCGCCGCGTCCTCGACCGCGTCGGTCGCGGCGCCGCACGGGACGCGCGGCGCGCACACGACGAGGCGCACGTCCTCGCGGGCCAGGTCGGCGGCACCGGTGATCCCGGCCGGGTCGTCGGGCGGGGTCACGACGGTGAGCGTGTTCGTCGCGAACGGCACCGGCTCCGCGGCGTCGCCGGCCTCGACCACCCGGTCCATCGTGCGCTCGTCCGCCGAGGCCAGGACGTCGGCGGGGGCTCCGGCGAGGACCTGGTCCGCGAGGTCGGACGACCCGGCGAAGGACAGCGCGACCGTCACGCCCTCGTGCTCGGCCTCGAAGTCGTCGGCCAGCCGGGTGAACGCGTCGCGCAGCGACGCGGCGGCGAGCACGGTGAGCGTGCGCCCCTCGGCGCCCGACGACGCTGGCTCGCCCCCGGCGTCCGTCGCACCGCACGCCGCGGTGACCGCGAGGAGCGCCGCCGTCGCGAGCCCGGCGACGGTGCGCCGGCCGGTCGCGGCGGTCACGCGGTCCCGCCCGGCGTCTCGACGACGACGTTCGTCGCCTTCACCACCGCGACGGCGAGACTCCCCGGCCGCAGGTCGAGCTCGCGCACCGCCTCGGTGCTCATGAGCGACACGACCCGCTGCCCGCCGCACAGCATCTCGACCTGCGACATGACCCGGTCGCTCACGACGTCCGTGACGAGCCCGACGAACCGGTTGCGCGCCGACCGTGCGACCCCGGACGGGTCGGGGACGGGGCGCGCCTGTCCGGCGGCGAACCGTGCCAGCTCTGCGCCGTCGACCACCTTGCGCCCGGCGTCGTCGGCGCTCGCGGCGAGCTCACCGGCGTCGACCCACCGGCGCACGGTGTCGTCACTCACCCCGAGCAGGCTCGCGGCCTGGCTGATCCGATACTGCGGCATGACGGCGAGCATATCCCCGCATATGCGGAGCGGCGTTGCTGGAGGCGCGCAGGCACCCGTCTCGAGAGCTGCACTTCGGACCGGCAGAGGCACCTCGGCGTGCATCTCTCGGACCGGAGTGCATCCTCCGGTCGTGTGGCACTCTCGTCGCGTGACCGACACGACGACCGTCTCTGCGCCGGACCCCGCGCTGCCCGCCCGACCGGTAGGGGTCGTCGTCGCGGTCGAGGACCCGGCGACGCCCGACGTCGTCGCGCTCCTCCAGGAGCACCTCGACGACATGTACGCCACGTCGCCGCCCGAGAGCGTCCACGCGCTCGACGTCGAGCGGCTGCGCGACCCGGCGATCACGTTCGTCACCGCGCGTTCCGCCGACGGCGTCCTCCTGGGGTGCGGCGCCCTCAAGCAGCACGGCCCCGACCTGGGCGAGCTCAAGTCGATGCGCACGACCGCGGCGGCGCGCGGGCGCGGCGTCGCGGCGACGGTCCTGACGTTCCTGCTCGACGACGCCCGCGGCCGCGGCCTCGACCGCGTGAGCCTCGAGACGGGCGCCGAGGACTACTTCGCCGCCGCACGCCGCCTCTACGCCCGCCACGGCTTCGTCGGGTGCCCGCCCTTCGCGGACTACACCGACGACCCGAACAGCGTCTACCTGACCCTCCCGCTCTGACCTCGTCCGCTCTGACCTCGTCCCGCTCTGACCTCGTCCCGCTCTGACCTCGTCCACGGAGGTCCGCGCGCGGAGGCGACCCCGCACGCAGCAGCCCTCAGCGTCTCCGAGCAGGCGGCTGCGCCGTCGGGTCCCACCCGGGCCGCGGGGCCCGCGACGGCACCGACGCGTCGCGCGACCGGTAGACCACGTACGGGCGGAACAGGTACGGCACGGGGGCGGAGAACGCGTGCACGAGCCGCGTGAACGGCCACACGGCGAACAGCACCATCGCCGCGACGACGTGGACCTGGAACGCCGCGGGCACCCCGGCCATGAGCTCGGGCTGCGGCTGGAGGTACCAGAGCGAGCGGTACCAGGGCGAGATCGTCTGACGGTAGTCGTACCCGTGGCCGCCCGCGAGGATCTGCGTCTGCACGGTCGCCCACGCGCCGGAGAGGATGGACGCCGCGAGGAAGACGTACATCGCCTTGTCCACGCGCGTCGTGGCGAGGAAGACCGGTCCGGTGGAGCGGCGGCGGTAGACGAGGATGAGCAGGCCCACGACGGCGACGACGGCGGCGACGGTGCCCATCGACGTGGCGATGAAGTGGTAGAACCCCTCGCTGATGCCGACGGCCTCGGTCCACGTCCTCGGCACGAGCAGTCCGAGCAGGTGCCCGAGCACGACGAACAGCAGACCGAAGTGGAACAGCGGCGACCCGAGGCGCAGCAGCCGGTTCTCGTACAGCTCGCTCGACCGGGTGGTCCAGCCGAACTTGTCGTACCGGTACCGCCACACCGAGCCCACGACCAGGATCGCGAACGTCACGTACGGCAGCACGACCCACAGCAGGACCTCGCCCGCGCTCACGCCGGTCATCGTCGAGCACCCCTCTCGTCCGTCCCGGTCGGCCCGAACGGTGCCAGGCCCTCCATCCCCTCGAGCCCCACCATCTCGCTGGGCGGCCCGGCGGTGACCAGGGCCTCGTACCGGCGCGCGGTCGCGTCGTCGAGCGGCGGGATCGTCAGGCACACGGCCTCGACGACGCCGGCCCACGGCGAGCCGAGGTCGGTCAGCGCCGCGCGCAGCACCTCGATCCCGTCCCGGTGCGCGCCGAGCAGGCCGGCGGCGATCGCGGCGTCGTCCCCGGTGGTGCGCGCCGAGAACTCGAGCACGGTGGGCAGGTGGTCGGGGAGCTCGGGCCCGCCCGCCGCGGTGCGGGCGGCGAGCTCCCATCCGGCCGCACGGTACGCCTCGACGAACCGCACGAGCGCGATGCCGCGCTTCCGAGTGTCCCCGGTCGCGTAGTACGACAGGTACATGGCACAGCGCCGCTTGAGGTCGAAGGTCGCGACGTAGCGCGCCTGCAGCTCCCGCAGCCCGTCGCCGGGACCGGCGGCCTCGAGCACGTCGCAGAAGGTGCCCAGGTGCGCGGCCACCGGTGCCGGCAGCCCGGCGAGCGCCGGCCGGACGACGGCGGCGGCCTCGAGCACGTCGTCGTCGGGGTAGGCGAGCAGGAGCGAGGCCGCCATGTGCGTGGTGCGGCGCTGCGCCGCCGTCGTGGGCACGGGCGTGGTCGCGGCCCCGGTGTCGTGCGCCCGGCGCCGGGCGCCGGGGCGCAGGCGCGGCAGGGGCAGCAGCGACGTCATCGTCCACCCCCGGGGCCTCGGGGCGTGGGCGGCTCGCCCGCGGAGTCGACGCCGTCGAGCGCGTCGTACCGCGCGTCCTGGCGGCCACCGGGGAGCGTGCCGAGCGCACCGGGCGGCGTGCCGCCGGTCTGGCCGACGTCGTCCGCGTGCCCCGACTCCATCTCGGGCGGGAAGAGCCCGGCGGGGCGGCCGCGGCCGTCCCAGTTGAGGAGGTTCACGCGCCCGGTGGTCGAGGGCTCGTGCGCCTGGTCCCCCGTCTGGCGCGCCTGGAGCACGTGGAAGTTCTCGACGGCGACGGGCATCGGCTGGCCCGACGAGGTCCCGAACGGGCCGCCGCCTCCCATCGTCGTCCCGTAGCCACCCATGCCGGGACCGCCGTCGACGTCGAGCGAGCACGCCATCTCGTCGAGCTCGCGCGCGATCTCGGTGTGCGCGGTGGGGATGACGTACCGCTCCTCGTACTTCGCGATCGCGAGCAGCCGGTACATCTCCTGCACCGCGGCGCCGGTCATGCCGACGGCGCGGGCGTTCTCCTCGGGGAACGGGTTGCCGAGGTTCACCTCGCGCATCGACGACCGCATCGCGGCGAGGCGTCGCAGCACGCGCTCGACGGGACCGGTGTCGCCCGCGGTGAACAGCCCCGCGAGGTACTCGAGCGGGATCCGCATCTGCGAGATGGCGGCGAACAGCGTGCGGCCGTCCTCGCCGTCGTTGCCCGAGGCCGTGACCGTGTCGACGACCGGCGACAGCGGCGGGATGTACCAGACCATCGGCAGCGTGCGGTACTCGGGGTGCAGGGGGAGGGCGACCTCGAACTCCGAGATGAGACGCCAGATCGGCGACGCCTGGGCCGCGGTGATCCAGTCGTCCGGGATGCCCTCGCGGCGCGCGGCGGCGACCACCTCGGGGTCGTGGGGGTCGAGCAGCACGGAGCGCTGGGCCTCGAGCAGGTCGTGCTCGTCCTCGGTCGCGGCGGCCTCGCCGACGCGGTCGGCGTCGTACAGGACGAGGCCGAGGTAGCGCAGGCGACCCACGCACGTCTCCGAGCAGACCGTCGGCAGCCCGACCTCCAGGCGCGGGTAGCACAGCGTGCACTTCTCGGCCTTGCCGGTCTTGTGGTTGAAGTAGACCTTCTTGTACGGGCACCCGGTGACGCACATGCGCCAGCCGCGGCACTGGTCCTGGTCGACGAGGACGATGCCGTCCTCGGAGCGCTTGTACATCGCCCCGGACGGGCACGACGCCACGCACGACGGGTTGAGGCAGTGCTCGCAGATGCGCGGCAGGTAGAACATGAACGTCTTCTCGAGCTCGGTCGCCACGTGCTCGCTCATGTGCTGGAGCACGGGATCGTCCTGCATCGTCGCGGTCGACCCGCCCAGGTCGTCGTCCCAGTTGGCCGACCACCGGATCTGCATGTCCTCGCCCGTGAGCAGCGACTTCGGGCGGGCCACCGGGGTATGCGGGCCCTGCGGCGCGGACAGGAGCATGTCGTACTCGTACGTCCACGGCTCGTAGTAGTCGTGGATCGAGGGCATCTTCGGGTTGGAGAAGATGGTCGCGAGCTTCTTCAGGCGCCCGCCGGCACGCAGCTTCAGCTTGCCGCGCCGCGTCCGCTCCCAGCCACCCTCCCAGCGGTCCTGGTCCTCGTACGTGCGCGGGTAGCCCAGCCCGGGCCGTGTCTCGACGTTGTTGAACCAGACGTACTCGACGCCCGTCCGGTTCGTCCACGCCTGCTTGCACGTCACCGAGCACGTGTGGCACCCGATGCACTTGTCGAGGTTCATGACCATCGACATCTGCGCCATGACTCTCACGCCGTCACCCCCTCGTCCTGCGCCGCCGGTCCGGTGCTCGTCGGTCGTGCCGTGGTCGTCACGCTCACGAGTACCGGACCTCCTGGCTGCGTCGGCGGATCACCGTCATCTCGTCGCGCTGGTTGCCTGTCGGCCCGAGGTAGTTGAACCCGAAGGAGAGCTGCGCGTACCCGCCGGCCATGTGCGACGGCTTGAGCAGGATCCGCGTCAGCGAGTTGTGGATGCCGCCGCGCAGGCCCGACGTCTCGGCGAGCGGGACGTCGATCGTCCGTTCCGTGGCGTGGTGCATGTAGACGGTGCCCTCGGGCATGCGGTGGGAGACGACCGCGCGCGCCACGACGACGCCGTTGCGGTTGTACGCCTCGATCCACTCGTTGTCGGCCACGCCGATCTTCGCGGCGTCCGCCGGGCTCATCCACACGTTCGGCCCACCGCGCGACAGGGAGAGCATGAAGAGGTTGTCCTGGTACTCCGAGTGGATGGACCACTTGTTGTGCGGGGTCAGGTACCGCACGGCGACCTCGGCGTGGCCCTCCGTGCCCGGGTAGCCCGACGGCGACGTGTCGCCCACCACGGGGGAGTCGCCGAACAGCCGGTGCATGTCGAGCGGCGGCCGGAACACCGGGAGGTGCTCGCCCAGCTCGATCATCCAGTCGTGGTCGAGGTAGAAGTGCTGGCGCCCCGTCAGGGTGTGCCACGGCTTGAGCCGCTCGACGTTGACGACGAACGCCGAGTACCGGCGCCCGCCGTGCTCCGAGCCGGACCACTCGGGCGACGTGACGACGGGCACCGGCCGGGCCTGCACGTCGGGGAACGTGATGCGCGTGCCCTCCTCGCCGCGCGCGAGGTCCGCGAGCGGCGTGCCCGTGCGCTTCTCCACGTACTCGAAGCCCTGGACCGCGAGACGGCCGTTCGTGGTCCCCGACAGCGCGAGGATCGCCTCGCAGACGTGTGTGTCCTTGTCGAGGCGCGGGCGTCCCGCCGCGGGCCCGTCCTGCACGACGCCGTTGCGCCGGCCGAGGTTCCGCACCTCCTCGTCGGGCATGAACGCGACGCCCTTCGTCGCCATCCCGGCGGAGTCGGTGAGCGGACCGAGCGCTCCCATGCGCCCCGCGAGCGCGGGGTAGTCGCGCTCGACCACGACCAGCTTCGGCATCGTCCGGCCCGGCACGAGCTCGCGCTCGGTCATCGGCTGCCCGGAGTCGGTGAGGGTGCCGTGCGGGACGGCCATCTCGTCCGCGCTGTCGTGGTGCAGGGGTGCCGCGACGAGGTCCTCGCGCACGCCGAGGTGCGTCACCGACATCTCCGAGACCTTCGCGGCGATCGTGTGGAACGTCGCGAAGTCCGTGCGGGTCTGCCACGGCGGGTCGACGGCCGGGTTGAACGAGTGCACGAACGGGTGCATGTCCGTGCTCGACAGGTCGTGCTTCTCGTACCAGGTCGCGGCCGGCAGCACGACGTCGGAGAACAGGGTCGTCGACGTCATGCGGAAGTCGAGCGTGACGAGCAGGTCGAGCTTGCCGCGCGGTGCCTCGTCGCGCCATGCGATGCTGCGGGGGCGCCGTCCGGGGCCGGCCTCGGACGCCGCCACGGCCGCGTCGGTGCCGAGCAGGTGCTTGAAGAAGTACTCGTTCCCCTTGCCGGAGGACCCGAGGATGTTCGCGCGCCACACGGTGACGACGCGGGGGAAGTTCTCCGGCGCGTCCGGGTCCTCGCACGCGAACTTCAGCGTGCCCGCCTTCAGCTCGTCCACGACGTGCTGCGCGGGCTCCTTCCCGGCCGCTCTCGCCTCGTCGACGAGGTCGAGCGGGTTGCGGTCGAACGTCGGGTAGCTGGGCATCCAGCCGCGCTGCGCCGACTCGACGAGCGTGTCCGCCGTCGTGCGACCGGACAGCTGGCCCTGCGCGAGCGGCGAGGCGAGCGCGTCGGCGGGCAGGCCGTCGTAGCGCCACTGGTCGGTCGCGAGGTACCAGAACGCCGTCCCGATCATCTGGCGTGGCGGCCGCGACCAGTCGAGGCCCCCGGCGTACTGGGCCCACCCGGTGACGGGCCGGCACTTCTCCTGGCCCACGTAGTGGGCCCAGCCGCCGCCGTTCACGCCCTGGCAGCCCGTGAGCGTCGTGAGGGCGAGCATCGCGCGGTAGATCGTGTCGGAGTGGAACCAGTGGTTCACCCCCGCGCCCATGATGATCATCGAGCGTCCGCCGGAGTCGAGCGCGTTCTGCGCGAACTCGCGCCCGATCCGCTCGGCGGCCGCCGCGGGGACGCCCGTGAAGCGCTCCTGCCACGCCGGCGTCGCGGGGGTCGAGGCGTCGTCGTACCCCGTGGGCCACTCGCCCGGCAGCGCGAGCTCGGGACGGCCGACGCCGTACTGCGCGAGCAGCAGGTCGAGGACCGTGGTCACGAGGTGGTCCCCCACACGGCGGACCGGGACGCCGCGCACGACCACGCCGGCGCCGCCCGTGTGGCGGGACGTGTCGTCGCCCGGCGTCGGGTCGAGGTCGAAGCGCGGGAGCGCGATCTCCGCGGTCTCGTACCCGGCCTGCGTGGCCGTCTCCCCGCCCGTGAAGAACACGCCGTGGGGGTCCGCGACGGACAGGAGCGGGTCGATGTCGCCGAGGTCGAGGTTCCAGCGCCCCTCGTCGGCCTCGCCGTAGCGGTGACCGAGGGAGCCGTGCGGGACGCGCGGCATCCCGTCGGCGTCGAGGACCACGGTCTTGAAGGCCGGGTTGGCGACGGGGGATCCGTCGGGCGAGGTGGTCGCCGCGGCCAGCACCTGGCTGGGCAGGTCCGCCGCGGTGAGGAACTTGCCGGGGACGTGCGTGCCGTCCGCGCGCCGCTCGAGCCGCACGAGGTGCGGCAGGTCCGTGAACCTGGCGGCGTACTGCGCGAACTGCGGCGTGCGACGCCGGGCGTAGTGCTCGGTGAGGACGACGTGCCCCATGGCCTGCGCCAGGGCGCCGTCGGTGCCGGGGTGCGGGGCGAGCCACTCGTCGGCGAACTTCGTGTTGTCCGCGAAGTCCGGCGAGACGACGACGACCTTCTGGCCCCGGTACCGCGCCTCGGTCATGAAGTGGGCGTCGGGCGTGCGGGTGACCGGGACGTTCGAGCCCCACATGATGCAGTACGTGGAGTTCCACCAGTCGGCGGACTCCGGCACGTCCGTCTGGTCGCCGAACACCTGGGGCGAGGCGACCGGGAGGTCGGCGTACCAGTCGTAGAACGACAGCATCGTGCCGCCGAGCATCTGCACGAACCGGGCGCCGACGCCGTGCGAGACCATCGACATCGCCGGGATCGGCGAGAACCCGGCGATGCGGTCCGGACCCCACCGCCTGATCGTGTGCACGTGCGCGGCAGCGACGATCTCGGCCGCCTCGTCCCACGTCGCGCGCACGAGGCCGCCCTTGCCGCGCGCCGCCTTGTACGTGCGCGTGGCGTCCGGGTCGGCCATGAGGTGCTCCCACGCGAGCACCGGGTCGCCCCCGACCGTCGCCTTCGCGCGGCGGTACAGGTCGAGCAGGACGCCGCGCACGTAGGGGTACCGCACGCGCGTCGGCGAGTACGTGTACCAGGAGAACGCCGCCCCGCGCGGGCACCCGCGCGGCTCGTACTCCGGGGAGTCCGGCCCCACCGACGGGTAGTCCGTCTGCTGCGTCTCCCACGTGATGATGCCGTCCTTGACGTACACCTTCCACGAGCACGAGCCCGTGCAGTTCACGCCGTGCGTCGAGCGCACCACCTTGTCGTGCGACCACCGGTCCCGGTAGAAGACGTCGCCCTCGCGGCCGCCGCGCAGGAACACCTGGCGCAGGTCCTCGGAGACCTCTCCCGGCCTCAGGTGACGGCCGAGGCGCAGGAGCGCGTCCTCGACGGGGGCGTCGTGCGACGTACCGCGGGAGGGGGACGGCGGCGTTGCCGTGGGGCGTGACATGCAGCCTCCTGGGGCGAGCAGGGTCGGCGTGGTGGTCGCCCCTCACTATGCCGAAGGAGCGGCGGGGACGCTCGACGAGCGGCTCGCCGCGCCACGCCTCACCGCGCGCTCCACTTCACCCTCTGGTATGCGTAGGGGTGGTCCTGGGCGACGGTCGGCACGAGTCAGGCAGCGGCTCCACCGCACGACCTGCCAGGACGGGAAGAGGCACACCATGACTGCAGAACCCCTGGGGGTCGAGCGCGCCCTCGCGGCGGGCGCACCCGTCGGCCGCTACACGTTCGACGCTGCCACCGGGCGGTGGTGGTGGGCCGAGGAGACCTACCGGATCCACGGCTTCGAGCCCCACGAGGTCGTGCCGACGACGGACCTCGTGCTCGCGCACAAGCACCCCGACGACCGCGACCGCGTCCGCGAGACCGTCGCGACGGCCGGCGCGACGGGCGAGCCGTTCAGCAGCGTCCACCGGATCATGGACGGACGCGGGCGCGAGCGCACGCTCGTGCTGGTCGGCGAGGGGCGCCGCGACCCGGTCACGGGAGCGGTCGGCGAGGTCGCGGGCTACTTCGTCGACGTCACCGCCGTGGTCGCGGACCGGGCGAACGCGGTGGCCGACGAGAGCATCCGGACCGCGGCGGCGAGCCGCGGCCCCATCGAGCAGGCCAAGGGCATCGTCGGCTTCGCGTTCGGCACCGACCCGGAGGAGGCGTTCACGCTCCTGCGCAAGGCGTCGAACGACGCGAACGTCCCGCTGCGCGACGTCGCGCAGCGCGTCGTCGAGGCTGCCTCGGGAGAGGAGCGCAGCGTCGCCCGGGTCGCCGCCGCGCTGGACGACCCGCGCGGCGCGTAGGCGCGGCGCTCCGCACCCGTGGGCCCCGTCCTCGCGCCTCGCTAGGGTGCCCTCATGACCCGGACCGCAGGACGCGAGGACGTCGACGTCGCCGTCGTCACGGTGTCCGACCGCTGCTCGCGCGGGGAGGCGCAGGACCGCTCGGGGCCGCTGCTCGTGGAGCTGCTCGCCGCGTCCGGCTGGACACGCGTCTCCACGGTGCTCGTGCCCGACGGCGCGGAGTCGGTCCGCGACGCCCTCGCCCACGTGGTGGGCGAGGGCGCGCGCCTCGTGCTCACGACGGGCGGGACGGGCGTCGCGCCCCGGGACCTGACGCCCGAGGGGACGCGGCTCGTCGTCGACCAGGAGCTGCCCGGCATCGCCGAGGAGCTGCGCCGCCGCGGGGCCGAGCACGTCCCCACCGCGGTGCTCTCACGCGGCCTCGCGGGGACGGCACCCGGGCCCGCGGGACGCGTGCTGGTCGTCAACCTGCCCGGGTCGACGGGCGGGGTGCGCGACGGGTGGGACGTGCTCGCACCGCTCGTGCCGCACGTGCTGGCCCAGCTCGGCGGCGGCGACCACTGACGACCGCGCGGGCTCAGCCCCCGGCGAAGGGCGGCAGCACGTCGACGAGCTCGTCCGCGCCGACGGGGGTCGCGTCGTCCGACGCGCGCACGCCGCCGACGAGGAGCGAGCAGCGCGGCAGCACGTCGGTCAGCGCGGGGTGCGACGCCACGAGGGCGGCGTGGAGCTCGCCCACGGTCGCGGCGGGCACCGCCTCGCTCTCGACCCCTGCGGCGTCGCGGGCGCCCGCGAAGTAGCGGACCGTCGCCACGTCAGGCCTCCCCGGCGTCCGTGCCGGGCAGCTCCGGCGCGGGCGACCACGCGAGCGCGAGCTCGCTCGCCCGGTCCAGCACGTCCTCGAGCGGGCGGTCGCCGCCCTCGGCGGCGGCCATCCCGGCGACGTACCCGGCGACGAACGTCGTCAGCGGTGCGGCGGGGCGCTCGACGTTGTGGGCCGCGTCCCGCGCGAGGTCCAGGACGGCCCCGATGTCGACGACGTCGGGGTCGACGTCGAGCTCCGCGGCGAGGGCGTCCACCCAGCGCTCGAGGTTGGTCATCGCGGCCTCCTGTCCTGGTCGGGGGTGCCCCCCCGGGCCCGCGCCGCGGGCGCGACGGTCGTGGTCGTCCGCATCCTGCCACGTGTCCACGTCGAGCGTGGTCCCGGCGGCGTCGTCCACGCGCCGCGCGGCCAGGCCGCCCAGCAGCCGGTGTGCGGGGGCGCCGTCGACGCCTCCGTCCGCGCGCAGCCGCGTCACCGCGGCGTCGAGCGCGGTGCGCCGGTAGAGCCCGACGAGCCACTGGTCGCGCCCGCCGCGCACCGCGCGGACGGCGTC
Source organism: Cellulosimicrobium sp. NPDC057127 (assembly GCF_042670945.1). Taxonomy (NCBI): domain Bacteria; kingdom Bacillati; phylum Actinomycetota; class Actinomycetes; order Micrococcales; family Promicromonosporaceae; genus Cellulosimicrobium; species Cellulosimicrobium sp. NPDC057127. The sequence continues at coordinate 16,473 of NZ_JBHUUP010000006.1, forward strand.
CACGTGCTCGCGCGGCTCCCTGCCGGCGTCCCCGGCGCCCTCGGCGGTGCGCGCCGCGTCGAGCAGCAGCGGCACCGCCTCGACGGCGCGCGGCACGTCGCACGCGAGGACGAGCACCCACGGGGCGGGGTCGCCGCCGTCGAGGGCCGCGAGACCGGCGGCGACCCCGGCGACCGGGCCGCCGAACGGCGGGTCCTCCCGCGTCAGGGCGTACCGGTGCGGCGCGGCGAGCTCGTCCGGGCCGACGACGACGGTCGCCCGGGCGCCGGCCGTCGCGGCGAGCGCGTGGTCGAGCAGGGGACGGCCCGCCACGACGAGGCCCGGCTTCGGCGTGCCGAGCCTGCTCGCCCGGCCGCCCGCGAGGACGAGCGCGTCGAAGGCGGGTGCCGCGGCGTCCGGCGTCGTCACGCCGGCCTCACGCCTCGGCGGGAGAGGCGTCGCGGTGCCAGTCGCCCGACTTGCCGCCCGTCTTCGCGACGAGCCGCACGTCGGTGAGCTCGACCGACTTGTCGATCCCCTTGACCATGTCGACGACCGCGAGCCCGGCGACGGCGACCGCGGTCAGCGCTTCCATCTCGACACCCGTGCGGTCCGCGGTGCGCACGGTCGCGGTGACGTCCACGCCGTGGTCGCGCACGTCGAGGTCGACCGTCGCGCCGTGCACGCCGATGACGTGCGCGAGCGGCAGCAGCTCCGGCGTGCGCTTCGCGCCCGCGATGCCCGCGATGCGCGCGACGGCGAGCACGTCGCCCTTCGGCACGGCGTCGTCGCGCAGGGCCTGCACGACCCCGGGCGAGCACCGCACGGTCCCGGTGGCCGTCGCCGAGCGGACCGTGGGCTGCTTCTCGGTAACGTCCACCATGCGTGCACGGCCGCGCGGGTCCAGGTGCGTGAAGCTCATGGCCACACTCTGTCACGCGCGGTCCCGTCCACGAGCCGTTGCGCCCGCAGGTGCGCGGCCGCGAGGATCGCACCATGCGCAGCACACTCCTCGACCACGCCGAGCGCTCCGTCGAGCCCGGCAGCTTCCAGCTCCAGAACCCCCGCATGCTCAAGGTCGACCTCACGGGCACGGGCGGGCACTTCTTCGCCAAGCAGGGCTCGATGGTCGCGTACCAGGGCGACGTCGACTTCGCCTACGAGGGCGCCGGCGGTCTGGGCAAGATGTTCAAGAAGGCGTTCACCGGTGAGGGCATGTCGCTCATGCGGGTGTCCGGGAGCGGCGACGTCTTCCTCGCCCAGGAGGCCGACGAGGTGTTCGTGCTGCACCTGGAGGACGAGGGCGTGACCGTCAACGGCGCCAACGTGCTCGCGTTCGAGAGCACGCTCACGTGGGACATCGACCGGGTCGAGGGCGCCTCGATGCTGAGCGGCGGCCTGTTCAACACGACGTTCACGGGGACGGGCTCGATCGCGGTCACCGCGTTCGGCACGCCGGTCGTGCTCGACGTGGACGTGCCGACGTACGTCGACATGCAGTCCGCGGTGCTGTGGTCCACGTCGCTGCAGTCGACGATCCGGAAGACGGCCAAGCTCGCGGCGGCGATCGGCCGCGGCTCGGGTGAGGCGTACCAGCTGGCGCTGTCGGGGCAGGGGATCGTCGTCGTGCAGGCCTCGGAGGGCCACCCGCCGCCCCCGCAGAAGTGAACCGAGGAGCGCCGGGCACGGAGCGCCGGGCCCGGCGCTCAGCCCAGCAGCAGGACGCGGAGCTCGTCGCCCGGCTCGACGGCGGTGACGTCGGCGGGCACGACGGCGACCGCGTCGGCGTGCGCGAGCGCGGACAGCCGGTGCGAGCCCGAGCCGGCGCCCGTCCCCTCGCGGTGCGCACCGCTCGCCCGCAGCACGCGCGGGTCGCCGGGCGCGACGTGGCGCACGAGGACGAGCTGCTCACGTCCACCGGGTGACGACCAGCCCTCGCCGGCGACGCGCGGCACGAGCGTGCGGTGCGGCTCGGGCACGCCGCGCAGCCGGTCGACGACGGGGCGCACGAACAGCTCGGACGAGACGAACGCGCTCACCGGGTTGCCGGGCAGCGCGAGCCACGGCACGCCGCGCCAGCGCGCGAGACCCTGCGGCTTGCCCGGCTGCATCCCCACGGCCACGAGCTGTGCGTCGGTCACCGCGTCCGCCCACGGGGTGCCAGCCCGTGCGGCCGGGTCCAGCACCTCCCGCACGACGTCGTACGCTCCCGCGCTCACGCCGCCGGTGGTGACGACGAGATCCGGGGCGGCGACGGCGCCGTCGGGCCACGCCGTCCCGCGGGCCGCGTCGAGCGTCGCGGCGACGGCGGCCGCGGTGTCCCCGACGGCGCCGTGGCGCACGACGTGCGCGCCGAGCGACCGCACGGCGGCGGCGAGCAGCACCGAGTTCGAGTCGGGCAGCATGCCGGGGCCGGGCGCGACGCCCGCGGCGACGAGCTCGCTCCCGGTCGAGACGACCGCGACGCGCGGCGGGCGGTGCACGGGCAGCTCCGCGTAGCCCGCCGACGCGGCGACGGACACGTGCCGCGCCGACAGCGTCGTGCCGGCCCGCAGCACCACGTCCCCGCGGCGCACGTCCTCGCCGCGGCGGCGGACGTGCCGGCGTCCGAGCGCGTGCACCCCGACCGTCGTCGGCCCGGTGCCCGGGGCGCCCGGCACGAAGCGGCCCGTCGTCGTCGCCTCGACCGGGACGACGGCGTCGCAGCCGGCGGGCAGGGGCGCACCGGTCATGATCCGGGCGGCCTCGCCGGGACCCACCCGGCCGGACCCGCGCTCGCCGGCGGGGACGTCCGCGACGACGCGCAGCACCACCGCGGCCTGCGGCGTCGCGCCGTCGACGTCGGCGGACCGGACGGCGTAGCCGTCCATCGCCGCGGCGTCGAAACCGGGGGAGTCGAGCCGCGAGGCGACGTCGGCGGCCAGCACGAGGCCGAGCGCGGCGTCGAGGTCGCGGTGCTCGACGGGCAGCGGCCGTACGAGCGCGAGCGCGTCGTCGACGTGCTCGACCGTGCTCCGGCGGGCCTGGGCAGGGGGCATGCCCGCACGCTACCGAAGCCCGGATGCCGTCCGCCCGACCCTGGGTTACGTTGGCGGAGGAGTCATGAAGCGGCCCGAACCCCCCTGGACCCAGGAGGACAGACATGGCCTCGAACTCCATGACCGCCGCCGGCACCCCCGAGCGCACCGCACCCGTGCGGCCCGCGTCCCTCGCCGAGGTGCTGGCCCTGGGCACGCACCTGGTGGTGGGGCAGTACCGCGTGGAGCTGGGCTCCGGGTCGTGGTGGTGGTCCGACGAGGTGTACCAGATGCACGGATGGGCGCCCGGCGACGTCGAGCCCGGCCTCGACGCGATGCGCTCCCGCAAGCACCCGGACGACCGGGCGCGCATCGTGCGCGCCGCGACCGACGCCCTGCGGGCCGGCAGGCCGTTCTCGTGCTCGCACCGGATCGTCGACGGGCACGGCAAGGCCCGCTGCGTCGTCATCACCGGTCAAGGTCGCCGCGACGCGCGCGGCCGCGTGGTCGAGATCGCCGGCTACGTCGTCGACGTCACGCCCGCGCAGCGCGAGGCGTTGGACCGCGAGGCCAACCGGGCGGTGACGCGCGCGTTCGTCAGCGCCGCGTCCGTCGAGCAGGCCAAGGGCGTGCTCATGGCGGTGCACGGCGTGGACGACGTCGCCGCGTCGCACCTGCTGGCCGAGACCGCCGGTGCTGCCGGCGTCCCGGTGCAGGAGACGGCCGCCCAGGTCATGGCGGCGCTCACGAAGGCCGGCGGCATCGGCCCGACGGCGGAGGCCACCCTCGCCGGAGCCGTCGCCGCGGTGAAGCCGGTCGCCCGGCCCCACGCCCACGAGGCCCAGCTCGCGCGCCGCCGGGAGCCCGCCCGCCGCTGAGCGCACGACCCCCTTCCCGCACGGACGACGACAGGAGACACGATGTCGGACGACACGCCCGCCTTCCCCGCCCAGCAGCAGGAGCCCCCGGGCTCGACCGCCGCGATGGACCCCGTGCCCGACCACGGCGAGAAGTCCTACCGGGGCAGCGGACGGCTCGAGGGCCGGCGCGCGCTGATCACCGGTGGCGACTCCGGCATCGGGCGGGCCGTCGCCATCGCGTTCGCGCGCGAGGGCGCGGACGTCGCGATCGGGTACCTGGAGGCGGAGCAGGAGGACGCCGAGGAGACGGCGCGCTGGGTGCGCGAGGCCGGCCGTCAGGCCGTCCTGCTGCCCGGCGACCTGACCGACGAGCAGACGGCGCGAGGCCTCGCCGGCCGCGCGGTCGCCGAGCTCGGCGGTCTCGACGTGCTCGTCAACAACGCCGGCTTCCAGTACGCGCGCCGCGACTCCTTCGCGGACGTGACGACGGACGAGATCGACCGCGTCCTCAAGACCAACCTCTACGCGCTGCTGTGGGTCACGCAGTCGGCCCTCGAGCACCTCGGCGAGGGCGCGAGCATCATCAACGTCTCGTCGATCCAGGCGTACCAGCCGTCGACCTCGCTCGTCGACTACGCGTCCACGAAGGCCGCGATCAACAACCTCACGGTGAACCTCGCGGCCGAGCTCGGCCCGCAGGGCATCCGCGTCAACGCCGTCGCGCCGGGGCCGATCTGGACCCCGCTGCAGCCGGCGACGCAGCCTCCGGAGAAGATCGAGAAGTTCGGCACGGACACGCCCCTCGGGCGCGCCGGGCAGCCCGCCGAGGTCGCGCCGGCGTTCGTCTTCCTGGCGTCCGCGGCGGAGGCGGGCTACGTCTCCGCCACCGTGCTCGGCGTGACGGGGGGCAAGCCCGTGTTCTAGCCACGCAGACCTCCTCCCGCGGAGGGTGCCGCCGGTTCGGCCGACCGGTGGGCGCCCGACGTCGGGAGGAGTGGAGGACGGGCGGCTCGCCGCCCGTCCGGGGGCGGGTCCATCGCGAGAGCGACGGCGCCCGTGGTCGGGACACAGCCGCCACGCCTTGTGCGGGCGAGACGGCCACCGCCCCCGGTCCCGTCCAGGGTCGTCAGCCTGGACGGGACCTCCGCCACCACCCGGTCGGACGCGCGGCGTCCCGACCGCCCCGACCGCCCGGGCGACGTAGCCTGGTGCCGGACGGGAGGACGACATGACGAAGACCGATCCGGACCCGCTGGGGACCGATCCGCTGGGGACGCAGCGCTCGGACGTGCGATCCGCGGCGCAAGAGCTCGCCGAGACGATCCGGGAGATCGAGGACCGCGGCGTCTCGGGCGCGGTCGCCGACGCGGCGCGCGCGCTCGCGGAGGAGCCGACGCTCCAGCAGACCCTGGACCGCGTGGTCGAGCTGGCCATGACGATGGTTCCCGGGTGCGAGGCCGCGGGCATCTCCCTCGTGTCGCGCGGCCGGATCCGCAGCGTCTCGGTGTCGGAGCCGTTCGTCGCCCGCGGCGACGCGCTGCAGTACGAGCTCGGCGAAGGGCCGTGCCTGGACGCCATCCGCCTGGCCACGGTCGTCGAGTCCCCGGACGTCGCGGCCGACGTGCGATGGCCCCGGTGGGCGCCGACGGCGGTGCGCGAGCTCGGGGTCGGGTCGATGCTGGGCGTCCAGCTGTACACGTCCGCGGACGCGCACGGCGCCCTCAACCTCTACGCGAGGGCGACGGGCGCGTTCAGCGAGGAGTCGGTCCACCTTGCCACGACGTTCGCGGCGGTCGCCGCGGCCGCGATCTCCGCCGCGCGCACGGAGGAGCAGCTCCAGTCGGCCGTGCGGACGCGCACGCTGATCGGTCAGGCGCAGGGGATGATCATGGAGCGCTACGCGCTCTCGGAGGCCCGCGCCTTCGCCGTCATGAGCCGCGTGTCCCAGGACTCGAACGTCAAGCTCGTCGACGTCGCGCGCGAGATCGTCAGCACGCGTCGGATGCCCGGCGTCGACGGTCCGGCCGGCTCGGCGCAGGACTGACCGTCGGCGACCCGGCCACGCGGCCGGCGGCCCCGGGCGGCGGTTTCCTGCGCCTCAGGGCTCCGGGACCAGACCTGCCGCGTCGCCGAGGACCTGCTCCACGAGCTCGCGCGTGCGTTCCACGGGGCCGCGCTCCTGCAGGCGCTCGAGCACGTCCCGGGCGAGGTCGCGCACCGGCACGTTCGAGTCGTTCGAGCGCCTGCGCAGGAGCTCCATCGCCTCGTCCGGACCGACTCCGTACGCGACCATGAGGACGCCGCGCACTTGCTCGATGACCGAGCGCGACGCGTCCGCGGCCTGGATCGCCGCGGTCGCCTCACGCCGTGCCGCGGTGCGGTGCGCGTCGCTGACGTCGACGAAGAAGCCCGCGAGCTCCACCACCTGGCCGGTCGCGCGGCTGCGCCGCCCCTGGGCGGCGACCACGAGCGTGCGAGCGTCACCCGCCGCGTCCACGATGCGGTGCATGGAGCCGAAGGGTTCACCGGTCCGAGCCGCGCGCGCGAGGACGCCTGCGACGCGCTCGCGGTCCTCGGGGTGCTTGTGCGCGAGGACGAGGGGCGTCGTCGGGACCACCTCGCCCGGCGCGAACCCGTGCATCGCGTACACCTCGTCCGACCACCACCACCGGTCCGCGGCGAGGTCGACGCGGAACCGACCCACGGACTGGGCGTCACCCGTGGCGAGGGCCGCGAGGACCGTCTCGAGCGCGGCAGGGAGCGGCAGGACCGGTTCAGGAGGGTCGGAGGGCAGGGCGGCGTCCATCGATGGGGGTCCCCAGGGGTCGATGCAGGACGGAGCCGATTCCTGACCCCAGCAGAGGGAAGATTAACGCAGCCCGACGTCGTGCGACGGCACGGCGGGGGACACGTGGACGGAGGAGAGATGGCTGACGCGTACGAGCTGTCCCGGGGGTCCGGGGGCGGCGCCGGCAAGGGGGCCGACGGCGGCCGCGACGAGACCCCCGACGAGCGGTCCGACCGGAACTGGGTGGAGCTCCTGCAGGAGCTGCGCGTCATGCAGACGGGTGTGCAGATCCTCACGGGGTTCCTGCTGACCCTGCCGTTCCAGGCGCGGTTCGCCGACCTCGACACGTTCCAGGTCGGCGTCTACCTGTGCCTGGTCGGGCTGTCGGTCCTCACGACGGGACTGTTCGTCACGCCCGTGAGCCTGCACCGCGCCCTGTTCCGCAAGCACCGCAAGCCGGCGCTGGTCACGCTCAGCGACCGGGTGACGCGCGCCGGGATCCTCGTGCTCGCGCTCGTCTTCACGGGGACGGTGCTGCTCGTCGTGGACGTCGTCGTGAACCGCACGGCCGCGCTGTGGGCGAGCGGGTCGATCCTCGTCCTGCTGGTCGGGCTCTGGTTCGTGCTGCCCCGCGCGGCGGTGCACGACGTGCAGCCGGCGTCGTGATGCGACGTCAGGCCGACGGCGCGGCGCTGCGGGCGCGCGCGCCCCGCCGGACGGGGCCGAGCGTGAAGAGCAGGGTCGCGAGCCCGGTGAGCGCCAGCAGGGCGAAGCCGATGCCGTAGTCGCCCTCGAGCTGGTAGACGGCACCCATGATCAGGGGCGGGATGAACCCGCCGAGCCCGCCCGCCGCGCCGACGAGGCCCGTCACGCCGCCGACCTTGTCCGGCGGCGCGACCTTCGCCACGAGGGCGAACGTGGCCCCGGACGACGCCCCGAGCGCGGCGGCGAGGCCGAGGAAGGCGAGGGTGCCCACGGGTACGAGGTCGGGCTCGAACGCGACGACGGCCGCGAGCGCCGTGACCGCGGCGAAGCAGACGACCGAGACGGGCACGCCGCCGAACCGGTCGGACAGCGTCCCGCCGACGGGTCGCATGGCGACGGCGAGGACGACGAACCCGGCGGTTCGGGCGGCGGCGTCGGACGCGGTGAGGTCGTAGGCGTTCACGAGGAACGTGGGCAGGTACACGCTGAACGCGACGAAGCCGCCGAAGCCCACGGCGTAGAGCCAGGACAGCTGGAGCGTGGCGGGCAGGCGCAGGATGGACCAGGTGCGGGCCCAGAAGCCGGCGGAGGCGCCCGGGTCGGGCGTCCTCGCGTCCCGCAGCACGAGCCGGGAGACGACCGCGAACACCGCGAGGATCGCGGCGACGAGGAGGAACGGCGCCGCGTCCCCCCGGGCGTCGCGGATGGCCACGGTCGTGAACGCGGAGATCGCGGTCCCGCCCATGCCGATGCCGAAGATGCCGATCGCGGTCCCGCGCCGCTCGGGCGGGTACCAGGCGTTGACGAACGGCACCCCGACGGCGAACGACGTCCCGCCGAGACCGAGGAGGAACCCGCCGGCGAGGAGCGCGACGAAGCTGTCCGCCACGAGCCCCACGAACAGGACGGGCAGGACGGTGAGTGCGCTGACGAGGGGGAACATCACGCGGGCGCCGAAGCGGTCGGTCAGCGCCCCGACGGGGATGCGGCCGAGCGAGCCGACGATCACCGGGACGGCGACGAGCACGGAGACCTGGACGTCGGTGAGCTCGTACTGCTGGCCGTAGGCCGCCCCGAGCGGGCTGATGAGCGCCCACGCCCAGAAGTTGACGGCGAACCCGACCGTGGCGAGCGCGAGCATGAGCGTGGGCGACCCGTGCACGGGCGCCGCGGCCGGGGTGCGGCCCTCGCTCCCCGCCGGGGCCGTCTTCCCGGTCGTCGTGGTCGAGGGGTCGTCGTGCTGCGCCATGTCGGCTCCCGCGGTGAGGGTGCCCGCCCCGGGGCACGGTCGTCGTGCGTCGAGCGGGCACCACGCTAACGGCGTGCGGCGGGTGCCGCACGGCGCGCGCCCGTACGGTAGGCGCGTGCTCTGGTGGCTGTTCGGCGGTGTCGCGCTCCTCAACGTCTACGCGCTCGCGCTCGTCGTGGTGCGCGGCGTGCTCTACCGCACGTCCGTGTACCGGCCGATGCTGCTCAACCTCGCGCTGTCGATCGTGCCGGTCTTCGTGCTCGGCGGGGTCGTCCTCGCCCTGCTCGCGCTGCTGGCGGCGCAGGCGCCGACGGCCGTGACGGTGACGGTGACGGTGGCCGGGACGCTCGTGTGGCTCGTGCTGCTGCCCAACGCGGGCTACCTCGTCACGGAGCTGAACTTCAGCCACCGCCGCGACGACGACCCGGTGCCGCTGTGGTTCGACATCGTCGCGGTGCTCACGCTCGCGCTGTCCGGCGTGCTGAACACCGTCGTCAACGTGCTCGTGGCGCAGATGCTCTTCGCGGTGCTGCGGTACCCCGAGGACGACGCGCCGTTCACGCGGCCGGGCTCGTGGCTCGCCGTGGGCGTCGTGCTCGTGCTCGTCACCGTGGGCGTGTACCTCGGCCGGTACGTGCGGTTCAACAGCTGGGACCTGCTGCACCCGGCGTCGTTCGTGCGCAAGCTCGCGCAGCACCTGCGGACCCCCGGTGTGCCGGCGCAGGCGGCGCTGTTCTGCCTCCTGCACTCGGTGCTGCTCGGCCTCGTGTACGTGATCGTCGTCGGGCCGCTCACGGCGCTGTTCGTCCGCGGCGCCTGACGCCCGGCACGTCGGCCGGGCGCCGGCGGGACGTCAGCAGGGACGGGCAGGGCCTCAGCGGGCGGCGAGGCGCGCGACGACGCTCTTCGCGCCGCGCCCGGCGAACCGGCGTGCGAGCACGCCGACCCCCGCGGCGACCGCCGCGAACGTCACGGCGGACACGATGCCGACCTCCTCGTCGTCGAGGTCCTTCGGCGCGTCGTGGCCCGTCGCCTTCGCCCACACGAACGTGACGAGCTTCTGCGCCACCCAGCCGGCGGCGAACGTCAGGGCGACGGTGCCGACCTTCACGGCCAGCGTCTGCTCGGTGTCGTGCGTGTCGGCCACGAGGGGTCCTCCGTCGGTCGTTCGGGCGGCGCCGGTCGGTCGTCGCACCATCACCGTAGTGCGAGGACGGGGCCAGGCGCCGCCCGGCACGCTCACGGGCGGGCGGGGCCGGCGCTCACGCGTGGCTCACGGCGTCGAGCACGGGCAGGCGTGCCGCCCGCACCGCCGGCCAGACCGCGGCCGCGACGCCGACGACGACGGCGAGCCCGAGCATCGCCGCGAGCTGCGCCCACGGCACGGCCAGGGTCGAGAAGCCCTCGTCGGCGAGGACCGACGGGAGGGCCGCGGCGACGCCCGTGCCGACGGCGAGCCCGACCGCGGTGCCGAACACCGCGACGAGCACCGACTCCAGGACGATCGTCCCGGCGAGCTGGGTACGCCCGAGGCCCACGGCGCGCAGCAGCCCGATCTCGCGCGTGCGCTCGACCACCGACAGCGCGAGCGTGTTGACGATCCCGAGCACGGCGACGAGGACGGACAGCCCGAGCAGGGCGTAGACGATCGCGAGGACCGACTCGACCTGGGCCGCGACCTCGCCGGCGAACTCCTGGGCGTCCAGCACGGACGCCACGACGAACGGCGCGACGGCCTCGGTCACGCGGTCGTGGACCACGGCCGGGTCCGCGTCGTCCGCGACGTCGAGGAACACCATCTCGGGCGTCGTGGCGCCGACCTGCGCGGCGACCTCGGTGGGCAGCAGCACGTCGACACTGAAGGCCTGGGAGTCGATCACGGCGCCGATGCGCACCTCCCGCGGCGGTGCGTCGGGCCGTGCGGGGTCGGCGAGGGCGATCGTGTCGCCCAGCTCCCAGCCGTGCTCGTCCACCGCGTCGGCCATGACGGCCGCCTCTCCGCGCGCGTACGCCGCGAGGTCGCCCTCGGTGGCGGTGGTGCGCACCGACCGGCCGAAGCCGTCGGCGGGGAACCCGACGACGAGCTGCGGCTCGTCGTCGACGAGGACCTGCCCGTACGTGACGACGTCGGTGGACGCGACGCCGGGGACGGCGCGGACGGCGTCGGCGGCACCCTGCGGGAGGTTCGGCGTCGCGGACCGGACGACGAGGTCCGCGGCGGTCTCCTGGTCGACGATCTGGTGCACGGACTCGCGGGCGGACACGGCGAGGACCGACGTCGCGGAGACGAGCGTCATGCCGATGACGAGCGCGCCCGCCGTCGCGGCCGTGCGGCGGGGCTGGCGCGTGACGTTGCCGCGGGCGAGGCCGCCGAGCGGGCGCACGAGCCACGCCGCGGGTGCCGCGAGGACGGACAGCACCGGCGGGACGGCGACCGGCGCGAGCAGCAGGACGCCGGCGAGGGTCAGTGCCGCGCCCGCGCCGAGGACCGGCGCGGCACCGCTGCCGGTGGCGTGCGCGACGACCACGAGCGCGACCCCGCCGAGCAGCGCGGCGGCCCCGGACAGGAGTCGCAGCGGCCTCGTACGGCCGGGCCCGGAGGCGGCGTCCTGCCGCATCGCCTCGACCGGACGGACGAGCGCGGCGTGCCGGGCGGGCAGCGCCGCCGCGCCGACCGACACGAGCACGCCGACCAGGAGGGGGACGACGATCCCCGCGGTGGTCACGGGCAGGGCGCCGTCGAGCTCCATGCCGACCGCGCCGAGACCCGTCCGGGCGAGCTCGGCCAGCCCGAAGCCCGCGGCCACGCCGAGCAGGGCCCCGACCGCGCCCACGACGGCCGCCTGCGCGACGACCGACCGGAAGACCTGCGCCGGTGACGCGCCGACCGCGCGCAGCAGCGCGAGCTCGCGCGTCCGGCGCCGCACGTGCATCGCGAAGGTGTTGGCGATGAGGAACGTCCCCACGAACAGCGCGAGGGCGGCGAACACGAGCAGGAACGTCGACACGAAGCCGAGCTGCTCGGCGATCGCGTCGGACGTCTCCGCGCGCAGCGCGTCGCCGGTGACGACCTCGACGCCGCCGGGGACCGCGTCGGCGAGCGCGTCGCGCAGCGCCTGCGGCGAGGTGCCGTCGGCGGCGTGCACCGCGACCGTCGGGACGAGGCCGTCCGGCGCGTACGCGGCCGACGCCGTGGCCTGGTCGAGCAGGACCATCGTCGCACCCGCCATCGGCGCGGACAGCGAGACCTCCCCGACGACGTCCACCGGCCGCACGTCGTCCCCGAGCACCACGTCGGTGCGGTCGCCGACGGCGAGCCCGGACGCCTCCAACGTGGCCGACTCGAGCGCGACCTCGCCCGGGCCGCGGGGTGCGCGGCCGTCGACGACGCGCGGTCCCGGGTCGCGCGGGTCGTAGGCCGTCGCGAAGCTCGGTGCCTGGGTGCTGAGCACCGCGGTGCCGTCGGCGCCCACGAGCACCGCGGGGCCGCTCACCTCCGGCAGCGCGAGCGCGACGTCGTCGCGCGACGCGACCGTGGCGGCGAGGTCGGCCGGCACGAGGGCGCGCACCGCGTCGGCGGGGGCGGCCCCGTCCGCCGGCGCGCCCGCCGGGGAGGACGCCGTGACGGTCCCGCGCAGGTACACGTCGGCCTGCACCGACGACGCGACGATGTCCTCGAAGGTCGACGACAGCATCGCGCGCAGCGCGAACGTCCCCGTGACGAACGCGACGCCGATCGTCACCGCGAGCACCGACAGGACGAGCTGGGCGCGGTGCGCGCGCACGCCGCGCAGCGCGATCCGGCCCATCATCGGGCGACCGCCGCGACGTGCCCGGCGTCCGACGGCGTGCCGGACGGTGCGTCGGGGCGTGCGGCGGGCCGTGCCGGGCGGGCGGGCGTGATCGCACCGAGAGTGTCGAGCACGGCCTGCGGGTCGGGGTCGCGCAGCTCGCGCACGACCCGGCCGTCCGCGAGGAAGAGGACGCGGTGGGCGTAGGAGGCCGCGATCGGGTCGTGCGTCACCATCGCGACCGACTGCCCGAGGTCGTCGACCGAGGTCCGCAGGAACGACAGGACCTCGGCGGCGGCCCGCGAGTCCAGGTTCCCGGTTGGCTCGTCCGCGAGCACGACGGCGGGCCGGGACACGAGCGCCCGCGCGCACGCCACGCGCTGCTGCTGGCCGCCCGACAGCTCCGCCGGGCGGTGACCCAGCCGGGGGCGCAGGCCCACGGCGTCGACCACCTGGTCGAACCACGCCCGGTCCACGGGCCGGCGCGCGATCGCGAGCGGCAGCGTGATGTTCTCCTCGGCCGTGAGTGTCGGGACCAGGTTGAACGACTGGAAGACGAAGCCGATCCGGGTCCGGCGCAGGCGGGTCAGCCGGCGCTCGCTCATCGACGAGACCGTCTCGCCGTCCAGCACGACCGTCCCCGAGGTCGGGGTGTCCAGACCCGCCAGGCAGTGCATCAGTGTCGACTTGCCGGAGCCCGACGGGCCCATGATCGCCGTCAGCCGTCCTCGCTCCAGGTCGACGTCGACCCCGTCCAGGGCCCGGACGCTCGTCGTCCCCCGCCCGTACGTCTTGACCAGGCCACGGCCCGTCGCGACCGCCGTCGTGCCCGACGCCTCGCTGCTCATCGTTCCTGCCTCCCGTGCGTGGAGCCCGGCGGGACGCCGGGTCGTGACGACCCTCTCGTCGCGCCGCACGGCCGGGCATCGGGGGACGACCCGGAGCGCTCCCTGGTCGTCCCCCGAGGCGGCTCCCGGGTGGCGCTCAGGGTGCGCTCAGGGTCCGGCGCGCGGTGTAGGCTCGTGGGGAACGACAGGGGAGCTCCCCGGGAGCTGAGAGTGCGGACCACCGCAGACCCTCGAACCTGATCCGGTTAGCACCGGTGGAGGAAGTCGGGATCTCGACCACCCGTGCGCGCCGGCCGTCCGGCCGTGCGCGCGGCGGTGGAACCCCTCCTGAACGTCCAGGGAGGACACACGTGCGACACACCACGACCAGCCCGACGGCCGGCACGGCGACCGGCCCCGTCCGCCACGCCCGCGCGCTGGCCGTCGCCGGCGGCACGAGCCTCGCGCTCCTCGCGCTCGCCGCGTGCGGGGGAGGGGGCACGGAGGACGCCGGCGGGGCGGACGGGACGGACGGCGGTGCGGGGGGCACCGTCACGCTCGTCACCCACGACTCGTTCGCAGTGAGCGAGGACGTGCTCGCCGCGTTCGAGGAGGAGAGCGGCCTGACGGTCGAGCAGGTCGCGCCCGGCGACGGCGGCGCGCTCGTCAACCAGCTCGTGCTCACGAAGGACGCGCCGCTCGGCGACGCCGTCTTCGGCATCGACAACACGTTCGCGTCCCGCGCGATCGACGAGGGCGTCCTCGAGCCGTACACGCCGGCCGGGCTGTCCGACTCCGCGGCGCAGTACACGATCGGCGACGGCGAGCTCACGCCCGTCGACCTCGGCGACGTCTGCATCAACGTCGACCACACGTGGTTCACCGAGCAGGGGATCCCCGAGCCCGTGACGCTCGAGGACCTCACGAAGCCGGAGTACCGCGACCTGCTCGTCGTCACCAACCCCGCGACGTCGTCGCCCGGCCTGGCGTTCCTCCTCGCGACCGTCGGCGCCTTCGGCGAGGACGGCTGGGAGGACTACTGGGCCGACCTGCGCGACAACGGCGTCAAGGTCGTCGACGGCTGGTCCGACGCCTACTACGTCGACTTCTCCGGCGCCGAGGGGGCCGGACCGCGACCGCTCGCGCTGTCGTACTCCACCTCGCCCGCCTTCACCGTGACCGAGGACGGCACCGCGTCGACCACCGGCGCGCTGCTCGACACGTGCTTCCGCCAGGTGGAGCACGCCGGCGTCCTCGCCAACGCCGAGAACCCGGAGGGCGCGCGCGAGCTCGTCGACTTCCTCGTCAGCGAGGCGTTCCAGGCCGACGTCCCGGAGCAGATGTACATGTACCCCGCCGACGACTCCGTCGCGCTGCCCGAGGGCTGGGCCGAGTTCGCGCCCCTCTCCGAGGAGCCGTTCGACGTCGCGCCCGAGAAGATCTCGGCGAACCGCGACGAGTGGATCCAGGCGTGGACGGCGACGGTCGTCGGCTGATCACCGCCCCCTTGCCCGCCGAGCACGGGACTGGCCACCGGATCCGACGGGATCCGGTGGCTGACCGCGTGCTCGGCGGTGGCTGGTCGCGTGCTCGCCGCGGGGTGCTGTGGGGCGTCGCGGCGGCGGTGCCGCTCGCGTTCCTCGGGGTGTTCTTCGCGTGGCCCGTCGCGACGCTCGTGGCGCGCGGGTTCGTGGTCGACGGCGCGCTCGACCTGTCCGGTTTCGCGGAGACGTTCTCCGAACCGCGGACGTGGCGGATCGTCGGGCTCACGCTGTGGCAGGCCGTGCTCGGGACGACGTTCTCCGTGCTGCTGGGCGTGCCCGGCGCGTACGTGCTGTACCGGTGCCGGTTCCCCGGGCGGCGCGTGCTGCGGGCGGTCGTCACCGTGCCGTTCGTGCTGCCGACCGTCGTCGTCGGCGTCGCGTTCCGATCCCTCCTCGTGCAGGGCGGGCCGCTCGGGTTCCTCGGGCTCGACGAGACGTTCGCCGCGATCGTCCTCGCCCTCGTGTTCTTCAACTACTCCGTGGTCGTGCGCACCGTCGGCGGGTTGTGGGAGCACCTCGACCCGCGGGCCGAGCAGGCCGCGCGGGCGCTCGGGGCCACCCCGTGGCGCGCGTTCCGCACCGTGACCCTGCCGGCGCTCACGCCCGCGATCGCGAGCGCCGCGTCGATCGTCTTCCTGTTCTGCGCCACCGCGTTCGGCATCGTGCTCGTGCTCGGCGGCATCCGCTACGGCACGATCGAGACCGAGATCTGGGTCCGCACGACGCAGTTCCTCGACCTGCGCGCCGCCGCCGTGCTGTCGGTCGTGCAGCTCGTCGTGGTCGCCGCCGCGCTCACGGTCGCGAACCGCACGCGGACCCGCCGCGAGCGGGCGCTGCACCTGTCCTCCGCGGCGAGCGCCGCGCAGCCGCTGCGGCTGTGGCGTGACGGCCGTCCGACGGGCAGCCTCGTCCCGACCGCGCTCACGGCAGTCGTGGTGGTCGTGCTCGTCGGGCTGCCGCTCGGCACGCTCGTCGTCCGGTCGCTGCGCACACCCGACGGCGGCTGGGGCCTCGACAACTACGCGAACCTCGGCACGACGGGCGGGCGCAACGCGCTGTCCGTGACCGTGTGGGAGGCGGCCGGGAACTCGCTGCGCACCGCGGCGCTCGCGACGCTGCTGGCCGTCGTCATCGGCGGGCTCGTCGCGCTCGTCGTGTCGCGCCGGCCGCGCGCGCGTGCGGGACGGCGCGCGGTCAGCGCCCTCGACTCCGTGTTCATGCTCCCGCTCGGCGTGTCGGCCGTGACGGTCGGGTTCGGCTTCCTCATCACGCTCGACCGGCCGCTCGGGCTCGACGTCGACCTGCGCACCTCCGGCCTGCTCGTGCCGATCGCGCAGGCCGTGGTCGCCGTACCGCTCGTCGTGCGCACCGTCCTGCCGACGCTGCGGGCGATCGACCCGCGCCTGCGCGAGGCCGCGGCGACGCTCGGGGCGGCCCCGGGCCGCGTGTTCCGCACCGTCGACGCCCCGATCGCGGCACGCTCGCTCGGCCTCGCCGTCGGGTTCGCGTTCGCCGTGTCGCTGGGCGAGTTCGGCGCGACGTCGTTCCTCGCGCGCCCCGACACCGCGACCCTGCCCGTCGTCATCTTCCGCCTCATCGGCCGGCCCGGTGCGGAGAACTACGGCATGGCGCTCGCGGCGAGCGTCGTGCTCGCCCTGCTCACCGCGACCGTGATGCTGCTCGCCGAGCGGTTGCGCGGCGACCGACCCGGAGGAGAGTTCTGATGGTGCGACCACCGGCCGTCCCCGCACCCGTCGACGTGCCCGTCGACGCGCCCGTCGACGCACCCACGGAGCCGCCCGCGCCGGCGTCCGCGCGCCCGTCCGCAGCCGCCACGGACGAGCGGGCGACGGGCGGGCTCGAGGTGCGCGACGTCGTCGTGCGCTACGCGGGCACAGGGCGCCGCGACACCGGGACGACGGCGGTCGCGGGCGTCGACCTCGACGTCGCGCCGGGCGAGGTGCTCGCCCTGCTGGGGCCGAGCGGGTGCGGCAAGTCGAGCCTGCTGCGCGCGGTCGCCGGGCTCGAGCCCGTCGCGTCGGGCACCGTCGCCTTCGCCGGGCAGGGGCTGGCGGGCGTGCCCGTGCACCGGCGCGGGTTCGGGCTCATGTTCCAGGAGGGCCAGCTGTTCCCCCACCGGGACGTCGCGGGCAACGTCGCGTACGGGCTGGCGGGCCGGCCGCGGGCGGAGCGGGACGCCCGGGTGCGGGAGCTGCTCGACGTCGTCGGGCTCGCCGGGTACGAGGGGCGTCCGGTCACGACGCTGAGCGGCGGCGAGCGCCAGCGCGTCGCGCTCGCGCGCTCGCTCGCGCCCCGGCCGCGCCTGCTGCTGCTCGACGAGCCGCTGTCCGCGCTCGACCGCGGCCTGCGCGAGCGGCTCGCGCTCGACCTGCGCGAGGCGCTGCGCGCGACCGGGACGACCGCCGTCTTCGTCACGCACGACCACGACGAGGCGTTCACCGTCGCCGACCGGGTCGCCGTCATGGACGCGGGCCGGGTGCTGCGGGTCGCTCCGCCCGAGGAGCTGTGGCGCGCCCCCGCGTCGCGCCGCGTCGCGGAGTTCCTCGGCTACCAGGCGTTCGTGCCGCTCGCGGACCTGTCAGCACGCCAGCTCGGCGGGGTGGCGCGTGGTGCTGACACGACGGGGGACACCGTGCTCGCCGTCGGGCCGCGGGGGTTGCACGTCGCCGCCCCGACGGGGCTGTCAGCGCCGGAGCGCACGGGAGCGGCGCGTGGTGCTGACACGTGGGAGGGGACCGTTGTCGGCAGCGTGTTCCGCCGCGGAGCGACGGAGGTCACGGTCGACGTCGTGCTGCCCGGCACGCCCGGCACCGCGACGACGCGCGTGGTGGCGCTCGCGGGTGGGGACGACGAGCCGCCGCGGCCGGGCGACGTCGTGCACGTCGCGGTCGAGCCGTCGGGGTGCGCCGTCGTGCCGGGGTGAGCGCTCCGTCGACCGCTCGGCCACCCGTTCGGCGCGCGACGGGACGATGCTCGTCCTAGCGTCGAGACATGAGCGACGCATCGATCGGCGAGCACCTGCCCGAGAAGCACGGCAGCAAGTCCGCGAAGATCCTCTACCGCCCGGTCGGCATCGTGACGTCGATCCTCGGCGGTCTCGTGGCCGGCCAGGTGTTCAAGCAGGTCTACAAGCGCGTGGGCCCCGGCGACCGCAGGGACGCCCCGAGCCCGCTGCAGTCGGAGTACCCGCTCAAGGAGATCGTCGTCGCGTCGCTGATCCAGGGCGCGATCTACGCGGTCGTCAAGGCGCTCATCGACCGGGGCGGCGCGCGGGTGTTCGAGAAGTGGACGGGGGAGTGGCCCGGCGACTGACCGGCCGCACCGGCCCTGACGCGGCGCGAGCGGCCCTGCCGCCCTCAGCCGTCGTCGGCGCCCGCCTCGTGCACGACGAGCGCCACCTGGGTCCGGTTCTCCACGCCCAGCTTGAGCAGCACGTTCGACACGTGCGCCTTGACGGTCGGCACGCTCAGGTACAGGCGCGCGCCGATCTCCGCGTTCGTGGCGCCGCGGCCGATCTCGACCGCCACGTCGCGCTCGCGCTCGGTGAGCCGGCCCAGTGCCGTGCGCGCCCGGCCGCGCGCCCCGCCGGCGTCCGCGGCCGAGGCCATGAGCCGCCGCGCGATCTCCGGCGACAGCACCGGCTCCCCGGCGGCCGCCGCCCGCACCGCCGCGACGATGCGCTCGGGCGGCATGTCCTTGAGCAGGTACCCCGACGCCCCGGCGTGCAGGGCCCCGGCGACCTCCTCCTGCGTGTCGAAGGTCGTGAGCACGACGACGGCCGGCGCCCCGGGACGGTCCCGCACCTGCCGCGTCGCCTCGATCCCGTCGACGCCCGGCATGCGCAGGTCCATGAGCACCACGTCCGTGGGGTGCGCGTCGAGCACCGCCGCGACCTGCCCGCCGTCGCCCGCCTCGCCGACGACCTCGATGCCGTGGGCGCCGTCGAGCATGAGGCGCAGGCCCGAGCGCACGAGCGCGTCGTCGTCGACGATCACCAGACGTGTGGGACGCTCGCCGTCGCCCGGCCCGTCGGGAGCCCTCATGCGTCCCACGGTAGACGCACGTCGAGGACGAACCCCTCCGCGCCACCGCGACCCGCACCGGCGTCGAGGCGCCCGCCGAGCAGCGCGACGCGCTCGCGCAGGCCGACGAGCCCCGTGCCCGCACCACCCCCGGCGGCCGGGGCGCCGGACGGCACGAGCCGCGGTCCGGCGTCGGACACGACGACGCGCACCTCTCCCGGGGCGACCGTCAGGCGCACGACGACCGGGCTCCCCGGGGCGTGCCGCCGCGCGTTCGTCAGCCCTTCCTGGACCGTGCGGTAGGCGGCGACCGCGACGGCGCTCGGCGGCTCGGCGTCGCCGGTGCGGTCGAGCGTCACGTCCCCGCCCGCCGCGCGCGCCTCGGCGACGAGGCGCGGCACGTCCCCGAGCCCCGGCTGCGGGCCGAGGGGCGTGGCCCCGCGAGCGTCGTCGGGGACGGCGCGCAGCACCCGCACGACGTCGCGCAGCTCCTCGAGCGCGGTGCTCACGCCCTCGCGCACCAGGGCTGCGGCCGCGGCGAGCCGCTCGGGCGAGGCGTCCGGACGGTACTCGAGCGCGCCCGCCGTCGCCGCGAGCAGGGACAGCCGGTGCGCCAGGGTGTCGTGCATCTCGCGCGCGATGCGGGCCCGCTCCGCGAGCCGCGCCTCGGCGACGCGGTGCTCCTGCTCGGACTCCGCACGGCGCGCCCGCTCGCGCAGCGACTGCACGAGGTCGGCCCGCGCCTGCCCGTACGCTCCCCACCCGAGCAGCGCGGCGTGCACCGCCAGGACGCACAGCAGCCACCAGCCGAGCGGCAGGGCGACCGGCCGCCACAGCGCCTGGACGGCGTGGCCGGCGGCCCCCGCGAGCGCGACCGGCAGGGCGGTGCGCAGCGCGGACCAGCGCGCGACGTGCAGCGTCGAGAGCGTCGACGCCGGGGTCGCCGCCCCCGAGACGGCGGCGAGCCCGGCCAGGACGCGGGCGGCCGGTACCGCCCGGCGCGTGAGCAGCAGCGGCGCGGTGGCGAGGGCGGCGACCGCGACCGCGACGTCGAGCCCCCTGCCGAGGACCGTCGTCGAGAGCGGGTCCTCCAGCGCGGGCACGAGGGCGAGGAGCGTGAGGACCGTCAGGGCCGCCCACGCGCCGGCGGCGACCGGCCAGGGCACGACCCGCGCGGTGGGGTCGCGGCGCGCGGACGCGGTCGCGAGGACGGGCGGTGCCGCGAGCGGAGGGCAGTCGCCGACGGTCCCGCGAGGTGCTGCGTCCTGGGGGACGACCGGGGGGCCAAGAGGTGCGCTCATGCCACGGACGCTAGGCCCGGCCCCGCCCCGGGACCACCGACCAAGGTCGGGGCTCGTCGTCCGGCCGGTGGGGGTGGGACGACCGGACGCAGGGGCCGCCGTGGACTCCCGGAGGGCGCGGCACCCGCGGTCGTGCGGCGAGCGTGGTGGCGCCGGCACGGTGCCGGTCGCGGCCACGGCCGCGCGAGGAAGGAGGTCACCATGACCACCACCCGCAACGTCCCGCACCACCCGGCCACCGCACCGTCGGGGACGCCGTCGGGGGCGCGGTCGCCGGTCCCGGACGCACGACGCCGCGTGCCCCGCTGGTCCGTCCCGCTCGCCGCGGCGGCGGTCGCCGCCGTCGTCCTGCTCGTCGGGACGGCCGCCGGCGTCGACGTCGCGGCACGGTCCGGCGCGGCGACCCGCGCCGTCGGGCTCGTCGACGTCGTCGTGGCCGGCCTCCTCGTCGGCCTGCTCGGCTGGGGCGTGCGCGCGCTGCTCGCACGCCTGCGCCGCGACACCCCTGCGCGCGGCGAGCGCGCCTGGCTCGTGACGTGCGCCGTCGTGCTGCTCGTGTCGATGCTCGGCCCGCTCGGCGGCATCGGCGCCGGGTCCGTCGCCGTGCTCGCGGCGGAGCACGTCGCCGTCGGGGCCGTCGTCGCGCTCGGCCTGCGCCGCGCCTGACCCGGGAGCTCGCCGAGCACGGGGCCGGCCACCGTCCTGGGCAGGATCCGGTGGCCGATCCCGTGTTCGGCGGTGCACGATCCCGTGGTCGGCCACCCGATGAGTTCCCGTCCGCGGCGCGGTCCACCACGCGTCACCGACACCCCGCGAAAGGACCGCTGCCATGGCGACGCTCGTCTCGACCCTGTTCATCTCCCTCGACGGCGTGGCGGAGGTCGACCCCGAGTGGCACTTCCCCTACTTCGACGACCACATGGGCCGGGCCGTCGACGAGGACTACCGGGACGTCGACGTCCTGCTGCTCGGTCGCGTCACGTACGACAGCTTCGCGGGCGCGTGGCCCGGTCGGGAGGCGGCGGGGGAGGACGACGCGGCGTACGCCAAGCAGCTCGGGGACACGCGCAAGGTCGTCGCGACACGCGGCAGCCAGGACCTCGGCTGGCGCAACGCCGAGCGCCTCGACGGCGACCTCGTCGAGGCCGTGGCGGCGCTCAAGGAGACGCCCGGCATGCGGCGGATCCTCGTCCCCGGGTCGCTCTCCGTCGTGCGCCAGCTCCTCGCCGCGGGACTGCTCGACGAGCTGCGCCTGCTCGTGCACCCCGTGGCGGCACGCCGCGGCGAGCGCCTGTTCGACGAGGGCGAGCCGCGCTACCCGCTGACGCTCCTGCGCTCGGAGGTGTTCCCGACCGGCGTCGTGCGGCTCGTCTACGCCCCCGCCACGCCGCCCGCGGAGGCCGGGTACGAGGACGTGCGCGACAAGGTGCCGTCCGGCGCGTGATGAGCGCGCCGCGCGGGACGCCGCCGGGTCACGGCCTCCCGCGCCGCACGGCCACGACGGCCACGTCGTCCTCGCGGCCTGCGTCGTCGAACGCGGCCACGAGACGGTCGCACACGATGTCCGGCGAGGAGCCCGCGGCCGTCGCGGCGACGGAGGCCAGGCGGCCGAGCGCCGCACGCAGCGAGGAGTCACGACGCTCGACGAGCCCGTCGGTGAGGAGCACCAGGACGTCGCCCGGTGCGAGCTCCGTGCGGTGGACGGGGCGCACGTCGGGACTCGGCAGGCCGAGCAGGCGCGATCCCGCCTTCGCCTCGACGACCGTCCCGTCGACCCGGACGACCAGGGCGGGGAGGTGCCCGGCGTCCGTCACCTCGAGAGCTCCCGACGCGGGGTCGAGCACGCACACGCTCGCCGTCACGAACTCGGCGTGGTCCTCGCGCAGAGCGTCGTTGAGGAGGTCCAGGGCCCGTCCGGCCGGGTGCCCCTCGCGCAGGTAGGCGCGCAGGGTGAGCCGGACCTCCGCCATCACCGCGGCGGCGCGCAGGGAGTGGCCCTGCACGTCCCCGATGACGACCGCCACCCGGCCGTCCGGCAGGTCGAACGCGTCGTAGAAGTCGCCGCCGACGTCGAGCCGCGCGTCGGACGCCTCGTACCGGGCCGCGACCTCGACGTCGCCGCGGACCACGAGCTCCGCCGGGAGCATCGTCCGCTGGAGCGCGAGCGCGATCCGGTGCTCCTCGGTGAACGTGCGCAGGTTCGCGAGCGCGACCGTCGTCGTCGCGGTGAACCGGCGCACGGCCTCCACCTCCTCGGCCGACGGCCCGGCGGCCCCGTCGTCGAGCTGCACCCCCAGACCGCCGACGAGTGCGCCGTCGGTGTCGACGAGCCACACCGTCCACCACGAGCCGTGCGCGACGCCCGCCGCGTCCAGCAGCGGCAGCCAGGGTGCCGGCAGCGCGTCCGCGTCGAACACGGCTGCCCCCAGGGGGTCGCCGCTCGGCGGGAGGACGGCCACGGTCCCTCGCCCGCGCGTGAGCGGCCCGTGCTCGGACGTGCAGACGCTGCGCAGGACGAGTCCCGCGTCGGCAACGACCATCGCGACGACCGGCCGGCCCAGCACGGCGTGCGCCCCGCGCGCCGCACTGTCGACGACGTCCTCGGGGGAGCGCGCCGTGTGGAGGGGCATGAGTGCAGTGTTGAGCGACTCGAGCCGGCGAGCGGTCCGACCCATGCCCCGCTGGGCGTCGTGCGTGCGGCACAGCGCGCTGATCGTCGCGAGGAACTCGTCGCGGTCGAGCGGCTCGGGCAGGTACGCGTCCGCGCCGCCCTCGAGGCCGGCCGTGCGGGCCGCGGTGTCGACCGCGGTGGCGGACACGTGCAGCACGGGCACGTGCGCCGTCGTCGGGTCTGCCTTGATGCGGCGGCACACCTCGGGCCCGGGGACGTCGGGGAGGTTGACGTCGAGCACCACCGCGTCCGTGGCCGCGGACACGCGCGCGACGCCCGCCGCGCCCGTCCCGGCCTCGACCACGCCGAAACCCGCACGGCGCAGCCAGCTCGCCATGACGTACCGGTGCGCCGGCGTGTCGTCGACGACGAGGACGGTCCGGGTTCCGCTCAGGCTCATCGGGCGCGCCCCGTGCCCCGCAGCGTCGCCACGAGGGTCTCTCGGTCGATCGCGGACTTCGACAGGAACGGCGCGGGCGGGCGGTCCGCGGGCTGGCGCGGCGGCGGGCCGCTCGACATGAGCACGACCGGCAACCCGGGGTGGTGCTGCGCGATCCGGGCGAGGACCGTCAGGCCGTCCGTGCCCGGAATGCGCACGTCGAGCAGCACGGCGTCGGCCGAGGCGTCGTGCAGCAGGGCGAGCGCGTGGGTCGCGTCGTGCGCGACGCTCACCCGCGTCGCGGCGTCCCGGAGCATCGACACGAGCACCGCGGCGTACGCCCGGTCGTCGTCGACGACGAGCACGTGCCCGACCGGTCGCGCGGCCCCGGGAACGGGGTCCGCAGTGGCCGGCGCCGGGGGCACGACGGCTGCGACGGGCACGGCCGGCAGCCGCACGGTGAACGTGCTCCCCGCGCCGGGGTCCGAGGCCGCGACGAGCGTGCCGCCGAGCGCCTCGACGGTCCGCCGCGCGTACGGCAGCCCGAGCCCGGTGCCCGTCACCGTCGGCTGGAGCCGGTTGGGCACCTGCACGAACTCCTCGAACACCGGCTCGAGCTGGTCGGCCGGGATGCCGAGGCCGGTGTCCTCGACGGTGAACGAGACGAGTGCACCCGCGCCGCCGTCACCACCGGCGGCGTCGAGACCGGCCGTGAGCCGCACGTGCCCCGCGTCCGTGAACTTCACGGCGTTGGTGAGCAGGTTGCGCAGCACGCGCGCGAGGAGGCGCCGGTCGGTGACGAGTCGCAGCCCGGGGCTGGCGGCGACCTCCAGCGCGACGCCGGGGCGCAAGAGCGGCAGCGTCGTGCCGCGCAGCTCCGCCAGGAGCTCGGCCACGTCGACGTCCGTCGGGTCGACGTCCTCGTGCCCCGCCTCGGCGCGCGCCAGGTCGAGCAGCTCGTCGACGAGCGTGAGGAGCGTGTGCGCGCTCTCGCGCACGAACGAGACCTGCTGCCCCTGCTCGCCGTCGAGGTGGGAGTCCGAGAGGAGCGACACCAGGCCGATGATCGAGTTCACCGGGGTGCGCAGCTCGTGGCTGACGTTGCGCAGGAACCGCGACTTGGACTCGTTCGCCGCGGCGAGCGCGCGCCCGCGCTCGTCCAGCTCCGCGTACAGGGCGACGACGCCGGTGTTGGTCTCCTCGAGCTCGGAGGAGAGCTGGTCGTACATCGCGAGGACGCCGCGGTTGGTCTCCTCGAGCTCCGTGTTGACGCGGCGCAGCTCCTCCTTCTGCTCGGTGAGCTCGTCGAGGGCCCGCACGAGGTCCGCGTTCTGCACGCGCAGCTCGTCGAGGGCGTCCGCGGTGTGGGCGGCGCGGACGGACCGGCGCGCGGCGGCCAGCGTCGCGTCGTCGGTGCGGGCGGACGCGCCGAGGCCCTTGGTGAGCACGACGCGCCGGCGTGGCGCGTCGAGGTCGAGGCCGTCGACGAGACGGCGCGCCGCCGGGATGCCCCCGTCGCTCGAGCTGCCCTCGGCGGGCAGGGGACCGCTCGCGGCGACCTCCGCGCGGAGCAGCGCGTGCGGGACCCCCGCGACGACGGTGATCGTGACGTCCGCGGGGCCGGACGCGACGGCCGCGCGCCCGACCTCCGACAGCGCGGTCGCGACGCGCACCTGGTCCTGCGCGTCGAGCCCGAGGTGCCGGCCGATCTCCCGCCCGGCGCGGCGCAGCGCGAGCACGTCGGTGTCGGCGCGCAGCTGCGTCGCCAGGAGTGGGGGCCGCCTCACGCGCTGCCGCCCGTCGTCCAGGACGCCGGGAGCACCGCGACGCACTGGTCGTCACGGCGCACCCCGTGGTCGCGCAGCAGCACGCCCGCCACGACGAGCGGCGAGCGCGCCGCGAGGCCCGGGTAGTCGGCGAGCGACCACCGCGCGGTGAGCCCGTCGCTGTGCATGACGACGACGTCGCCCGGCTCGAGCGGGTACGTCGTCTCGCGCAGGGCCCGGCCGTGCGACCCGGCGATCCCGGGGTGGCTGACGAGCCCGCGCGTGCGGGCGCCGTGCACCGCGCCCGCGATGTTCCCCAGGCCCGCGTACCGCAGCGTCGCTCCCGCCGGCTGCGCCACGGCGACGGCCGCGCCGCGCGTGCCGCCGAGCGCGG
This sequence comes from Cellulosimicrobium sp. NPDC057127, assembly GCF_042670945.1. Taxonomy (NCBI): domain Bacteria; kingdom Bacillati; phylum Actinomycetota; class Actinomycetes; order Micrococcales; family Promicromonosporaceae; genus Cellulosimicrobium; species Cellulosimicrobium sp. NPDC057127. The sequence goes on from NZ_JBHUUP010000006.1 coordinate 41,787, forward strand.
TGTGGACCCGCTGGACGAGCGCGGCGGGCGGGCTCGCCGGGGCGTCGAGGAAGGCGCGCACCGCGGCGGAGGACGCCGCCGCGGCGAGCGGCCCGTGGCCCAGCCCGTCGGCGACGAGCAGGCTCGGCACGCCGTCGTCGGTCCGCGTCGCGAAGGCGTCGCCCGACACGCTCTGGCCGGTCATGGCCCGGACCAGCCCGGTGGGCGCACCGAGGTGCGCCGGACGGCCGTGCCGCGCGAAGGCCGCGGCCACGACCGTCCCGCGGCCGGGCGCCGTCCACGCGTCCCACGCCGAGGCGAGACGCGGCAGCGTGCCGAGGCCGATGCCGAGCGTCCCGCCGCTGGACACCCCGTCGCGCATCGCCGCGGTGATGTCCCGCATGCCGGGGCCGGCATCGACGGCGAGCACCTCGACCACGGCCTCGTCGCCCGCGCGCCGGACACGGACGTGCACGCTCCCGCCGCCGCCGTGGCGGCACTGGTTCGTCGCGAGCTCCGACACGACGAGGCCCACCTCCGCGGCACGCGTCTCGCCGAGACCGAGGCGCAGCGCGACGGCGCTCGCGGCGCGCCGCACGCCGCCGACCGCCGACGGGTGGTCGACCGTGAACCAGGTCCCGTCCTCGACGGACACCGCGACGTCGTCGGGCGGGGTGGTCGACGGGGTCATCCCGCGCTCACCGGGACCAGGTGGCGATCTCGACGCGCGTGCCCACGCCGGGTGCGGTGTCGATCGTGAAGTGCTGCACGAGGCGGCGCGAGCCGGACAGCCCGAGACCCAGCCCGCTGCCGCTCGTCCAGCCGTCCGTCAGCGCGAGGTCGAGGTCCGGGATGCCGGGGCCCTCGTCGCTGAACACTGCGCGCACACCCGTGCGGGCGCCGTCGGACACGAGCTCGACCTCCGCGTCGCCGCCGCCCCCGTACACGAGGGTGTTGCGCGCGAGCTCGCTCGCCGCGGTGACGAGCTTCGTCTGGTCGACGAGCGACAGCCGCGCCTGCTGCGCGAGCGAACGGACGAGCTGACGGACCTTGACCACGTCGGAGTCGGCGCGCACGGGCAGGCGTTCGGCCGGCTCCGACGCCGCGGCGGTCATCCCTCCTCGCGCTCGGCGGCGGCGAGGAGGATCTCCTCGGCCGACCGCTCCTCGGGCCGCAGCAGCGCGAGCCCGCGCTCGACGTCGAGCGCCGTGCGCACGTCCCCGAGCGAGAGCCCGAGCTCGACCATGGTGATGGCCACCGCCGGACGCATCCCGACGACCACGGTGGTGGCGTCGAGCACGTGCGAGATCGCGGCGACCGACGCGAGCATGCGACCGATGAAGCTGTCGACGATCTCGAGGCCGGAGATGTCGATGACGACGCCGCGCGCGCCGGTGCGCGTGATGCGCTCGGCGAGGTCCTCCTGCAGCCGCAGCGCCGTGTCGTCCTGGAGGTCGACCTGGATCGAGACGAGCAGCGTCGAACCGATCTTGAGGATCGGGACGCCGTCGCTCATGCGGGGGTCCCGGCCGCGGCCTTGCGGCCGCTCGCGCGCAGGGCGTCGACGAGCGCGTCCGCGAGCGACGCGCGCGTGCGGATGTCGCCGAACTCGATGCCGAGCGCGACGATCGTCTGCGCGATCTGCGGGCGGATGCCGCTGATCGTGCACTCCGCGCCCATGAGTCGCGCCGCGACGACCGTCTTGAGCAGGTGCTGCGCGACCTGGGTGTCGACGGCCGGGACGCCGGTGATGTCGATGATCGCGTGCTCGCTGCCCGTGTCCACGAGCGTGTTGAGCAGCTTCTCCATGACGACCTGCGTCCGGGCGGAGTCCAGCGTCCCGACCAGCGGCACGGCGACGATGCCGTCCCAGAGCTTGACGACCGGCGTCGACAGCTCGAGCAGCTGCTCGGCCTGCTCCGAGATGATCGCCTCGCGCGCCGCGGCGAACGTCTCGAAGGTGAACAGGCCGAGCTCGTCCACGAGCCGCAGGAGCGGCGTGACGTCGACCGCGACCTCGTCGTCGGAGGTGAGGCGGTACAGGCCCTCCTTGAGCGCGAACACGCCGATCGCCGTCTCGCGCGGCGTGAAGCCGAGGCGCGCGCGGGCGGCGGACACGTCGGCGAGGATGCCCCGCAGCTGGTCGAACGCGGCGTCCGGCAGCGCGGTCCCGCCCGACTTCAGCCCGTCGAGCAGCGCGTCGAGGATGTCGGACTGCTCGCGCTCCAGCTCGCCGCGCGTGGTCCGGCCGCGCAGCTCGGCGGCGGCCGCCTCGAGCCAGGCGACGCGGACGGTGTCCACGTGCTCGGTGAGGGTGCGGACGAGGGTCTCGGGGGCGACGGGTGACATCGCAGGGCTCCTTCCAGGAGGGCGCGACCGGCCCGCGGACGCACGGGGGTCGCCGAGAGTCTACGCAGGCGTGCGGACGCCGCTCACCGAGGCGCCCGGATCGGGCACCCCGGCGAGCAGCGCGAGCGACCGGCTGGTGCGAGCGGCGGGTCGGCGCTCAGCCGCGCAGGTCGAGGTAGCGCGTGATGAGCTCGGCGGTCGACGGGTCCTGCGCGTCGAGCGCGTCCGCGTCGCCCGTCAGCGCGGGCGCGATCTCGAGCGCGAGCTTCTTGCCGAGCTCGACGCCCCACTGGTCGAAGCTGTCGATGCCCCACACGACGCCCTGCACGAACGTGATGTGCTCGTACAGGGCAACGAGCTGGCCGAGCACGCTCGGCGTGAGAGCGGGCGCGAGGATCGACGTCGTCGGCCGGTTGCCGGGGAACGTGCGGGCGCTGACGAGGGACTCGTCCGTGCCCTCCGCGCGCACCTCGTCCGCGGTCTTGCCGAAGGCCAGCGCCTTCGTCTGCGCGAAGAAGTTCGCCATGAAGAGGTTGTGCACGTCCGCGCCGGGCTGGACCGCGCCGCCGTCGCCCACGGCGTCGACGAGCGGGTGCGCCGGGTTCGCCACGGCGATGAAGTCGGCCGGGACGAGCCGCGTGCCCTGGTGGATGAGCTGGTAGAACGCGTGCTGGCCGTTCGTGCCCGGCTCGCCCCAGAAGATCTCGCCCGTCTCGGTCGTCACCGGGGAGCCGTCCCAGCGCACGCGCTTGCCGTTCGACTCCATCGTCAGCTGCTGCAGGTACGCCGGGAAGCGGTGCAGGTACTGCGCGTACGGCAGGACGGCGTGCGTGTGCGCGTCGAGGAAGTTCACGTACCAGACGTTGAGCAGGCCCATGAGGACAGGCACGTTGTGCGCGAACGGGGTGGTGCGCACGTGCTCGTCCATCGCGTGGAAGCCTGCGAGGAGCTCGGCGAACCGCTCGGGCCCGATCGCGATCGCGAGCGACGTGCCGATCGCGGAGTCCACCGAGTAGCGTCCGCCCACCCAGCTCCAGAACCCGAACGCGTTCTGCGGGTCGATGCCGAACTCCTCGACCTTGTCCAGCGCCGTCGACACCGCGACGAAGTGCTTCGAGACGGCGTCGCGCCGGGCGTCGTCGGAATCGTCGAGCGCGCCGGCCTCCGCGAGCCCCGTCCACAGCCAGTCGCGCGCGAGGCGGGCGTTCGTCAGCGTCTCCAGCGTCGTGAACGTCTTCGACGCGACGACGAAGAGCGTCGTGCGCGGGTCGAGGCCCGCCGTCGTCTCCGCGAGGTCCGTCGGGTCGATGTTCGAGACGAACCGGACCTCGATGTCCTCGTGCTTGTACGGCAGCAGCGCCTCGTACGCCATGACCGGGCCGAGGTCGGAACCGCCGATCCCGATGTTGACCACCGTGCGCACGCGCTCGCCCGTCACGCCCGTCCACTCGCCCGAGCGCACCCGGTCGGCGAAGCCGTAGACCGTGTGGAGCACGTCGTGCACGTCCGCGTCGACGTCCTGGCCGTCGACCACCAGACGCTGGTCGTCGCCGAGCGGCGCGGGCCGGCGCAGCGCCGTGTGCAGGACGGCGCGGTCCTCCGTGACGTTGATGTGGTCGCCGGCGAACATCGCGTCGAGACGGCCGCCGAGGTCGACCTCCTCCGCGAGGCGCACGAGGAGCTCGAGCGTCTCGTCCGTGACGAGGTTCTTGGACAGGTCCACCGTCAGGTCCGCCGCCTGGTGCGTCAGTCGCGGCGCGCGGTCCGGGTCGGCCGCGAACCAGGCCCGCAGGTCCGGGGCGAGCGCGTCGCGGTGGGCGGTGAGCGCGTCCCAGGACGAGGTGGTGGTGGCGTCGACGGGCGGAGGCACGGGCGAGGAGGTCATGGGCACCAACGTAGTGACCGACCGTGTCGCGCGACCACCCGTCCGCCCGTCGTCGGGCCGTTCGTCCTCCGGGCGGCGGGCCGTCGCCCCAGGCTCCACCATGGACGGGGCGGCGCGACCGGCGTGCCGCGGGACGGAGGAGACATGGCCGAGGTGCTGCTGTTCCACCACGCCCTGGGTGTCACGCCCGGGGTCGAGGAGACGGCACAGGTGCTGCGCGACGCCGGCAACGTGGTCCACGTGGCCGACCTGTTCGAGGGCCAGACGTTCGGCTCCCTCGAGGAGGGCGTCGATCACGCGGAGGAGCTAGGCTTCGGCACCCTCCTCGAGCGGGGCCGGGCCGCCGCGGACGCGCTCCCGCCCGGGCTCGTCTACCTCGGGACGTCGCTCGGGGTCCTGCCGGCGCAGGCCCTCGCCCAGACGCGCCCCGGGGCGAAGGGGGCCGTGCTCCTCGAGGCGTGCATCCCCGTCACCGAGTTCGGGGAGGAGTGGCCGGCCGAGGTGCCCGTGCAGGTGCACGGCATGGACGACGACCCGTTCTTCGCCGGCGAGGGCGACGTCGACGCCGCGCGCGAGCTCGTCGAGGCGAGCCAGGACGCCGAGCTGTTCCTCTACCCCGGCGACCGCCACCTGTTCACCGACCTGAGCCTGCCGTCGTACGAGCCGGAGGCCGCCGCGCTCGTCACCGAGCGCGTCGTGCGGTTCCTCGACGGCATCCGCTGACCGTCGTCAGGCCGGCGTCAGGCCGGCGGGTCGAGCCGGAGCTGCCACTCGGCGTCGACGCTCGCGGGCGCGAAGCCCAGCGCCACGTTGATGGCGAGCATGTGGGCGTTCTCCTGCGCGTTCCAGGTGTGGACGCGGCGCGCCGCCGGGCGGGAGCGGGCGAGCTCGTCGACCACCGCGACCTTGACGAGCATCCCGAGGCTCCTGCCGCGGTGCTCGCGCAGGACGAGCGTGTCCTCCTGGTAGACGACCTCGGGCTTGTCGTGGGGGAGGGACACCATCGAGAAGCCCGCGAGCGAGCCCGTCGGCACGTGCTCCGCGGCGGCGACCACGAAGCCCTGACCGCGGTCGTGGACGTCCTGCAGCGTGGTGCGCACGCGCTGGGCGTCCCACGGGTCCTCCTCGATCTCCAGGCCCGCGCTGGGCGCGTCGGTGCTCATGCGCGTCTCCAGCACCGCGAGCTGGTCGAGCCACTCCTCGGGCACGTCGTCCGTCCACACGTGGACGCGGTAGTCGGCGGCACGCTCCGTCGCCGCCGCTCGCAGCGGGTCCAGGCGCTCTGCCGGGACCGGCAGCCCGAGCGTCGAGTGGCGCTGGACCTGCTCGAGCGTGAAGCCGCGGCCCAGCACGAACCGGGTCGCCGCGGCGTCGCGGGGGACGCGGCCGCTGCCCGTCGGCGCCTCGAGCGCGTCCGGGCCGGGGGAGGGCTCGGGGGCGAACGACGAGTCGCCCTGGACCACGCTGCGCCCGGCATCGCGGGCGAGCGCGAGCGCGTCGTCCCACAGCGCCGTCCCGACGCCGCAGCGCCGGTGCTCCGGGTGCACCGCCACGTGGACGAGCGCCACGTGCGTGCTGCCCTCCAGCGGCAGCGACACCATCGAGCGTCCCACCACGTCCTCGGGGCGCGCCGGGCTGCCGGGCGCCGCGCCGTCCGCGACGGCCACGCGTCGCACCGTGCGCCGGTAGTCCCCGCTCGCCACGGTGCCGACCACGGTCCCCGCGTCGAGGGACAGGTCCGTGTGCCCGTACACCTGGGTGTCGACCGCCTCGCTGACGAGGACTGTGCCGTGCACCGCCCACGCCTCCGGGGCGTCGAGGTCGGCGGGGACCACGACCGTCTCGATCCGCAGGGGACCGGGCGCCGTCGTCGGCTCCCCGAGGCCGGTCGTGGCCTGGCCACCACGCGTCGTCGTGCTCACGCGCTCGCTCATGCGGTCTTCCCCTCGCCCGGCCCGGCAGCGCCGACCCTCTTCTGCCAGGACGCCCACGTGCCCGCGGGCCGGAAGCCGAGCGCGACGTTGATCGCGAGCATGTGCGTGTTCTCCTCGGCGTTGCCCGTGTGCACGCGCCGGCCCTCCGGGAGCGCGTCGCGCAGGGCCTCCAGGTTCGCGACCTTCACGAGCATCCCGAGCCGCCGGCCCCGGTGCTCGCGCAGGACGAGCGTGTCCTCCTGGTGCACGACAGCGGGGCGGTCCCGCGGGAGCTCCAGCACCGTGAAGGCGGCGAGCGTGCGCGTCGGCACGTGCTCGGCGACCGTCATGAGGAAGCCGTAGCCCCGGCCGCGGAGCTGGTCCACCCAGGTGCGCACCCGGTGCGCGTCCCACGGGTCCTCGCCGTAGTCCACCCCGCCGACCGGTGCGTCGGTGCTCATGCGCGTGAACAGCACGGCGACGTCGTCGGCCCAGGCGTCGGGGACCTCGTCCGTCCACGTGAGGGTGCGGTACGCGTCCCCGGCGACGGCGCGCGCCTGCGCACCGTGCCGTCCGAGGACGTCGGGGGGCACCGGCAGGTCGAGCTCCGAGTGGCGGTCCACCTGCTCCAGCGCGTACCCGTGCGCGAGCGCCAGCCGTGCACCCGGGGCGTCGGCGGGCACGCGACCCGACCCGGTCGTCGCCTCGATCGCGCCCGGGCCCGCCGGTGGCTCGCTGCCGTGCGCCGTCGCCGAGTACAGGACGCTGCGCCCCGCGTCGGTGTGGAGGCGCTCGCCCAGCGCGAGCAGCGCCGCGCCGATGCCCCGTCGGCGCGCCGTGGCGCGCACGAACGGGTAGAGCTCGCCCAGGTGGGTGTTGCTCGTCACGGGACGGCACAGGAACAGGTGCGCGACGACGTCGTCCACGGCGGGGCGTGCGGCGCCGGGCCCGTGCGCCGCGTCCAGCGCGTCCGCGCGCACGACGACGAAGCGCTGCTTGTGCGCGTACTCCTGGTGCTGCATCCCGGAGAGCACGTCGCGCGGCGCGAGCGCCATGTCGGCGTGCCCGTGCGTCTCGCGCTCGATCTCGTCGTCGATGTCCGCGACCGCGCGATACGCCCACGCGTCGGGCGCGTCGACGTCGTCCGCGTGCGGCGCCTCGACGAGCACGAGGCCCGGGGGCAGCCCGATCTCGGGCGACGGGGCGGTGACGCTGCTCATACCGGTCAGCGTGCCGGGGGTGGGCGCCGTCGTCCACGGAAATTGCGCCGGCAGGGCCCGTGCGGCGCCGAGCCGGGACGCCGGGCGACGCGGAGACCGGCGCTCCCGGACGCGCGAACGGCCCGGTCCGTGCGGACCGGGCCGTTCGGCTGCCGTGCGGCCGTCGTGGACGGCCGACGAGGGGTGTCAGGCGCGCTTGCGGTTCGTGAACCACGACCAGAGGAACACCACGATGAGGGAACCCAGGAGCGCGAAGCCCCACGTACCCAGGTCGAAGAACTCCTCGTTGACGTCCGTGCCGAACACGGCGGAGGCGATGAACCCGCCCAGCAGGGCTCCGAGGACGCCGAGGATCAGCGTGACGATCCACCCGCCCTTCTGCTTGCCCGGGACGATGGCACGTGCGATCGCGCCCATGATGAGGCCGATGACGATCCAGCCGATGATGCCCATCTGTGTCTCCTTCTCCCTCGGTGAGGAACAGGACTATCCGGATATACCTCCCGGACGGTCTGGCTAGACGCTCCCACGTTCACAGATCCTTCGCACGCCGAGCAGCGGCGGACCGTGCACACCTCACCCTCGTAGGCTCGGAGGGTGACGAGCGAGACGACGAGCGCCCGGGTCGACAGCTGGCTCTGGGCCGTCCGCGTGTTCAAGAGCCGGTCGCAGGCGACCGCGGCCGTGAAGGCCGGGCACGTGCGCGTCAACGGCGAGCGCGCGAAGCCGGCGACGAACGTCAAGGTGGGCGACCGCGTCGTCGTGCGCGGCGGCCTCGTCGAGAAGGTGCTCGTCGTGGAGAAGCTGCTCGTGAAGCGGGTCTCCGCGCCCCTCGCGGCGGAGGCCTTCACCGACCAGAGCCCGCCCCCGCCGCCCCGCGAGCTCGCCGTCCCGCTGGCCGTGCGCGACCGCGGCGCCGGCCGCCCGACCAAGCGCGAGCGGCGCGAGATCGACCGCCTGCGCGGCCGCGGCTGACCGGGCACCGCCAGCGGTCGAGTGCTGCACCCCGGGTCGAGTGCTGCACCTCGGGTCGAGTGCTGCGTCCCGGGTCGAGCGCTGCGTCCGTGCACGCAGCGCTCGCGCGGGGACGCATCTCTCGTCCGGTCACCAGAGTTCCGTCCGGCGGGGGTGCGGCACGACGGCGCCCGACGGGAGCCGGCGGCGAACGCGTGCGGCGAGCTCTTCCTCCTGGCGGAGGTCCGCGCGTGTCACGCGGACGACGCGCCAGCCCTCCTCCTCCATCGCCTCCTGACGGCGCTTCTCCTCGAACAGCACGCGCGCCGGGTCGCCGCCCGCGAGCTCGCCGTACTTCACGAAGCCGTCGAACTCGACGAGGAGCCGCCACTCCGCCCAGCCCATGTCGGCGCGGAACCGGCCGAGCCGCGTCACCACCGGGACCTGGGTCCGTGGGGCCGGGAGCCCCTGCCGGAGCAGCGCGTAGCGGGTGGCCGACTCCCCGGGGCTCTCCGACCCGCCGTCCGCGACGTCGATGACCGCGCGTGCACGGACGACGCCGCGGCCACGGCTGGATGCGGCACGTCGCCGCAGCTCGTCGTGGGAGACACCGCGCCGCAGTGCGGCGTCGACGACGACCAGCCCGTCGCGCGCCGGCAGCGAACGGGCGCAGTCGACGACGGTGCGGGCGAGCGTCGTCACCGGCAGCCCGTCGCGGGTGGCGAGGTCGTGCGGCGCGATCACGCTCCGGTGGCGCACGACGTCGGCGCCTGCGCCGCGGCCCGGGACGTTGCGCTGCACGACGTGCACGCCGCGCGGCAGCGCCCACAGCGGCAGGCCCCACAGCAGAGCTGCGCTCGGCCCGCAGAACCAGTGCGCGCCCTCGAGCTGCCGGGAGACCGCCTCGATCCTGGCGCGCGCGGCGGCACGTGCGTGGCAGGGCGAGGGCCGTGCGCCCGTAGGTGCGCCCCCGAACAGGTACGCGCCGCGACGCAGCCGGGTCGCCGTGCCGTTGCCCAGCGCCTCGACGATCACGGCCCGTGGGACTTCTGCGGCGAGGACCGCACGGCTCCGCACGCCTCGTGTCGATTCGTCGTCGTCCATCGGGCGACCGTCGCAGAGCGCTGCGGGCGACGGCATGCTCGACCAGCGACCTGTGGACGGGGCTACGCCGCGTGCGGACTGTGGACGAGCACGCGCCGGGCGTCCGGCCGCCGCGCACCCCCCGGTGCGGCGAGTGCTGCGTCGGCGCGCGGGCGCTGCGTCGACGGACGCATCACTCGGTCACGGACGCAGCGCTCGGTCGGACGTGCAGCGCTCGGTCAGCCCGCGGCGGGGCCGGTGTCCTCCTCGCGCAGGCGCGGCTCGGTGCGCAGGGACGGGTGCACGCCCGACTTGTCGGCGTAGAAGGCGCGGACGACGTCCATGTCGGCGCGCACGTCGCCGGTGAGGTCGACGGTCGGGCCGAGACCGGTGGTCATGGTCGTGCGGTCCACGTACCCGAGGGTCACGGGGAGGCCGGCCTCGCGCGCGATCCGGTAGAACCCCGACTTCCAGTGCGTGCCGGCGCGGCGCGTGCCCTCGGGCGTCACGACGAGCGAGAACACCTCGCCCGCGCGGATGCGCGCGACGACGTCGGCGACCACACGGGCCGGGTCCCGCCGGTCGACGGGGATGCCGCCGAGAGCGCGCATGAGCGGCCCCGCGGGCCCGGCGAACAGGGTGTGCTTGCCGAGCCAGCGCACGTGGATGCCGGTGCTCCACGCGATGGCGAGCATGAGCACGAAGTCCCAGTTCGAGGTGTGCGGGGCGCCGACGAGCACCGTCGGGCGGCGCGTGTCGTAGGGCTCGGAACGGAGGGTCCAGCGGCTCGTCGCCCAGTAGGCGCGGGCGATGGCTCGGCGGATCACGACGCCACGGTACCCGGGGCCGGGCACCGGGCCGCACACCCGCCCGGGCGCCGGACCGCCGCCGCCGGGTCGTCGACGCGTTCCCCGGGAGCGGTCGTGCGCCGGGCGGTGCACAGGGGCGGTGGGTGCCGTCGACAACCGTCGGGGGCGTGGTTAGTCTCCCCGGGGAGGCAGGGCGCGTCCGGCGTCCCGCCGCTCACGTCCCGACCCGTCGACGGAGACCGCATGGACCTGTTGCTCGCCGGCTCTCCCGCCCCGCTGCGCACGTTCCACGCGCGTGCCGTGCTCGACGCGCTGTCCGCGGCCGGGCCGCTGACCCGGGCGGACGTCGCGGCGGCGACGGGGCTGACCCGGGCGGCGGTGACGCAGGCGGTGCGGTCGCTCGTCGGGACGGGCGTCGTCGTCGCGTCGGAGCCGGGCCCCGACCAGCGGGGACGGCCGACGGCGCGCTACCGCGTCAGCACGGACCACGGCCTCGCCCTGGGGGTCGACGTCGCCCGCGACCGGGTGCGCGTCGCGCTCGTCGACGTCACGGGTGCGGTGCGTGCCCGGGCCGAGCGCCGCGACGTGAAGGCGAGCCCGACGGCGCGCGCCCGCGCCGCCGCCGAGCTCGCCCGGGGGTGCGTGGCCGACGTGGCCGCCCGGCTCGAGCCCGCACCGACCATCGAGGTGCGGCGCGCGGTCGCGGCCGTGCCGGTCATCGTGGGCGCCGACGGCACGACGATCCGGCGCGTCCCGGGCTTCGAGAAGGGCGGCACGGCGCTGCACGACGCGCTGCAGGACGCGCTCGGCTGCCCCGTGCGGCTGGAGAACGACCTCAACCTCGCGGCGGTGGCCGAGCAGCACGACGGCGTCGCGCGCGGTGCGGGCACGTTCGTCGTGCTCGGGCTCGGCGACGGCTTCGGTGCGGGGATCGTCGTCGACGGCCGCCTCCACCGCGGCGCGCGCGGCGGCGCGGGGGAGATCTCGTTCCTGCCGCACCCGGAGCGGCCCCTGGGCGCGGAGACGCTGGGCGCCGGCTCGCTCACCGCGCTCGCCAAGGAGCACGGGCTGCCCGACGACGTCTCGGTGCGCGAGGTCGTGGACCGCGCGGAGCGGGGCGACCTCGTGGCCGACGACGTGCTCGACGTCGTCGCGGAGCGGGTCGCCGTGGTCGCGGGGTCGATCGCGCTCGTCCTCGAGCCCGAGCTGTTCGTGCTCACCGACCAGGCGGCGCGCCCGCCGCTCGCCGAGCGGGTCATCCGGTACCTCGCGGAGCGGATCGCGGTGCTGGACCTGCGGGTGCTGCCGTCGACGATCGGCCCGGACGCCGTCGTGCTCGGAGCCGCGCACGCGGCGAGCGACGCGCTGCGCGAGGACGTGCTCCGCGCGGCGCTCGCGGTCGACGTCGGCCCGGAGGACGACCGCGCCACCGACGAGGAGCCGTCGTGAGCCCCGACCTCGCAGCGCGGATGGGCCTCGAGCCGGGTACCCGCGCCGTCATCGTCAACGCGGACGACTTCGGCATGTGCCGCGCCGCGAACCGCGCCGTCGCGGACCTGCTGCTCGCCGGCCACGTCGACTCGGCGACCGTCATGGTCCCGTGCGCCTGGGCGCCGGACGCCCTCGCGTTCGCGGCCGCCCACCCGCAGCTCGACGTCGGCGTGCACCTCGTCCTGACGAGCGAGTGGACGCGCTACCGCTGGCGGCCGCTCACCGGGACGGGCACCTCCCTGGTCGACGCCGCGGGCTTCTTCCCCGTCGACGTCGCGACCGTGGAGCGCGCGGCGCGGGCGGAGGACGTCGCCGCGGAGCTCGCCGCGCAGCTGGACGCGGCGCTCGCGGCCGGGGTGGACGTCACGCACCTCGACAACCACATGGGCTCGGTCTACGGGCTCGAGACGGGGCGCACGTTCCTGCCGCAGGTGTTCGAGCTGGCCGCCCGTCACGGGCTGCCGTTCCGGCTGCCGCGCACGATCGAGGGCATGGGCCTGCCGGACGCCCTGCAGCCCGTGCTCGACGAGGCGACCGCCGCGGCGGACGCGCTGGGTGTCGTGCTGCCCGACCGGCTGTGGACGCACCCGTTCGCGCTGGCGGGCGCGGGGACGCCGGAGGAGGAGGACTACGCCGACGTCAAGGCCGGCTTCCTCGACCTCCTGCGCCGCGTGCCGGCCGGGGTCACGGAGATCTACCTGCACCCCATGCTCGACGACGACGAGCTCGGCGACGTCGTCGACCACTCCGCCGCCAAGCGCGGCTTCGAGAACCGGCTGCTCCGGGACCCCGACGTCGCGGCGGTGATCGCGTCCGAGGGGCTCGTGCGCGTCGGGTGGCGCGACCTGCGGGCGGTCCAGCGCGGCGAGCGCGCCGACGCGGCGGCCGTGCGGTGAGCGGACCGGGCGGTCCGCACGGGCTCGCGCCGTCGGGCACGTGGCTCGATCGCCTGCGCGACCGGCGCCTGGACGGCGCGCCGACACGCGCGCGGACGGTCGCCTACGGGGCGTCCGCGTTCCCCGCGAACCTGCTGCTGCAGACGTTCTCCGCGTTCGTCGTGTACTTCTACGTCGACCACCTCGGGGTCCCGGCGGGCTGGGTCGCGGGCGCGATGGTCGCGCACGGGGTCCTCAACGCGCTGCTCAACCCGCTCGTGGGTGCGGCGTCCGACCGGCGTCGCACCCGCTGGGGGCGCCGCGTGCCGTGGATCGGCCTGGGGGTCGTGCCGCTCGTCGTCGCGTTCGCGCTCGTGTGGACTCCGCCGCCGCTCGGCCCGACGGGCCTCGTCGTGTGGTTCCTCGTCGTGGTCGCCGTGTACGACGTCGCCTACGTCGTGGTCGTGCTGAACGTGTCGGCGCTGTTCCCGGAGATCTTCCGCACGACGGCGGAGCGCGCCCGAGGCAACGCACCGCGCCAGGTGTTCGGGCTCGTCGGGATGATCCTCGGCACCGCGGGCGCTCCGCTGCTGTACGGGACGGTCGGCTGGACGTGGATGGCCGTGGCGCTCGCGGTGGTGAGCCTCGGCTTCTTCGTGTGGTCGCTCGTCGGGATGGTCGAGCGGCGCGTGGACGTGGCCGCGGTGCGCGAGCGCGAGACGGGCGTGCGGTTCGCCGACCAGCTGCGGTACACGTTCGCCAATCGCGCGTTCGTCACCTACGTGCTCGGGTCGCTGCTGCTGCAGAGCACGACGGCGGTCGTCCTCGCCGCGGTGCCGTTCTACGTGCGCTACGTCCTGGGCGGCGAGGAGGCGGACGCGACGCTGCTGCTCGCACCGATCTTCGTCGCGGCGATCCCGTCGATCCTCGGCTGGTCGTGGGTGGTGCGGCGCGTCGGGCCGCGCACGGCGATGCTGTGGGTGGTCGCGGTCTACGGCCTCGCGACGTGCCTGTACCTGGTCCCGTCCACGGTGGCGGGCGCCGCGGTGGCGGGTCTCGTGGTGGGGGTCGGCGTCGCGGGGCTCATGCAGGTGCTCGAGGTCGCGCTCGCCCAGGTCGTCGACGACGACGAGCGCCGGACGGGGCTGCGCCGCGAGGGCATGTACTTCGGGGCGAACGGGTTCGTGGTCCGGGGTTCGGTGATCGTGCAGGCCGTGCTCGTCGCCGGGGTGCTGGGCGCGAGCGGGTACGTCGAGGGTGCCGCGGCGCAGGCGCCCGAGGTGGCGACGGGGGTGCGGCTCCTGCTCGGTGGCGCGCCGGTCGTGCTCGCCGCGCTCGCGTTCGTGTGCTTCTGGTTCTACCCGCTGCGGGGCCGTGACGACGACGCCGTGGCGCAGGCCGAGGCCTCCCCGACGGCGGCGGACCCGCTGCCGAGATAGGGGAGAGCCGCTACGTCGTGCGCGCGCCGAGCTCGTGCTCGGCGACGACGCACGGGTCGGTCCCGGCGTCGACGTCGCGCAGGTCGCACGCGACGCGGCGCACGAGCGTGCGGAACGTGCGGCGCTCCTCGGGCGAGAGGGCCTGCAGGAGCGAGTCCTCGGCGTCGTGCACCTGTCCGGCGAGCTCGGCGAGCCGACGGCGCCCGGCCGGCGTGGCGACGACGCGGCGTGCTCTCCGGTCGGCGGGGTTCTGCTGCCGCTCCACGAGCCCGGCCGCGACGAGGTCGTCGACGAGGTACGTCATGACCGTGCGGTCGATGCCGTGGTGCTCGGCGAGCGCGAGCTGCGTGGGCTGCTCGCCCTGCACGACCGTGACGAGCACCTGGTAGCCGCGCGTCCCGTGCGGCACGTCGACGAGGGCTTCCTCGACGGTCGCGCGGTAGGCGCGCAGCAGGACGCCGAGGTGCCAGCCGAGGTCCTCGTGGCGGCCGGGGACGGGCGCGTCGACGTCCGGCGTGCGGGGCGACGCCGCGTCTGCGGTGGTCGTGGTCATCCTCCGAGGGTAGTCCCGGGAATGCTGTTGATCCACCCATCTGTTACGGATATGTTCTGCTCTACAACGCATCTCCACGGATCGAGGACCCATGGACTACGGCCACGAGCTCCGCTTCGGCTCTTTCATCACGCCCTCCGCCGCGTCGCCGCGCGACGTCGTCGACCTCGCGGTCCTCTCCGAGCAGGCGGGGCTCGACCTCGTGACGTTCCAGGACCACCCCTACCAGCCGGCCTTCCTCGACACGTGGACGCTCCTGTCGTGGGTCGCCGCGCGGACCGAGCGCGTGCGCCTCGCGGGCAACGTGCTCAACCTGCCGCTGCGCCCGCCCGCGGTGCTCGCACGCGCGGTCGCGAGCCTCGACCGCCTGTCGGGCGGGCGCGTCGAGCTCGGCCTCGGCGCCGGCGGGTTCTGGGACCCGATCGTCGCCATGGGGGGCGAGCGCCTGACACCCGGGGAGAGCGTCGACGCGCTCGAGCAGGCGATCGACGTGGTCCGCGGGCTCTGGGACACGTCGACACGCGAGCGGCTCGTCGCCGGCGGCGAGCACCACCACGTCGACGGGGCCAAGCGCGGCCCTGCCCCGGCGCACGACGTCGAGATCTGGCTCGGCGCCCTGAAGCCCCGGATGCTCCGGCTCGTCGGGGCGAAGGCCGACGGGTGGCTGCCGTCCCTGCCCTACCTGCAGAGCATCGAGGCGTTCGCGCGCGGCAACGCGACGATCGACGACGCGGCGCGTGCCGCCGGGCGCGACCCGGGCGCGGTGCGGCGCCTGCTCAACGTCGGCGGACGGTTCACGGCCGAGGGCGGAGGCGGCTTCCTCCAGGGCCCGCCCCGCCAGTGGGCCGAGCAGGTCGCGGCCGTCACCCTCGAGCACGGCGTGTCCACGTACGTCGTCATGGGCGACGACTCGACGACGCTCGCCGTCCTCGGACAGGAGGTCGCGCCCGCCGCGCGCGAGCTCGTCGCGGCCGAGCGCGCCCGGACCGAGGTGCGCGCATGAGCGACTACGGCCACCCCTTGCGCTTCGGCACGTTCGTCACGCCGATCGCCGAGGACCCGGCCGCGACCGTCGCCCGCGCGCGGCTCGCCGAGGACCTCGGCCTCGACCTCGTGACGTTCCAGGACCACCCGTACCAGCCGCGGTTCCTCGACACCTGGACGCTGCTGTCGTACGTCGCGTCGGCGACCGAGCGGATCCACGTCGCGCCGAACGTGGCCAACGTGCCGATGCGCCCGCCGGCCGTGCTCGCGCGCGCCGCCGCGAGCCTCGACCTGCTCTCGGGCGGCCGGGTCGACCTCGCGCTCGGCGCCGGGGCGTTCTGGGACGCGATGGAGGCGATGGGCGCGCGACGCCTGTCGGCGGGGGAGAGCGTCGACGCGCTCGCGGAGGCCGTCGCGGTGATCCGTGGGCTGTGGGGCCAGGGCGACGCACCTGGCGCCGGGCGCGGGGGAGTCCGCGTCCCCGGGGCGCACCACCACCTCGCGGGCGCCGAGCCCGGCCCCGCCACCGCGCGCCGCATCCCGGTCTGGCTCGGCGCGCTCGGCCCGCGCATGCTCCGCCTCACGGGCGCCGTCGCGGACGGCTGGCTCCCGTCGCTCGGCCGCGTCGGCCTCGACGGCCTGCGCGCCGGCAACGCGACGATCGACGACGCAGCGGTCGCGGCCGGCCGCGACCCGCGCGAGATCGCGCGGCTGCTCAACGTGTCGGGCAGGTTCACGGACGCGCACACGGGCCCCGACGGCGATCGCGGCCCCGACGTCGTCGGCCCGCCCGAGGCGTGGGTCGAGCGGCTCCTCCCGCTCGTCGTCGACGAGGGCGTGTCCACGCTGGTCCTCGCGTCCGACGACGAGACCACGACCCGCCGCTTCGCCGAGGAGGTCGTGCCGGCCCTGCGCGCGGAGGTCGAGCGCGTGCGCGTCGCCGCGGGCACGGACACGAGCCGGCCCGTCCCCGCCGCGGTGCGGGCGCGCCGCCGGGAGGGCATCGACTACGACGCCGTCCCCGCGTCCCTCGCGGAGCGCGCCGTCGAGCCGGGCGACGCGGCGCACGTCGCCGTCCGCTCGACGTACCTGCGCGGCGGCGCGCCCGGCCTCGTCCTGCGCCCGCGCGACACGGCGGAGGTCGTCGAGGCGCTGGCGTTCGCGCGCGCCCAGGAGGTGACGGGCCGCGTGCCGCTCTCGGTCCGCTCCGGCGGGCACGGCATCAGCGGGCGCTCCACGAACGACGGCGGGATCGTCGTCGACCTCGGGGCGCTGGACGGCATCGAGGTGCTCGACGAGCGCGAGCGCCTCGTGCGCCTGGGCCCGGGCGCGCGCTGGGGCGACGTCGCTGCCGCGCTCGCGCCGTACGGCTGGGCGATCACGTCCGGCGACTCCGGGGGTGTCGGCGTCGGCGGCCTCGCGACCGCGGGCGGCATCGGCTGGCTGGGGCGCGCGCACGGACTGACGATCGACCACGTCCGCGCGGTGGAGATGGTCCTCGCCGACGGGTCCGTCGTCCGCGCGAGCGCGACCGAGGACGCGGAACTGTTCTGGGGCGTGCGCGGCGCGGGGGCGAACCTCGGCGTCGTCACGTCGTTCGAGCTCGTGGCGGACGAGGTCCCGGCGGTCGGGTTCGCGCAGATGGTGCACGACGCGTCGGACACGGCGGACTTCCTCGAGCGCTGGGGCGCGACCGTCGAGGCGTCGCCGCGCGACACGACGAGCTTCCTCCTCATGGGCCGGCCGCGGCCCGGGCAGCCGGTCGTCGCCCAGACGATGACCATGGTCGACTCCGACGACCCGGACGTCGTGCTCGAGCGCCTCCAGCCGTTCGCGGCGATCACCCCGTTGCTCCAGCAGGCGACGGCGCAGGTCGTGCCCTACGACGCCGTCGTGCAGGCGCCGCCGCGGGGACCGCACGGGGGCGAGGGGGAGCCGGTGGCCCGGTCGGGCCTGCTGGAGCACATCACCCCGGAGGCGGCCGCGCGGCTCGCCGGGCTCGTCGCGAGCGGCGACACGTACTTCTTCCAGATCCGCTCGACGGGCGGGGCGGCGTCGGACGTGCCGGCCGACGCGACCGCGTACGCGCACCGGTCGGCGAACTTCTCCGTCGCCGCGATGGGGGCGAGCCACGCGCGCCTCGACGCCCGCTGGGACGCGCTCGCCGACCTGTTCGTGGGCTCCTACCTGAGCTTCGACACGGACCGGCGGCCGGAGCGCGTCGAGGACGCGTTCCCGCCGGCGACGCTCGACCGTCTGCGGGCGCTCAAGCGGCGCGTCGACCCCGGGAACGTGTTCCGCGACAACTTCCCCGTGCTGGGCCCGCACGTGCTCGACGTCGTCGCGCGGCGGTGACCACGGGGACGCGCCGAACCCCGGGTCGTGCGCCGTTCAGGGGGTGGAACGACGCGTAACCCGGGGTTCGGCGACATGCGCCCGGTGGGACCGGGGTCTCACGCCGCGGTCTCGTACCGCGAGCGGCTCCCGGCCCGACGGCGCACGACCGCGTCGTCCGCGACGACGGTGTCCGGCAGCACCTGGACGCCGGGCTCGACGACGACGCGGCCGCCCACGCGAGCGCCGCTGCCGACGTGCGCGCGGTCGCCGACGCGGGTGCCGGGTCCGATGCGCACGTTGTCGCCGACGCGCACGTCGCGGCCGAGCGTGACGTCCTCGTCGAGCCAGCTCCCGGCGCCGACGCGGCAGCCGGGCTCGACGCGCGCGCCGGCCTCGACGTAGGTGCCCTCCCCGACGGGGACGTCGTCGGGGACGTCGGCGCGCGGCGACACGAGGCCGCCACCGGTGTGACGGACGTAGTGGAGGATCTCGCCGAAGTCGTTCTCGACCTGGACGCGGCGGGCGACGCGGCGCCGGGTTCCTCGGGCAGCCTGGACCATGGGACCTCCTCGGTCGGGTGGGCAGGATCTGCATGACATAACGTCCGGAGGGTCCTCGGGATTCCGGCGTACGGGTGCGAGAACCGGCGTTCCCGTGACGGTTTCGTGGTCCCCGGGTGGCGATCCCGTGGTGGGACTGTCGTGCTGGGGTCGGTCAGAGCGGCCGGTCAGAGCGGCCGGGTGGTCCCGCGCACGACGAGGCTGGTGGGCAGCCGCAGGTGTGCGTCGCGCGGGCGGCCCTCGACGAGGTCGACCACCATGCGCAGCGCCTCCGCACCCATGCGGTGGATCGGCTGGCTCACGGTCGTCAGCGGGGGGACGGTGAGCGCGGACTCCGGCACGTTGTCGAACCCGACGACCGAGACGTCGTCGGGCACGCGCAGACCGAGCTCGCGCGCGACCTCCATGGTGCGGATGGCGGACAGGTCGTTGGCCGCGAAGACGGCGGTCGGCCGGTCCGGCAGCGACAGGAGCTCGTGCGCCGGGAGGTCCGCGAGGTCGGGGCGGTACCCGCCGACGCGCAGGAGGTCCGGGTCGACGGGGATGCCGGCGGCGCCGAGCGCCTCCCGGTAGCCCTGCTCGCGCAGCCGTGCGGACTCCAGGTCGGGGCGGCCCCCGAGGAACCCGATGCGCCGGTGGCCGAGGCCGATGAGGTGCTCGGTGGCGACGCGCGCGCCCGCCACGTTGTCGGAGTCGACGGTCGGGGGGCCGGACGGGCCGCGGTGCGGGTCGACCGCGACCACCGGGATCGAGGCGCCCGGGGCGACGACGGTCGGCGTCACGAGGATCGCGCCGTCGATCAGGGTGCCGGCCAGCCGGGAGAGGTAGCGCTGCTCCCAGCCGACCCGGTCGTCGCGCCGCAAGCCGCCGGAGTATGCGAGCAGCTCGTAGCCCGTGTCCTCCACGGCCTCGGAGATGCCCTTCAGCAGCTCGGTGGAGAACGGCTCGAACTCCGCGACGAGGATGCCGATGACGTTGGTGCGCCGGCTGCGCAGGCTGCGCGCGACGATCGACGACTCGTACCCCAGCTCGGCGATGACCTCGTGGACGCGGGCCGACGTCTCGGGGGCGACGCCGTACCGGGCGTTGATGACCTTGGAGACGGTGGCGACGGAGACGCCCGCGCTGCGCGCGACGTCACCGATGGTCACTCTCCCGGTCGGTCGCATGGACCTGACCCTAACGCCTGCTCCCGACCGTGCCGGTGCTCCGTCGGCCGCGCGGCGCTGCCTCCGCGGACTTGTGTCGAAACCGTTATCGACATCGATTGACACGGCGGCAGGGCGAGCGCGAGACTCACGGGGATCCGTCAACGACGACCGAGGAGATCCCCGATGACGAGGAACAGGCGCGCGGCCTCCGTGCTGGCGCTCGGTGCGACAGTCGCCCTGCTGGCCGGGGCGTGCGGCAGCGGTTCCGGAGGTGGCGAGGCGGAGGGTGACGGCGACGTGACCCTCACGTGGTGGCACAACTCCAACAACGAGCCCGGGCGCGGGTTCTACGAGCAGGTTGCGGCCGACTTCGAGGACGCGAACCCGGGTGTCACGATCGACATCCAGGCCATGCAGCACGAGGACATGCTCACCAAGCTCGACGCGGCGTTCCAGACGGGCGACACGCCCGACGTCTACATGGAGCGCGGCGGCGGCGAGCTGGCCGACCACGTCGAGGCCGGCCTGACGATGGACCTCTCCGACGAGGCCGCGGACACGATCGAGAAGCTGGGCGGGTCGGTGGCCGGCTGGCAGGTCGACGACCGGACGTACGCGCTGCCGTTCAGCGTCGGGGTCGTCGGCTTCTGGTACAACGAGGCGCTGTTCGAGCAGGCGGGCATCACCGAGCCCCCGACGACGCAGGCCGAGCTCGACGAGGCCGTGCAGGCGCTCAAGGACGCGGGCATCGAGCCGATCTCCGTCGGCGCCGGCGACAAGTGGCCCGCGGCGCACTACTGGTACTACTACGGCCTGCGCGAGTGCTCGCAGGACGTCCTGACCGACGCCGTCACCTCGCTGGACTTCTCGGACGAGTGCTTCCTGCGCGCGGGCGAGGACCTCCAGTCGTTCATCGAGACCGAGCCGTTCAACGCGGGCTTCCTCGCCACGCCGGCGCAGGCCGGCCCGACGAGCGCCTCCGGGCTCCTCGCGACCGGCCAGGTCGCCATGGAGCTGGCCGGCCACTGGGAGCCGGGCGTCATGCAGGGGCTCACCGAGGACGGCCAGGGGCTGGGCGAGAACACCGGCTGGTTCGCCTTCCCGGCCGTGGAGGGCGGCGAGGGCGACCCCGCCGCGGCCCTGGGCGGCGGCGACGCGTGGGCCTGCGCGGCGGACGCCCCGCCGGAGTGCGTCGACTTCATCGAGCACCTGCTCTCCGACGAGGTCCAGACCGGCTTCGCCGAGAACTCCATGGGCCTGCCCACCAACCCCGCCGCGAGCGGCGCGGTGGCGGACCCGGCGCTCGCCGACCTGCTCACGGTCCGCGACGAGGCGCCGTACGTCCAGCTCTACTTCGACACGGCGTTCGGTGAGAACGTCGGCGGCGCGATGAACGACGAGATCGCGCTCATGTTCGCCGGCGAGGCCTCGCCGCAGGACATCGTCGACGCGATCCAGTCCGCCGCCGGCACCTCGTGATGAGCGTGGCAGACGACGCGCGCGCCCTCCGGGGTGCCGACGCCGCCGCTGCCACGCCCGGCACCGCCGTCCGTCCCGCCGCCGACCGCGCTCCCGCGCGGCCGGCGGCGGGAGGGGCTCCGCGCGGGCGCGGCGGCGTGAGCCCGGCGTGGCGCAAGCGGCTCGAGATCCTGTTCTTCGTCACGCCGGCGCTCGCGCTCTTCGCGGTGTTCGTCGTCGTGCCGGTCGTCCAGGCGGGGCGCTACTCGCTGTACGACTGGAACGGCCTCGGCCCGATGGACGACTTCGTCGGGTTCCAGAACTACGTGCGGGCGCTCGGCGACGACGTCTTCACGAGCGCCGTCCAGCACAACCTGATCATCGTCGTGCTGTCGATCCTCGTGCAGCTCCCGCTCGGCCTCGGCATCGCGCTCCTGCTCAACCGTGAGATGTGGGGACGCACGTTCCTGCGCGTCGTCATCTTCGTGCCGTACGTGCTCGCGGAGGTCGTCGCGGGCGTGGTGTGGTTCATGCTCCTGCAGCCGCGGGGCCCGGCCGACGCGCTCCTCGAGGCGGTGGGCCTGGGGAGCTTCACGCAGCTGTGGCTGGGCGACCCCGACGTCGCGCTGTACACCGTGCTCGTCGTCCTCACCTGGAAGTACCTGGGGCTGGCGGTGATCCTCTTCCTCGCCGGCCTGCAGGGCGTGCCGGAGGAGCTGTACGAGGCCGCGCAGCTCGACGGCGCGTCGTGGTGGCAGGTGCAGCGCAGGATCACGATCCCGCTGCTCGGCCCGACCATCCGCACGTGGGGGTTCCTGTCGATGATCGGCTCGCTCCAGCTGTTCGACATGGTCTGGATCCTCACCCAGGGCGGACCGGCGAACTCGACCGTCACGATGGCGACGTACCTCATCAGCCAGGGCACCGACCGCAGCCTCTACGGCTACGCGTCCGCCGTCGCGGTGCTGCTGTTCGCCATCTCGTTCGTCCTCGCGGCGCTGTACCAGCTCTTCGTCCTGCGTCGCGACAACAAGGAGGTCGCGTCATGACCGCCCCCGTCCTCGCGCCCCCCGCGGGCGCGCCGCCCGCGTCCGGCGGCGAGCTGCCGCGGCGCCGCCGGCGCTCGAACGCGTTCGCCGGCGGAGGCCCTCTCGTCTACGCGATCGCGCTCCTCGTCGTCGCGGCGACGCTCGGGCCGGTGGTCTACGCGATCCTCGGCGGGTTCCGCACCAACGCGCAGCTGGCCTCCGAGCCCGTGAGCCTCCCGGACCCGTGGGTGCTGAGCAACTACACGAACGTGCTCACGTCCGAGAGCTTCTGGCGGTACGCCCTGAACTCGACCGTCGTGGCGCTCGTGACCACGGTCGTCGTCACGGTCTTCGGCGTCATGGCCGCCTACCCGCTGGCCCGGTACCGGTTCCGCGGGCGGGACGCGCTGTTCCTCGTGTTCACGCTCGGGCTGCTCTTCCCGCTGACGGTCGCGATCATCCCGCTGTTCCTCATGGTGCGGGACCTCCAGCTCAACAACACGTTCTGGGGCGTGGCCCTGCCGCAGGCGGCGTTCGCGCTGCCGATGACGATCGTCATCCTGCGGCCGTTCCTCATGGCGCTGCCGAAGGAGCTCGAGGAGGCGGCGCTGCTCGACGGCACCTCGCGGATCGGCTTCTTCTGGCGGATCCTGCTCCCGCTCTCGGGGCCCGGCATGGTGACCGTGGGCGTGCTCGCGTTCGTCGCGTCCTGGAACGCCTACCTCCTGCCGCTGCTCGTCCTCAACGACCCGGCCGCCAAGACGCTGCCGCTCGGCGTCGCCGACTTCTCGACCGAGTACGCCTCGGACACCGCGGGCGTCCTCGCCTTCACGTCGCTCGCGATGGTCCCCGCGCTCGTGTTCTTCCTCGCGCTCGAGAAGCGCATCGTCAGCGGCCTGCAGGGAGCGGTGAAGGGCTGACACGGCCCCACCGCACCGCCGCACCACCGAAGGAGATCCGGTCCCGTGACCGACGTCGTACCCGCCGCCCCGACGGCACCCCTACCGCCCGAGACCGCCCCGGCCCCCGCCGTCTCGGAGCGGGTGCGCGCCCTCCACGCGCGCATGACGCTCGAGGAGAAGCTCGCCCAGCTCGTGGGCTACTGGATCGACCAGAACGGCACTGTCGCGCCGATGCAGTCGGAGATGACCGCGGGCCAGAAGGACGCCGGGCTCCTCGCGGACATCACGCGGCACGGCATCGGCCACTACACGCGCGTCTACGGCACGCGTCCGGTGGACCCGGCGGAGCGCGCGGCGTGGCTGTGGGCGGAGCAGCGGCGGCTCGTGCGCGAGACGCGGCTCGGCATCCCCGCGATCGTGCACGAGGAGTCGCTCACCGGCCTCGCGGCGTGGCAGGCCGCCACCTACCCCACGCCGCTCGCGTGGGGCGCGTCGTTCGACCCGGCGCTCGTCGAGGAGATGGCCGCGCAGACGGGCGCGTCGATGCGCGCGCTCGGCGTGCACCAGGCGCTCGCGCCCGTGCTCGACGTCGTGCGCGACCCGCGCTGGGGCCGCGTCGACGAGTGCGTGGGCGAGGACCCGTACCTCGTCGGCACCGTCGGTACCGCGTACGTCCGAGGGCTCCAGGGCGCGGGCGTGCACGCGACGCTGAAGCACTTCGTCGGCTACTCCGCCTCGCGTGCCGGGCGCAACCACGCGCCGGTCAGCGCGGGGCCGCGCGAGATCGCCGACGTGTTCCTGCCCCCGTTCGAGATGGCCGTGCGCGACGGCGGCGCGCGGTCGGTCATGAACTCCTACGCCGAGATCGACGGCGTCCCGGTGGCGTCGGACCGCGCGCTGCTCACCGACCTGCTGCGCGGACGGTGGGGCTTCGACGGCGTCGTCGTCGCCGACTACTTCGCGGTGGCGTTCCTCGAGGTCATGCACCGGGTCGCGGCCGACCGGGGCGAGGCGGCGGCGCTCGCCCTCGAGGCGGGCATCGACGTCGAGCTCCCCACGGGTGACGCCTACCTCGAGCCGCTCGCCGAGCGGGTGCGCGCCGGTCTCGTGGACGAGGCGGTCGTGGACGTCGCGGTGCTGCGGGTGCTCGCCCAGAAGGAGGAGCTCGGCCTGCTCGACCCGGACGCGTTCGCCGACGAGGCGCCCACGCAGGTCGACCTGGACCCGCCGGCCCACCGCGCGACCGCGCGCCGGCTCGCGCAGGAGTCCCTCGTGCTGCTGTCGAACGACGGCGTGCTGCCGCTCGCCACCGGTGCGGACGGCGCCGACGGGCGGGCGCCGGCGCGCCTCGCCGTCGTGGGCCCGAACGCCGACCGCGCCCAGGCGCTCCTCGGGTGCTACTCGTTCGTCAACCACGTGCTCGCCCACCACCCGGGCACGGCGACCGGGATCGAGCTGCCGACCGTCGTCGAGGCGCTGGGCGCCGCGCTCCCCGGCACGGACGTCGTCCACGCGGCGGGCTGCTCCGTCGACGGTGACGACACGTCGGGGTTCGCGGAGGCGGTCGAGCTGGTGCGCGGCGCCGACGTCGCGGTCGTGTGCGTCGGCGACGACGCGGGCCTCTTCGGGCGCGGGACGGTGGGGGAGGGCAACGACGTCGAGTCGCTCGAGCTGCCCGGCGTGCAGCGCGCCCTGGTGACCGAGCTCGTCGCGACGGACACACCCGTCGTGCTGGTGCTCCTCACCGGGCGCCCGTACGCGATCGGGTGGGCCCTCGACGGCGAGGGGGCCGACGGGACCCGGCCGCGGCCGGCCGCCGTGGTGCAGGCGTTCTTCCCCGGCGAGGAGGGCGCCGGCGCGATCGCCGACGTGCTCACGGGCGCGGCGGTCCCGTCCGGCCGGCTGCCCGTCTCCCTGCCGCGCGCGGCGGGGGCGCAGCCCTTCACGTACCTCCACCCGGTGCTGGGCGGGCCGTCGGACGTCACCTCGACCGATCCGACGCCCGTGCGTCCCTTCGGGTTCGGCCTGTCGTACACGACGTTCGCCTACGCGGACCTCGAGGTCGACGACGCCGCTCCCACCGACGGGTCGTTC
Organism: Cellulosimicrobium sp. NPDC057127; assembly: GCF_042670945.1. Taxonomy (NCBI): domain Bacteria; kingdom Bacillati; phylum Actinomycetota; class Actinomycetes; order Micrococcales; family Promicromonosporaceae; genus Cellulosimicrobium; species Cellulosimicrobium sp. NPDC057127. The sequence continues at coordinate 66,851 of NZ_JBHUUP010000006.1, forward strand.
GCCGCGGCCGTCACGGTGACGAACACCGGCGACGTCGCGGGGGCCGAGGTGGTGCAGCTCTACGGCCGCGACGTCCTCGGCTCGGTCCCGCGCCCGGTCGTCCAGCTCCTCGGTTACGCGCGCGTCGAGCTCGCGCCGGGGGAGTCGCGCCGCGTCCGCTTCCGCGTGCCGACGACACGGCTCGCCTTCAGCGACCGGCGGCTCGTGCGGGTCGTCGAGCCGGGGGACGTCGAGGTCTGGGTGGCCGCCCACGCCGGCGTGAGCCCCGCGGCGCCCATCGACGACCTCACGGGTGGTGCGATCGTCGCGCAGGGCACGACGGCGCGGCGCGCGGTCCCGGGGGCGGCGACGCCCCGGGCCGTCGTCCGGCTCACCGGTGACGTCCACCCGGTCGGCGCAGCCGACGCGCGGCTGGTGGACGTGACCGTGGGAGCCGTCGCCGCAGGGTGACCGGCGCCCGCGGGCGCTACGGTCGGGGCATGGCACCGGGTGAGACGCGGATCGAGGAGGACCTGCTCGGGACCCGGGAGGTCCCGGCGGACGCGTACTACGGCATCCACACCGTCCGGGCGACGGAGAACTTCCGGATCTCGGGCACGACCATCAGCGACGTGCCCGAGATGATCCGCGGCATGGTCCTCGTGAAGAAGGCCGCGGCGCTCGCGAACAAGGAGCTGCGCGCGATCCAGGGTGACGTCGCGGACGCGATCGTCGCGGCGTGCGACGAGATCCTCGTGCGCGGGCGGTGCCTCGACCAGTTCCCGGTCGACGTGTTCCAGGGCGGCGCGGGCACGTCGGTGAACATGAACACGAACGAGGTCGTCGCGAACCTCGCGCTCGAGCACGTCGGCCTGCCCAAGGGCCGCTACGACGTCGTCAACCCGAACGACCACGTCAACAAGTCGCAGTCCACGAACGACGCGTACCCGACCGGGTTCCGGCTCGCCGTGCACGCGCTCGTCGGGACGCTCGTGGAGTCCGTCGCGCTCCTGGCGATCGCCTTCGACGAGAAGTCGGCGGAGTTCGCCGACGTGCTGAAGATGGGTCGCACGCAGCTCCAGGACGCCGTGCCGATGAGCCTCGGCCAGGAGTTCGCCGGGTTCGCGGTCAACGTGCACGAGGAGATCACGCGACTGACCGTCGCCGCCGAGCTGCTGCTCGAGGTCAACCTGGGCGCGACCGCGATCGGGACGGGCCTCAACACCCCTCCCGGCTACCCGGAGGCCGCGACCCGCCACCTCGCCGAGGTCAGCGGCCTCGCGACGGTGCCTGCCGAGAACCTCGTCGAGGCCACGTACGACAACGGCGCGTACCTCGCCGTGCACTCGGCCGTGAAGCGCCTCGCCGCGAAGCTGTCGAAGATCTGCAACGACCTGCGGCTGCTGTCGTCCGGGCCGCGCGCCGGCCTGGGGGAGATCAACCTGCCGCAGCTCCAGGCCGGGTCCTCGATCATGCCGGCGAAGGTCAACCCGGTGATCCCCGAGGTCGTCAACCAGGTGTGCTTCAAGGTCATGGGCAACGACGTGACCATCACCCATGCGGCCGAGGCCGGGCAGCTCCAGCTCAACGTCATGGAACCCGTGCTCGCGCAGTCGATGTTCGAGTCCCTGCGGCTCATGACGAACGCGTGCGAGACGCTGCGGCTGCGGTGCGTCACCGGGATCACGGCCAACGTCGAGGTGTGCCGGCGGCACGTGCTCGACTCGATCGGCATCGTCACCTACCTCAACGAGATCATCGGGCACCGCAACGGCGACCTCGTCGGCGCCGAGGCGGCGCGCACGGGCGCGTCGGTGCGCGACGTCGTCGTCGCGCAGGGCCTGCTCACCGCCGAGGAGGTGGACGCCGTGCTGACCACGGAGAACTTCCTGCGCCCCCGGTACACCGGGCGCTACTACGAGCCCGACGAGCGTGGCATCCCCGCGGCCGGGGAGGCGGGCGAGTCGTCGCGTGTCGTCGAGTCGGACGACGCCGCCGGCGCCCCGAGCGAGCCCGGCGCGGAGAGCTCCTAGCGGTGCGTCGGGCGGCCGCCGCCGGACGACGCGGTCAGCCGCCGACGAGCGCCTCGCCGAGGGGTGTGCGCACGTGCATGACCCGGCTGCCCTCACGCCGCCCGTCGACGAGGCGGGCGGCGCGCAGCACGCCGAGATGGTGGGAGGCGGTCGAGACTGCGAGCCCCGCGCCGGCGGCGACCTCGCTCGTGGACATCGGTTCGCGCAGCGCGAGCAGGAGGCGCGCCCGGCCCTCGCCGAGGAGCGCGGCGAGGGCCGTGGTGAGCTCCGCGCCGGTCGTCGTCCACGTCTCGGAGACCCCCAGCGCGGGGTAGAAGAGGGTGGGCTGCGCGGGCCTCTCGGTGAGCGCCGCGCACGCGCGGGACATCACCGACGGGACGAGCACGAGCCCGCTGCCCGCGCAGTCGAGCACCTCCTCGTGCCGGGTGAGGCGGACGCGCACCGCGTCCGGCCCCCATGTGACGGCCTCGTTGAGGTGCGCGACCATCGCGCCGACGCCGTGCGTCGTGACGCGTCGGGACCGGATCCCGATGTCGGCGCGCAGGAGGCGCTCGACCTGCGGCCAGAACGGTGCGAGGGCCGCCTCCCAGAACGCTCCCCACGCGTCGGCGACGGCGGCCCTCGTGCCGGCGGGGTCGTCGGCCATGTCCTGGAGGGCGCGCCGCTCGGCCCCCGACGTCCGCAGCACGCGCTTGCCGAGGTCGACCCGCATCGGCCCGACGTCCGCGTGCCGGAGCCGGTCGAGCTCCTCTGCCGGGCTCAGGTCCCAGTCCGGGGCGGACGTGAGGAAGTCGGGGAGGTACCCCTCTTCGCCGATCACCAGCCGCAGCAGCTCGAACGCCGCGCGGGGGACGTGCTGCCGGGTGCTGCGCAGCCAGCCCCACTGCAGCGGGTGGTGCTGGGGACGGATCAGCACCCGCACCGCGTGCGCGAGCTCGTGCCCCGGGGACAGCCCGAACCGGATCGCCGACAGGTCGTCCGGCGCGAGGCGGAACTCGACCACCTTTCGATGCACGTCGAAACAGTAGTGGACGCGCCGTCGGTCGCAGCACCGTGGGGGAACGCCCGACCAAGGAGGCCACCATGGCAGCAGTCGTCCACGCCGAGGACATCCGCATCACCGGCTCGCGCACCCTGCGCTTCGAAGGAGCCGACCACGGCTCCGGCATCTCGTTCTTCCTCGTGAGCAACGAGCCCGGGCAGGGCCCCGGCCTGCACCGGCACCCGTACTCGGAGACGTGGGCCGTCCTGGAGGGGGAGGCCACGATCACCCTGGGCGACGAGCAGGTCGTCGCCCGCGCGGGGGACACCGCCGTCGTCGCACCGCACGTCTGGCACGGGTTCACCAACACCGGCAGCGGCACGCTGCGCGTCATGTGCGTCCACGCGTCCGCCACGATGATCCAGGAGAACCGCTGATGTCCTTCCAGGCCTACCTCGACGCCGTCGAGACGAAGACCGGTCTCACCCCCCGCGAGCTCGTCGAGCGCGCCCGCGAGCAGGGCTTCGGTCCCGGGAGCAGGGCGACGCCGATCGTGGAGTGGCTCGCTGCCGAGCACGGCCTCGGCCGCGGCCACGCCATGGCGATGGTGCACGTCATCACGAAGGGGGACCGCATCAGCACGAAGCACGTGGGTTCCGGCGGCACGCACGCGGACGCGAGCGACCGGCTCTGGCTCGACGGCAAGGACTCGCGGCCCGCGGACCGATGAGCGCGGGACCGCAGGTCAGCGCGAGCGCAGGAGCGCGATGAGCTCGTCGGCCCACTCGAGCTTGCGGGCTAGGTCCTCGCGCCGCTGCTCGGCGGCGCGCACGTACGCCGCGAGCCGTCCGCGCAGGTCGTCGTCATCGCCGCGCTCGGCGATGCGGTCCGCGACGTCGAGCAGGTCCGTCATCTCCTCGAGCGTGAAGCCGAGCGGCTTCATGCGGCGCACGAGGAGCAGGCGCTCGACGTCGTCCTCCGTGTAGAGGCGGAACCCGCCGTCCGAACGCCCGGAGGGGCGGACCAGCCCGACGTCGTCGTAGTGGCGCAGCGTGCGCAGGGACAGGCCCGTGCGCTCCGCGACGGCGCCGATGTGGATCGTGGGCTGCGGGCCGGCGGCTCGCTGGTCGGTCATGAGGACAGTCTCCCGGATCGGCGAGAGTGGAACTCTACCCTCACGTGAGGGTAGAGTTCCGCACGGCCCGGCCTGTCCCCTTCTTCCCGCTCCGGGGAGGGTCGGCGCCGTCCACTCTTCTCGTGCGCAGCGTCGCGTGCTCCTGTCCTGTCCATCTCCCGGACCGGGTCGCGTGACCTGGTCCTCGGGGCGTGCGCGCCCCCGACCCCGGAGGAACGCTGCGTGTCGAACGACGTCCGCGTCACCCTGCCCGATCCCGCCCCGCGACCCCAGCCGGTGACCGGCGCGCCCGAGGCCGACGAGTCGTACTCCGTGCTCTCCGCGCTGAGGTCGCCGCGCCGCTTGAAGACCGAGGTGCTCGGCGGCCTGGTCGTCGCGCTCGCGCTGATCCCTGAGGCCATCGCGTTCTCGATCATCGCGGGCGTGGACCCGCGACTCGGGCTCTTCGCGTCGTTCACCATGGCCGTGTCCATCGCGTTCCTCGGCGGCCGACCGGCCATGATCTCGGCCGCGACGGGCGCTGTCGCGCTCGTCATCGCCCCGGTCGTGCGCGAGCACGGCGTCGACCACCTCATCGCCACCGTCATCCTGGCCGGCGTCATCCAGGTCGCGCTCGGTCTGCTCGGAGTGGCCAAGCTCATGCGGTTCATCCCGCGCTCGGTCATGGTCGGCTTCGTCAACGCGCTCGCGATCCTCATCTTCCTCTCCCAGCTCCCGCACCTGCAGGGCGTGCCGTGGATGGTGTACCCGCTGGTCGCCGTCGGCATCGCGATCATGGTGCTCATGCCGCGCTGGACGAAGGTCGTCCCCGCGCCGCTGGTCGCGATCGTGCTGCTGACGGCCGCGGCCGTGCTCGCCGCGATCAACGTGCCGACCGTGGGCGACGAGGGCGAGCTGCCGGAGTCGCTGCCGTCGCTGTTCCTCCCCGACGTGCCGCTGAACCTCGAGACGCTGCAGATCATCGCCCCGTACGCGCTCGCCATGGCGCTCGTCGGCATCCTCGAGTCGCTGCTGACGGCCAAGCTCGTCGACGACGTCACCGACACCCACTCGAACAAGACCCGCGAGGCCTGGGGTCAGGGCGCCGCCAACGTCATCACCGGCTTCTTCGGCGGCATGGGCGGCTGCGCCATGATCGGCCAGACGATGATCAACGTGAAGGCGTCCGGCGCCCGCACGCGCATCTCCACCTTCCTCGCCGGCGTGTTCCTGCTGATCCTCGTCGTCGGTCTCGGCGACGTCGTCGCGATCATCCCCATGGCCGCGCTGGTCGCCGTCATGATCATGGTCGCGGTCGGCACGTTCGACTGGCACTCGGTGCGGCCCGGCACGCTCAAGCGCATGCCGAAGTCGGAGACCGCGGTCATGCTCGCGACCGTCGTCGTGACGGTGTGGACGCACAACCTCGCGTACGGCGTCGTCGTCGGCGTGCTCGTCGCGATGGTGCTGTTCGCCCGCCGCGTCGCGCACTTCACGACGGTCACGCGGCTCGACGCCCAGCCCGGGCCGGGGACCGACGACGACACCCGCACCTACGCGGTCGAGGGCGAGCTCTTCTTCGCGTCGTCGAACGACCTCGTCTACCAGTTCGACTACGCCGGCGACCCGCGCGACATCGTCATCGACATGACGAACGCGCACGTGTGGGACGCCTCCACCGTCGCGACGCTCGACGCGATCCGCACGAAGTACGAGGCCAAGGGCAAGACGGTGACGATCGTGGGCGCCAACCCCGACACCACCGAGCGCCTCGACCGCCTCGCCGGGAAGCTCGGCGCCGGCCACTGACGCGGCCCGGCGCGCCTCCGCGCCGCCGGCTCAGCCCGCGGCGCGGAGAGACCCGAGCACCCCGGCGACCGCCTCGACCGAGGCGTCGTCGGGCGGCAGCGTGAACGAGATCTCGTACTCGTCCGGCGAGCCCGGGACGCGCACGGCGGCGAGCCCGCTGACGTGGCGACCGAGGACGATGTCGTCGAGGGGGCCGTAGGACAGGACGAGCTCCGTGCCGTCGGCGGCCGTATGGACGGGGAAGCCCTGGGCGGCGTACCGCAGGAACGTGTCCTGGTCGCCGACGGACTGGTTGACGGAGATCTTCGCGGGGTTGGGTCCGTGCAGCGCCCAGGCGGGATCGTCGGAGAGCCACCCGTCGACCATGACCATCGCCGGCCCGTAGTCGGGGTCGTCCTCCCACCCGGGCGGCGTCGCGAGGACGAGCCCGCCGATTGCCCGTTCCTGCCAGCCCTCCGGGGTCCCGGCGACGATCTCGCCGAGCGCGGGCGGCTCGTACGCCGCGTCCTGCGGCGACTGCTCCGACGCCGAGGCGGCCGCCTCCTTCGCGCCCGCGCCGGAGGCCGGCTCCGCAGCGGGCGACGTCGCAGTCGCTGCAGGCTCGGCCGCCGGCGTCGCCGACCCGTCGCCCGCGCCGAGCGAGCACCCGCTCACCACGGCGGCGACCGCCGCGCCGAGCACGATCCACCTCGTCCTGCGCCGCACGTCGCCCCCTCGCTCCCTGCGCACGGCACCGTGCCGCGCGGCCGCGCGCAGCATAGCGTTCCCGCAGGTCGGCTAGGTGTCGTGGCGCCGCACGCGCCACCACCGCAGCACGACGCCGACGACGAGGACCGCCGCCCCGGCGACCACGGCGGGCACCGGCAGGGTCGCGACGAGCACGACGCAGCCCACGGCACCGAGCACCTGGCCCCAGCGCGGGTACCGGCGGTCCGCGCCGCTCTGGCGCAGCGCCGCGAGGTTCGCGACGAGGTAGTACACGAGGACGCCGAAGGACGAGAACCCGATCGCACCGCGCAGGTCGACGGCGAGCACGAGCGCCACCACGACCGCGCCGACGACAAGCTCCGCGTGGTGCGGCACCGCGGACCGGGGGTGCACGGCGGAGAGCCACCGGGGCAGGTCGCCGGTGCGCGCCATGGCGAGCGTCGTCCGGCTCACCCCGGCGAGGAGCGCGAGCAGCGCGCCGACGCTCGCGGCCGTGGCGCCCACCGCGACCACGGGCTCGGCCCACGTCCACGAGCCGGCGGCGACGGCGTCGGCCACGGGCGACGTCGACCCGGCGAGGCGGTCGGGGCCGAGCACGGCGAGCAGCGTGACGGCGACGACGGCGTACACGACCACGACGACGCCCAGCGCGAGGAGGATCGCGCGCGGGATGGTGCGGCGCGGGTCGCGGACCTCCTCGCCGAGCGTCGCGACGCGCGCGTACCCGGCGAAGGCGAAGAACAGGAGCCCCGCCGACTGCAGGACGCCGTACCAGCCGCCGTGGGCACCGCCGGGGTCCAGCACTCCCGACCACCGGGGGCCGTCGCCGGCGAGCGCGGCCACGACGCCGACGGCGAGCGCTCCGAGCACCACGACGACGATCACCCGTGCCGCCTGCGCGGTGCGCGTGACGCCGCGGTAGCCGATCGCGGTCAGCGCGACGACCGTCGCGGCCGCGACGGGGCGCTCCCAGCCTGCCGGTGCCACGTACGCGGCGACGACGAGCGCCATGGCGGCGCAGCTCGCCGTCTTGCCGACGACGAAGCCCCACCCCGCGACGTACCCCCACCACGGGCCGAGCTGCTCGCGGCCGTAGACGTAGGTGCCGCCGGAGGTCGGGTGCTGCGCGGCCAGCTGGGCGGACGCCGTCGCGTTCGCGAGCGCGACGAGCGCCGCGAGCGCGAGCCCGACGAGCAGGCCTGTGCCTGCCGCGGCGGCCGCGGGGGCGAAGGCGGAGAAGACTCCGGCCCCGATCATCGAGCCGAGCCCGATGGCCACCGCGTCGTGGGTCCCGAGGCGGCGGGCGAGGCCGGGGGCGTCGGGGCGGTTCACGGTGCTCATCCTGGCACCCCCTCCCCAGTTGTGGGTGGCTCGTGCCGCCCTACCGTGGAGTCAGGTCCAGCACAGGGCCCGTACGGCGGAGGTGAGCCATGCGGCCCCTCCGCCGCCGACTCTCCCGGTGCACCGACCGGGTGGGGCACGACGACAGGAGTGCGACCATGAGCGAGACGAACGTTCCCTACGGCGCCGGGACGGGCCCGCGGGACCCGTCGACGCCTTCGGGTGCCGGGCAGCAGGGCTCCGGGGTGAAGGAGCGCCTCGGCGGGGCCGCGTCCAGCGCCGGCGACGCCGGCCGCGAGGTCGCCGACGACGCCAAGGACAAGGCACGCGACGTCGCGCACGAGGCGAAGGACCGTGCCCGCGGGCTGGTCGGCCAGACGCGCGACGAGCTGCAGTCCCAGGCGCAGTCGCAGCAGCAGCGGCTCGCGGGCGGGCTGCGCAGCCTCGGCGACGAGCTGAACCAGATGGCCGACGGGACCGAGGACCCGGGGTACGCGAGCGAGCTGGTGCACCGTGCCGGTGCCGCGACGACGCAGGTCGCCCAGTGGTTCGAGGACCGTGAGCCGAGCTCCGTCCTGCGCGAGGTCGAGGACTTCGCGCGGCGCCGGCCGGGGGCGTTCCTCGCCATCGCGGCGGGTGCGGGCCTGGTCGTGGGCCGGCTGCTGCGCGGCATGAAGGACGCCGACGGCAGCGAGAGCTCCGAACGGTCGGGCGACGGGCGCGGGGCGCACGCCCGGGTCGGCAGCGGCACGGGCTACGGCGACGGCGGATACTCGACCGCCGGGTACGTGGGCGCGGCGGACACCGGGTACGCCGGTGCCGGTGCGGGAGCGCCGACGTCCGGTGCGACGGCCGGGACCGAGCCCGGGTACGCGGGCGGCTCCACCTACCCGGACCTGGCGAACCAGCCGCCGCCGCCCCCGTCGGAGACCACGCTGCCGCGCGCGGCCGCCGGCACGACCGGGTCCCCGCAGTTCCCGCCGTCGATGCCGGCCCGACCGGCGAGCGACGGAGGTGACACCGATGTCGACCGCACCTGACCCGTTCGCCGCGGCGAACACGGCACGGCCCGGCGCCGGGACCACGCCGGACGCGGGAGCGACCGCCGCCGGCGGCGACCGCGCGGGAGGCGAGCAGCCGAGCCTCGGCGAGCTCGTCTCCGAGGTCAGCCGCGACCTGTCGACGCTCGTGCGTCAGGAGGTCGAGCTCGCGAAGGCCGAGGCGAAGCAGTCGGCGCAGCGCGCCGGGAAGGGCGCGGGGATGTTCGGCGGCGCAGGCATCGCCGGCCACTTCGTCCTGCTCTTCCTGTCGATCGCGCTGTGGTGGGGGCTGGGCACCGCCATGGGGTGGGGCTGGTCGGCCGTCGTCGTCGCCGTCGTCTGGGCCGTGGTCGCCGCGGTGCTCGCCCTGCTCGGCCGCAAGGAGATGCGCGCGGTCGAGGGGATGCCGCGGACCACGGACTCGGTCAAGAAGATCCCCCACGCGCTCCAGGGACACGAGGAGAAGAACGCATGAGCACCAACGACCCCGAAGAGATCCGCGCCGACATCGAGCGCACGCGCACCGAGCTGAGCCGTGACGTCGACGCGCTCGGCGACAAGGTGAGCCCGAGCAACGCGGCGCGGCGCCAGGTCGACCGCGTGCGCGGCGGCGTGTCACGCGCCAAGGACCGCGTCATGGGCTCGGCCCACGACTCGGCGGACAGCGCACGGGACACGACGCACGACCTCGCGGACCGCGGGCGCGGCGCGGCGTCGTCGGTCGCCGACTCGGCGCGGCACACGGCGTCGTCGGTGGCGGGCACCGTCTCGTCCGCGCCGGGCGCCGTGCGGGAGCAGACGCAGGGCAACCCGCTCGCGGTCGGTCTGATCGCCTTCGGCGTGGGCCTCGTCGCAGCGTCGCTCCTGCCGTCGAGCAGCACCGAGCGCCGCGCCGCCGCGGGCGTGAAGGAGAAGGCCGCCCCGCTCGTCGACGACGTGAAGCAGACGGCGAACGAGATGGTCCAGGACCTCAAGGAGCCGGCGCAGGAGAGCGCGCAGGCCGTCACGGAGTCCGCGAAGGACGCGGCGCGTTCCGTCGGGGAGCACGGCAAGGAGGCGGCGGGCGACGTCCGCTCGCAGGCCACCGGCAACGGCTGACCTGCGGCCGACGACCCGGTACCGACCACGGGAGGTGGCATGACCGACATCGACAGCTCGTCCGAACGGGCCGGAGCACCGGCGCCGGACGACCGGCGCAAGCCGGCCGCCCCGACGGACCTGCACAAGCCGTCGTTCACGTACTCGCTGCGCACGACGCTGCGGCAGTTCATGCGCGACCAGTGTCTCGACCTGGCCGCGGCGCTGACGTACTTCGCCGTGCTCGCGGCGGCGCCCGCGCTGCTGGCGCTGGTGTCCGTGCTGGGCCTGGTGGGCAACGGCGAGCGGGCGGTCGACAGCGTGCTGTCGACGCTCGAGGGCGTCATCCCCGAGCAGGTGCTGCGGATCATCGAGCCCATCGTCGAGAACGCCGCGAGCGGCGGTGGCAGGGCCGGCCTCGCCCTCGTCCTCGGTGTCGCGCTCGCCCTGTGGTCGGCGTCCGGGTACGTCGGCGCCTTCGGGCGCGCGATGAACCGGATCTACGAGATCGACGAGGGCCGGCCGATCTGGAAGCTGCGTCCCGTGATGCTGCTCGTCACGATCGTCACGGTGGTCCTCGCCGCGCTGATCGTGGGAGCGCTCGTGCTCACGGGGCCGATCGCCCGCTCGGTCGGCGACGCCGTCGGGCTGGGCTCGACCGCGGTGACGGTGTGGAGCATCGCCAAGTGGCCGGTGGTCCTCGCGCTGGTCGTCGTGATCGTGGCGATCCTCTACCACGTCACGCCGAACGTGCGGCAGCCGAAGTTCCGGTGGATCAGCGTCGGGGCGCTCGTCGCCATCGTCGTGTGGATCATCGCCTCGGTCGCGTTCGGGTTCTACGTCGCGAACTTCTCCAACTACGGCGCGACGTACGGCACGCTCGCGGGCATCATCGTCATGCTCCTGTGGCTGTGGATCACCAACCTCGCGCTGCTCTTCGGCGCGGAGCTGGACGCCGAGCTCGAGCGCGGACGCCAGCTCCAGGGCGGCATCGCCGCCGAGGAGTCCATCCAGCTGCCGCCCAAGGACACGCGGGCGAGCGACAAGCGCGAGGAGAAGATGCACGAGGACGTCGAGCGCGGGCGCGAGCTGCGCGTCGCGGCCCAGCAGGACCAGCGCGAGGCCGCCCGGCGGGACCACGACGGCCCCCGCCACGGCAAGGACGGCTGACGGCTGACGGCTGACGGCGGACCGCTGACCGCGGGACGGACGGCGCCGGTGGGCGCCACCCGAGTTGTGGGTGGCGCCCACCGGCCTACGGTCGAGAGAGTCGGCGGCGCGCCGGCGACCCGACGAGAGGAGAGCCACGTGAGCACGGCACCGCACGAGGAGCGCGGGACGGGCGACGAGCAGGACTGGGCGGAGCGGTCGGACGACGGGCCGCGCCGATCGCCGCAGGAAACCGCGACCGAGCCCGACATCGGCTCCGCCGGGGCGTTCCCCGCCCTCGCGAACGACACCCTCCCCGAGGACCCCGACGTGCCGACGTCGGTCGACCCGGGCGACCCGCGCCGGGGGGCCGTCGGCGACGAGACCGACCCGACCGCAGGGTTCGAGGTGGACCCGACGCGCAGCAGCGACGGCTGAAAGACGACCGCGGGACGTCGCCGGCCGGGGTCACGTGTCCGCGTGCCGCCACTGCATCAGGCGCTCGCGGCTCCGGACGACCCGCAGCAGCGTGGTGAGCACCAGCCCGCCGACGACGTTGCCGAGCACGACCCAGCCGAACCACGGCAGCCACGCGGAGAGGGAGACCCCCGGCTCGCCGGCGTGCACGGCGACGAACGTGATGATCGTGTCGAGCACCGAGTGCAGCAGGCCGGTGCCCACGATGACGAACGCGATCGCGACGGCGGCGACCACCCGCGCGACGTCGTCGTCGGTGCCGTTCTGCATGCGGGTCAGCAGCGTGATCGCGGCACCGGCGAGGACCGCCAGCGCGAAGGTCTCCAGGTCGAGCGGGCGGTCGAGGAACTCGTGGGTGAGCTCGCCCGCCGTCGCGTGCAGGTCGGGCAGCGCGACCGCGACCAGCCAGGCGAGCACCCAGCCGCCGACGAGGTTCCCGAGCAGAGTGCCACCCCACAGGCGCAGCATGTGTGTCCAGCGCGCCTCCCCGGCGACCACCACCATCACGGGCACGTGGAAGCTCTCCGTGAAGAGCTCGCTGTGGCCGAGGCGCAGGGCGATGAACCCGACCGAGAAGGCGAGCGCACCCAGCAGCACGCTGTCGGTCTCGTGCACGACGACGAGCAGGGCGAGCACGCCGACGCCCACCTCGATGCCCGCGACGGTGCCCGTCGCGAGCAGGTCGGCGGTGCTGCGGTACAGCCGCGGGCGCCCCTCGAGGACCACGCGGTCGAGGGCCTCGTCCTTCTCCTCGGTCGTCGCAGGCTCGTCCTCGCGCTCGTGCGGTGCGCTCTCGTCGTGGTCCGACGTCGTCGCGTCGGGCTCGTGCACGTCGTCGGGCTTGGCCACGTGGTCCTCCGGTCCTGCGCGACCGGTCGCCGCGACGTCCCCATGCTGCCGCAGGGCCTCCGTCGCCGCCCGTCCTCGGAGGACGGCCGGACGCACGCGTCCGCGGTGCCGCCGGGGGACACTGGGAGGAGCAATGTCTGCTGAGACGAGGAGTTCGAGGTGCCCCAGGGAACTGTCCGATGGTTCGACGCCGATCGAGGGTTCGGCTTCATCGACCTCGGGAACGAGGCGGAGGACCTGTTCGTGCACGCGTCCGAGATCGTCGGCGACGACGGACCGCGGCTGCTGCGCGAGGGCCAGGCGGTCGAGTTCGAGGTGGGCGAGGGTGACCGGGGCCCGCAGGCGCGCCGCGTCCGCGTGACGGGGGAGCGCGCCGCCGACGCGGCCGTGGGGGTGCTCGGCACCGTCTCCTGGTACGAGCCGACCAAGGGGTACGGCTTCGTCACGCCCGACGACGGTCGCGCCGAGATCTTCGTGCACAGCTCGGCGATCGTCGGGGGCGGCGTGATCTCGGAGGGGCAGCGGGTGGCGTTCCTCGTCGTCGCGGGGGAGCGGGGTCCGCAGGCGGCCCACCTGCTGCCGCTCGGGGCACAGGCCGACCGGTCCGCCGTGCCCTCGGACGGGGCGGACGGCACCGTGTCCTGGTACGACGACACCAAGGGCTTCGGGTTCATCGCCCCGGACGGCGGCGGCGACAACGTCTTCGTCCACGCCAGCGCGCTCGGTCCCGGCATGACCGGGTTCGTCGAGGGGGCGCGCGTGGCGTACGACGTCGTCGAGGGCGACCGCGGCCCGAGCGCCCGCAACCTGCGGCTCGTGCGCGGCTCCGGGAGCGGGCGCCCGGCCGCCGGCGGTCGGCCGGGCCGGCCCGCGGGCGCCGGCGGCGCGCCCGTGCGCGGGGGCGAGGGCACGGTCGCGCGCTACGACGAGGAGCGCGGCTTCGGGTTCATCACGCCCGACGCCGGGGGCGAGGACCTGTTCGTGCACGTGTCGGTCGTGCGGGGCGACGAGGTCCTCGAGGCGGGCGACCGGGTCCGGTTCAAGGTGCGGCAGAGCGACCGGGGGCCGCAGGCCGACGCCGTCGAGCTGCTCTGAGAAGCAGGGTGAGCGGCTCGCCAGTCCGCCCTCGCGGAACCTGGCGGACTCACACCTCGAGGCGCGGAGCGGGGACGCCGAGCCGGCGCGCTTCGCGCGACGTGTCTGCGAGGACGGCGCGCGCTTCCGGCGTGTCGGGATCCGTGTGCATCGCGAGACTCACCTGGGCGACCGGCAGCTGCGCGGTCGCCCAGGCCGAGGCGAGACCGGCCAGGCGTGGCAGTCGGTACGGGAGCAGGGCGCGCCGGTGCCGGCGGAGGTCCACGCCCCGGGCCTGCAGGACGGGCAGCAGCTCGCGAGCCGTGCGGAACGCATCTCGCAACGCCCGACGGTCGCCGATCATGTTGGCGAGCCCACCACGGCGGACCGCCTCGGCGAACATCCCGGCGTCGGCCACGAAGTGCAGCCACAGCCACCCTCGCATGTCCCTCTCGTCCCGAACGGTGAAACCTGCCTGACGGAAGGCTCGCGCCACGTCGAGCTCCCGCCCGCTCGGCGACGCCCCGGCCGTGCCGATGACGACGGAGCGCATCAACGCGCCGTGCAGCACGCCGTCGTCCCCGAACCCGCCGCCCCCCTGCGGGAAACCGAAGACGACCCGATCGGCAGGAAGCGGCGCGACCGCGGCGTGGGGTTCCTCCCAGACGTTGCCGAAGACGAGCACGGTGGCCCCGCCGATCCGCGGGGCGAGGAACGCCGCCGCCTCCGCGAGGCGGTGGTGCGCGACGCTGAGCACGACCAGGTCGAATCCGGCCCCCGGGGCGACGGACTCCCGTAGCGGGGTCCGGAACGACTCGCGCACCCGCCGGCCGAGACCGCGCCGTGCGTCGACCACGTCGACGCGCACCTCGCCGCCGTACTTCTCGGCGCGACCTGGACGCACGTAGAACTCGACGTCGTGCCCCGCGGCGTGCAGCGCGCGCCCGTACAGCGTCGCGATGACGCCTCGGCCGAACATCAGGATCCGCACGGGGTGCCCTTCGAGTAAAGTGGAGGCTTCCTCCGTCTGGGACGATATGGAGGACGTCTCCGCTTGTCAAGGAGGATCGATGAGTGACGCGAAACGGATGCGCGCCGATGCCCGCCGCAACCGAGAGGCGATCGTGGCGGCCGCGCGGTCGGCGTTCGATCGCGACGAGAGGCTGCCTTTCGACGACTTCGCGGCGCGTGCCGGCGTGGGCGTGGGCACCCTCTACCGGCACTTCCCGACGCGGGAGGCGCTGGCAGGGGCCGTGTACCAGGGCGAGGTTGCTGCGCTCTGCGACCAGGCGCGCGACCCGGCGCGGTCGGCCCGCGAGAACCTCGACGCGCTCCTGCGCGGCTTCGTGGACTACCTGGTGGCGCACGCGGGCCTCGCGCGCACGCTCGTGGCCGTCGTCGACCCTGCCGTCCGGGCCGACGGTGGGAGCGAGCTCGAGCGCACGGTTGCCGATCTGATGGCCCGTGCGGCCGTCGACGGCGCCCTCCGCGACGGTGCGGTCGTCGGGGCCGTGATGATCGTGCTCCACGGCATCGGGTCGGCGGCCGACCGCCCGCTGTGGGCGTCGGAGTCACGGGCGGCCGTGGAGCTGCTGATCGCCGGACTGGGCCCGGCCTGATGCGCCACCGAGCCGCGCTCCGGACTCGCGTCCAAGGGGAATAGGTCGTCGCGCGGGAGGGTTGAGTCAGGCAGGCTCAAGTTCGGGGTCGCCAGCTTGCACGGAGCGGGTCGACGTGCCTACCTTGAGCGAAGCAGACTCAACCCGGTCCGGGTGCCGGCCGTCGCACCGGCGGCCCCGGCCACGCACTCACGGAGGCAGCACACATGGCACGAGCAGTCGGGATCGACCTCGGCACCACGAACTCGGTGGTCGCCGTCCTCGAGGGTGGCGAGCCCACCGTCATCGCGAACGCCGAGGGGTCGCGCACGACGCCGTCGGTGGTCGCCTTCTCCAAGACCGGCGAGGTCCTCGTCGGCGAGGTCGCCAAGCGTCAGGCGGTCACGAACGTCGACCGCACGATCAGCTCGGTGAAGCGCCACATGGGCACCGACTGGGACGTGGAGATCGACGACAAGAAGTACACGCCGCAGGAGATCTCCGCGCGCATCCTCGGCAAGCTCAAGCGCGACGCCGAGGAGTACCTGGGCGAGCCCGTCACCGACGCGGTCGTCACCGTCCCGGCGTACTTCAACGACGCCGAGCGCCAGGCCACGAAGGACGCGGGCCAGATCGCCGGCCTCAACGTCACGCGCATCGTCAACGAGCCCACCGCGGCCGCGCTCGCCTACGGCCTGGAGAAGGGCAAGGAGGACGAGCTCATCCTCGTCTTCGACCTCGGTGGCGGCACGTTCGACGTCTCGCTCCTCGAGGTCGGCAAGGACGAGGACGAGTTCTCGACCATCCAGGTCCGCGCGACGTCGGGCGACAACCGCCTCGGCGGCGACGACTGGGACAACCGCATCGTCGAGCACCTCATCAAGCAGGTGAAGAACAGCTCGGGCGTCGACCTGTCGAAGGACAAGATCGCGCTCCAGCGCCTGCGCGAGGCCGCCGAGCAGGCGAAGAAGGAGCTGTCGTCCGCGACGAGCACCAACGTCTCGATGCAGTACCTGTCGATGAGCGAGAACGGCCCCATCCACCTCGACGAGAAGCTCACGCGCGCGCAGTTCCAGCAGATGACGCAGGACCTCCTCGACCGCACGAAGGCCCCGTTCCACAAGGTCATCTCCGACGCGGGCGTCTCCGTGTCCGACATCGACCACGTCGTGCTCGTCGGCGGCTCGACCCGCATGCCGGCCGTGGCCGACGTCGTGCGCGAGCTCACCGGTGGCAAGGAGCCCAACAAGGGCGTCAACCCGGACGAGGTCGTGGCCGTCGGAGCCGCGCTCCAGGCCGGCGTCATCTCGGGCGACCGCAAGGACGTCCTGCTCATCGACGTCACCCCGCTGTCCCTCGGCATCGAGACCAAGGGCGGCGTGATGACCAAGCTCATCGAGCGCAACACGGCCATCCCGACCAAGCGCAGCGAGATCTTCTCGACGGCCGAGGACAACCAGCCGTCGGTGCTCATCCAGGTGTTCCAGGGCGAGCGCGAGTTCGCGCGCGACAACAAGCCGCTCGGCACGTTCGAGCTCACCGGCATCGCGCCGGCCCCGCGCGGCGTGCCGCAGATCGAGGTCACCTTCGACATCGACGCGAACGGCATCGTCCACGTCGGCGCCAAGGACCGCGGCACCGGCAAGGAGCAGAAGATGACCATCACGGGCGGCTCGGCGCTGCCCAAGGAGGACATCGACCGCATGGTCAAGGAGGCCGAGGAGCACGCGGCCGAGGACAAGAAGCGTCGCGAGGAGGCGGAGACCCGCAACCAGGCCGAGACGTTCGTGTACTCGACCGAGAAGCTCGTCTCCGAGAACAAGGAGAAGCTCCCCGCCGACGTCGTCACCGAGGTCGAGGCCGACATCGCGTCGGTCAAGACCGCGCTCGAGGGCGAGGACGCAGACGCCGTGAAGTCCGCGCACGACAAGCTCGTCGCGTCCGCGCAGCAGATCGGCCAGGCGCTCTACGCGTCGGCCGAGCAGGAGCAGGCGGCGGGCGACCCGGGCGCGGCGACCGACGACGCGACCGCCGCCGCGGGCGCCGGCAGCGCTCCGGACGAGGACGTCGTCGACGCCGAGATCGTCGACGACGAGGACGACAAGAAGTGACGGCGGAGAACCCCCGGGGTCCCGAGGAGCAGGCCGGGCGCGAGCCCGGTCAGGGCCCCGAGGACAAGCCCTTCCAGTTCACGGACAAGCGCAAGGTCGACCCGCAGACCTCCCGGCCGCGCGAGGGCGCGGCCGGGGCGGGCGGCGGCACGGAGGGCGACGGCGGGGACGCGCCGCAGTCGTCGGACCCCCTCGAGGGCCTCGACTTCGAGCCGTCCGGCGAGGCCGAGGTCGACGCGGCGGTCCTCGCGGCGCAGGCTGCGGCGGCCGAGCACCTCGACGCCCTCCAGCGCGAGCGCGCGAGCTTCACGAACTACCGCAACCGGGCGCTGCGCGACCAGGAGGCCGCGCGTGCCAAGGGTGTGGAGGACGTGCTCACCGCGCTCCTGCCCGTGCTCGACGACGTCGACCGGGCGCGCCAGCACGGCGAGCTGACCGGGCCGTTCGCGGCGATCTCCGACAAGCTCGACGCGAGCCTCGAGCGCTTCGGCGTCGAGCGCTACGGCACCGTCGGCGAGGAGTTCGACCCGACCGTGCACGAGGCGCTCATGCACCAGACCGACCCCGAGGCGACGTCCACGACGGTCAACCTCGTGATCGAGCCGGGCTACCGGATCGGGGACCGGGTCGTGCGCGCCGCGCGCGTCTCGGTCGTGGGGCCGGAGTAGCACCCGGCCACGTGCCCGACGGCGGTGCCGCACCCGCACAGGTGCGGCCCGTCGTCGGGCACGCGACGGGCGTGCACGCGACGGGCGGGCACGCGACGATCAGCACCGCACGGAGGTCGAGGACGACGACGAAGCACAGGAGGGAGGCGTCGTGACCGGACAGGACTGGATGGAGAAGGACTTCTACGCCGCGCTCGGCGTCCCCAAGGACGCCGACGACGCCGCGATCAAGAAGGCGTACCGCAAGCTGGCCCGGCAGTACCACCCGGACCAGAACCCGGGCGACGCCGCGGCGGAGGCCAGGTTCAAGGAGATCGGCGAGGCCTACGCGGTCCTGTCCGACGCGAAGCAGCGCGAGCAGTACGACGCGATCCGCGCGATGGCGGGCGGGGGAGCGCGGTTCTCCGCGGGCCCCGGCGGCGGTGGCGCGGCGGGGTTCGAGGACCTCTTCGGCGGCATGTTCGGCGGCGCCGGAG
Organism: Cellulosimicrobium sp. NPDC057127; assembly: GCF_042670945.1. Taxonomy (NCBI): domain Bacteria; kingdom Bacillati; phylum Actinomycetota; class Actinomycetes; order Micrococcales; family Promicromonosporaceae; genus Cellulosimicrobium; species Cellulosimicrobium sp. NPDC057127. The sequence goes on from NZ_JBHUUP010000006.1 coordinate 85,336, forward strand.
CACCGGGCGGCGGGCGCGTGCGCTACTCGTCGGGGGCCCAGGGCGGCGCCGGGTTCGAGGACATCCTCGGCTCGATGTTCGGCGGTGCGGCCGGCGGACAGCGGTTCGGCGGCGCCGGCTTCGGCGGTCCGCAGACCGGCGCCGACGTCTCCGCGACCACCACCCTGCCGTTCCGGCAGGCCGTCGAGGGTTCGACCGTCACCTTCACGGTGGACGGGCGCCCCGTCACGACGCGCATCCCCCCGGGGGTGCGCGAGGGCCAGAAGATCCGCCTGCGCGGCAAGGGCCGTCCGGGGGCGGGTGGCGGTCCCGCCGGCGACCTCGTCGTCACCGTGCACGTCACGCCGCACCCCGTGTTCTCCGTCGACGGCACGAACCTGCGCGTCACCGTCCCGGTCACGTTCGCCGAGGCGGCGCTCGGCGCGACCATCGAGGTCCCGACGCTCGACGGCGCGACCGTGCGGGTCAAGGTCCCCGCGGGCACCCCTTCCGGTCGCACGCTGCGCGTCAAGGGGCGCGGCGTCCGGACCGCGCAGGCGACGGGCGACCTGCTCGTCACCGTCCAGGTGGTCGTGCCGCAGAAGCTGTCGAAGGCCGCGCGCGAGGCGGTCGAGTCGTTCGCCGCAGAGACCGACGGGCAGGACGTCCGGGCCGACCTCGCCCGCCAGGCGGCGGAGTGAGGGGGCGGGCGTCGTGACGGCTCGAGCGGACGACGGCCAGGAGCGGCCCGACGTGCCCGAGGACGCGCCCGTCCTCGTCATCTCGCAGGCGGCGGCGCTCGCCGGCATGCACCCGCAGACGCTGCGCCAGTACGACCGGCTCGGCCTCGTCGTGCCGCGGCGCGCGGCCGGGCGCGGGCGGCGCTACTCCCTGCGCGACGTCGCGAAGCTGCTCGAGGTGCAGCGCCTGAGCCACGACGAGGGCATCAACCTCGCCGGGATCCAGCGGATCCTCGCGCTCGAGTCCCAGGTGGAGCGCCTCGAGCGGCGCGTCGAGGCGCTGTCCGCCCGCGTCGAGCCCGGCGGGCGGGTGTTCGCGGCCGCGGCGAGCGGTGACGTCGTCGTCGTCCCGCGGGGGCGCAGCGTGCGGCGCGGCGTCGAGGAGGCGCTGCGCCAGTCGTTCGTGGAGCGCAGCGAGACGCGCGCGCTCGTCATCTGGAGCCCCGCGCGCGACGGGTCGGCCGAGCGCTGACGCTCGACCGCCGCCGGACGCGTGACCTGCCCGAAGACGCATTCCGCAAGAATGACGTGCGCTAATTCGCATTCTCTCGCGCATTTCTGAGCAAGGCCTTCCTTGCTTTTCACGTGCGCATTCCGGGAATACCGTGGACGATGAGAGCCCCGGCCCCCCGGCCCCGGAGAACGGAGAGATCGATGAGCAGCCTCATGGAGATGCCCCAGGTCGTCGAGTGCTCGATCGAGGGGTGCGGCTACAACCACGACCACGGGTGCCACGCCGGCGCGGTGACGATCGCCGGCCACACCGGTGACGCCGAGTGCGCCACGTTCATCCCGCTCGGCACCAAGGGCGGCCTCGAGAAGGTCCTCGCCCACGTCGGTGCGTGCCAGCGCACCGAGTGCGTCCACAACGCCTCGCTCGAGTGCTCGGCGCCCTCGATCCGCGTGGGCGCGGGCGGGTCCGGCGAGGCCACGGCGGACTGCCTCACCTTCACCCCGCGCTGACCCGACCCGACGCCCCGGGTCGCACGCTCGCCCCGTGCGACCCGGGGCGTCGTCGTGCGTGCGGCGTCAGCGCTGCAGCGTGCTCAGCAGCTGGACGGCGGCCCGGTGGGTGTCGGGCAACGGCTCCGTCCACAGTCGCGGCGGGCGGCGCAGGATGGCCGAGACGCCGAGCGACAGCCCCGTGCGCTCGATGCGGTGCCGCAGCTCGGTGCGCAGCCACTCGTCGTCCGCGTCCCGCTCGCCGAGCACGACGAAGAGCCCGTTGCCGAGCGACGCCATCGGGTGCCCGTCGCCGAACGTCTGCGTCAGTGCGCGGCCCATGGCGGCGGAGCGCGCGAAGCGCTGCCACCCGGTGAGGTCGTCCAGGGCGACGTCGACCACGAGCAGCCCGTGCGACCGCGGCACCGGGACGCCCGTGCGCTGCGCGCGGCCGTACGTCTCGCGCAGGCGGTGGGTGAGGTAGTGCGTGGTCGCGAGGCCCGACTCGGGGTCGAGGACGTCGGGCGTGATCGGGGTGGTCTCGTACCCCTCGGCCCAGCCGACCGCGACGGCACGCAGCATCTCCAGGTCGGGTGCGCGGTCGTCCGACAGGTACAGGCAGGCCACGTCGTCGATCGCCTCGCCGATGCCGACCCCGGCCTCGCCGCGCGCGCGCCCGAGGCGCTCGGCGGCCGGCGTGACGTCGCGCTCGTCGCAGACGGCCTCCGTGAGGGCGTCGACGGCGGGGTGGTACCAGTCGCCGGGGCGCCGCCACACGCTCGCGACGCTCGCTGCGCGCCACGAGTCGCGCAGCGTCTCCGCGGCGTCCGCGGGCACGGCGTACCCAGCATGGAGGTGATCCATATGGACGAGACGGTCGAGGTGCTCCGTCATGACGCGGGTTCGTGGGGGTGAAAAGTCGAGGACTCGGGATCGGGGGTCGTGGAGCTCGGGTTCGACACCGCTCGTCTCGCCACGCACGGCCCCCTGCCGGACGCGATGGTCATGCGTCTAGTATGGGCGCGTTGTGGGTCCTGCAGGAGCAGGGCGATGGCGGGGCGGTGGCATGACCGAAGCACGATCCCACGTGGGCAGCGAGGCGTTCAGCGACGCCGAGCTCATCACGGCCGTGCGCGCAGGCGACGCGAGTGCCTTCGGCGTCCTCTACGAGCGCCACGCGGCCGCCGCGCGGACGGTCGCGCGCCAGTACGTGCGCTCCACGGCGGACGCGGACGACGTCGTCTCCGACGCCTTCGCCCGCACGCTCTCCGTCCTGCAGAACGGTGGCGGTCCCGACGTCACGTTCCGCGCCTACCTGTTCACGGTCGTCCGGCGCCTGTCGTACGACCTGGTCAAGGGTGCGCGGCGCACCGAGCCCACCGACGACGAGCGGACCTTCGAGTCGGCGTTCGGACCCATGGCCTCGACGGAGGACCCGACGCTCGAGGGCTTCGAGCGGTCGGTCGTCACCCGGGCGTACCAGACGCTGCCCGAGCGTTGGCGCGCCGTGCTCTGGTACACCGAGGTCGAGAGCCTCTCCCCGGCGGAGATCGCGCCGATCCTCGGCCTCACCGCCAACGGCGTGTCCGCGCTCGCGTACCGGGCGCGCGAGGGGTTGCGGCAGGCGTACCTGCAGCAGCACCTCTCGTCCGTGCCGGCGAAGGAGTGCGAGGGCGTCAGCTCGCTCCTCGGGTCGTTCGTGCGCGGCGGGCTCGCGAAGCGCGAGACGGCGCGCGTCGAGGCGCACCTCGAGGGCTGCGGCGACTGCCGCGCACTCGTGCTCGAGCTGGGCGACGTCTCGCACGGCATGCGTGCGGTCATCGCGCCGCTGGTCCTCGGAGTCGGTGCGCTCGGGCTCGTCGGCACCGCGCTGCCCGTCGGCGGGGGCGCGGGCGTCGGTGCCGGTGCGGCCGCCCTCGCCGCCGCCGCGGGCGGCGGGAGCGGGTCGGCCGGTGGCACGGGTTCGGGCGGCGCGGGTTCGGGCGCCACCGGGAGCGGCGGTGCGGGTACCGGGAGCGCGGGGTCGGCCGGCGCGTCGACCAGCACCGGTGCCGCGTCGACCGGCACGGCCGCGTCCGGGACGGCGGCGACGGGCACGGCGGCCACGGGTACCGCGGCGACAGGCACCGCGGCGACCAGTGCGGCTGCGGCGGGCACGAGCGTGGCGGGCGGGTCGGTGGCCGGGGTCGCGGCGACCGGGGCCGCGACGGTGGGCGCGGTCGCCGGCGGTGCCGGTACGGCCGCCGCCGCGACGGCGACGGGCCTCGCCGCGCTCGTCGCGTCCGCGCCGCTGGCTGCGGCCGCCGTGGCGGCCGGTGTCGTCGCGGTCGCGGGGCTCGGCGTCGCCGGCGCGCTCGGTGCGTTCACGCCGGAGGACCCGCCGCAGGACGAGCCGACGGCGGCGACCTCGACGCAGGAGCCCGGTCCGGGCGGCACGTCGACGGAGGCCCCGTCCGCCGGTGACCCCTCGACGACCCCGGACGACGGGACGACCGACCCGGCGACGGACCCGGCGTCACCCGCCAACGTCCCGTCCGGGGACGCGCTGGGGACCGCGCCCGTCGAGGACACGGCCACCACGCCCGGCACGTCGGCGACCGACGGGCGACAGGCTCCGCCCCCCGTGGGCGAGCAGGTCTCGGTCACGCCGCCGCCCGGGGACCCGGGCACCGTCCCGCCGGACCCCCCGCCGCCCGTGCAGCCCGCCGCGCTCGACCTGTCGCTCGGGTCGGTGCAGCTCGCGGCGCGCCAGCCGGCCGACCTCGTCGTCACGGCCTCGAACTCGGGCGGGCGTGCTGCCGAGCAGGTCTTCGTCGACCTGGTCCTGCCGCCCGGCGTGCAGGCACCCACGGCGCGGGTCGTGGGCGGGTCGAGCGTCGCCACCGTCGTCCGGACGGAGACGGTGCCGTGCGGGGCCGCGCAGCCGCAGGCCGGCGGGACGAGCCTCGTCAGCTGCTCCGTCGGCGTGCTCGGCCCGGGCGAGTCGCGCCGGCTCGCCGTCACCGTCCAGGCGGACGCCGGCGGCGAGTACACCTTCGAGGGCTCGGTCCGCGCGCAGGGCGTCGAACCCGTGCGGCGCACGTTCCTCCCGACGCCCGCCACGTACTTCGGTGCGGAGGTCCGGGTCTCCGCGCTCGACGGAGCGGGTCGCCGTGTCGACGCGCTCGCCGTCCCCATGACGAACCCGGGCGACGCCACGACAAGGCTCGAGGTGCGCAACACGGGCGACCGCGTCGCGGTGGACCCCGTGGTCACGGTCCCCCTGCCCGACGATGTCCGTCTCGTCGGCGGCGGGCAGGGCGCCGACGGCTGGGCGTGCCGCGCCGCGGACGACCGGACGGTGTCGTGCACGACCGACACGGACCTCGGGCCCGGGCAGTCGGCGACGTTCGACGTCCGTCTGCTCGTCGCGGCGCAGGGCGCGGAGGCGGCGCAGCACACGCTGACGGTGCGCGCCGACGCGGCCGACGCGCACGACGGCTCGACGCGCGTGGTGCTCGACGTGGGCGACTGGTGGGCGCGGGCCGACGGCGTCACCGAGCGTGCCGCGCCGCGGTGCACGGCTCCGGACGTCGCGTCCGTCCTCGCCACGTACACGAACGACACGGCCTACGACGACCTCTCCGTCCGCGTCGAGGCCGCCGGGTCGACGAGCGAGGCCGTGACCGTCCGGCACGGCAAGAAGGCCGAGCTCCAGGTCGACGACGGCGTGCGGTTCCCCGCGGGCAGGGCGGCCGTCGTGCTGTCGACGACGATCGCGGACGAGACGTTCGAGCACCGGCTCGACGCGGGCGCGTTCGCGGCCGAGGACTGCTGGACGCAGCCGCCGTGGCTCACGGCGGCGGACGTGTCGATGGTCGCGGAGAACGTCGGCGGGAAGGTCCGGCTCACGGCCGTGCCGAGGAACGGCACGGGCGCGCACATGGACGTGCGGCTGCTCGCGCCGAACACGGGGGCGTGGTCGCGCGTGCCGGACTCCGCGGCCATCGCTCCGCTGCGCGAGGGCGCCTCGGGCGAGCTCGTCCTCGAGACGGGCCTCACGGACACGCCGCGCGCGAACGCGGTGCTGCGCCAGTACCGCTGGCACACGGACGCCGACGGCGACGGCAAGGGCTACCAGAGCCTGCTCCCGCTGCTCGTCGAGGAGCAGGCGATCGCCCCGGCGTCGACGGACCCGAGCGTGGGTCTCTGCACGTTCGACCCCGCGACGGACAGGTCCAGCGCGGCGGTGACCCTCCACTACGACAACAGCGCCTCGACGCTCCCGGTGCCTTTCTCCGTGCAGGGACGGGACGACCTCGCCCGCACGGTGCCCGGCGGCGAGGTGCTGGACGTCCAGGTCGCCGGCGCCGTCGGGCGGGACGACGCGACGTTCGCCGTCCTGGCCGACGGCGCGGAGCTCGCGGCGCACCCCGTGCAGGGCGTCGACTGCTTTCCCTGGGACGTCGAGACCGCGGTGGAGTCCGGCTGGGACGCGACCGCGGACGGCGGCTCGGTCGTGCTGACCGGCACGTTCCGCAACGACCACGTGGCGACGCCGATGCGCGTGGTGCTGGACGCGGGCGCGGCGGGGGAGTCCGCTCCGGTCGAGGTCGGGCCCGGCGAGGAGGTCACGCTCTCCGTCGACACCGGTGCGCGCGACCTCCCGGCCGGCGAGGCGACGTTCCGGGCGACCCGGCTCGACGGCACGGGCAAGGCCACGGGCGTCGCGGAGCGGTACTCCGCCGTCCGGTACGCCCCCGCGGCGGACGCCGCGCCCACCGTGGGCGAGTGCGTGTTCGACCCCGCGACGGACACGTCGAGCGCGCCCGTGACGCTCCACCTGGACAACACCCGGTCGACGGTGCCCGTGACGTTCGCGGTCGCGGGCGTCGGCGAGACGCGCGTCCGCGGGGGAGCGACGGGAGCTCTCGAGGCGCGGGTCGGCGCTCCCGGCAGCACGTTCTCGGTGCTGGCCGACGGCGTCGCGGTCGCGTCGCACGACGTCGCGGGCGTCGACTGCTTCCGGTGGGCCGTGGACGGCTCCGCGGCGGTCGACTGGGTCGTCGACGGCGGCACCGGGTCCGCCGTCCTCACCGGGACGTTCCGCAACGACCACCGGGCGGCGCCGCTCAGCGTGACGATGGACGCGGGCGCGCTCGGGACGACCGGGCCGGTCGAGGTGGCACCGGGCACGACGGCGACGCTCGCCCTGCCCACGGGTGCTCGCGACGTCGCCGCCGGCGAGGTGACGTTCCGCGCCACCCGCCTCGACGGGTCGTCGGCGGACCGCACCGTCACGCGCCAGTACGCCGCGTACGCCTACTCGCCGCAGTGGGCGACGGACGTGTCCGTGGAGGCGCGCTGGCAGGACGGCTCGGTGAAGATCGTCGCGACCCTGACCAACGACTCGCCCGAGACCATCGACGCGCAGCTGCGCGGCGGTTCGCTGCCCAACTCCCCGATCGTGCGCGGGATCGCACCGGGGCAGACCGCGACGCTCGTGGCCGACACGCGCTCGACGGAGGTGAAGCCGGGCCGGGTGGCGTTCCTCCAGACCCGCACGGTGCTCGGCACGTTCTACTTCGACCAGGACCTCACCGCGGCGTTCGGCGGAGCGTCGTACGTGCCGGCGTGGGACGTCTCGGCGGGCGTCTCGACCCGGTGCGTCGCCGACGCCGTGGTCCTCGTGCCGAGCCTGCGCAACGACTCGGGCGAGGCGATGCACGTGGTCGCGCGCACCCCGTACGGGACGCACGACCTCGGCGACGTCGCACCGGGCCGGTCCGTGAGCGCCGACGTCGCCTCGGGTGCGATGACCGTCCCGGCCGGCGAGGTCACGTTCGACCTCACGCGCAAGGTGCTCGGCCGGACCTTCGTCGAGCGCGTCAGCGCGGGCTACGCCGCCGCGGACTGCGCGGTCCAGGCCCCCGCGGCGAGCCTCCAGCTCGGCGAGCCGACCTACGACCCCGGCCAGGGCCGCTCGTACCGCGCCGTGTCCGTGGTGCTCGACAACACCGGCTCGAACGTGCCCGTGTCGTTCCGCGTCACCGGCGCGGCGAAGGGCTCGTGGGACGTGCCGGCCCGACAGCGCCTGACCGTCGACCTCGGCCAGGTCGACGCGCGGGGCGCGACGTACGTGGTGCACGCGGGCTCGTGGTCGCAGCAGCTCAGGGTCGACGCGTTCTCCGTCGCGCCGCAGTGCGCCCCCGCGTGGGACGGCGACGCGCTGTACGAGCGCGGCGACCTGGTGTCGTTCGGCGGGCGCAACTACGTCGCGGTGTGGCACACGTTCGGCACGCGCCCCGACGGGGTGATCGGTCGCGGGCTGTGGTACGACCAGGGGCGCTGCGGCGAGGGCTGACGCCGTCGGCCGCGGCCCGTGCGCGGTGCCGTCCGGTGTCGCGCGGTCAGGCCAGGACGTCCGCGAGCGCCTCGTCCACGGGGCGGTCGCCGCCCACGAGGTCGAGCACCATCCCGGCGGTGCGCGGCTCGTGCAGGAGCGCCGCGACGACGAGCGCGACGTCGTCGCGCGTGATCTCGGCACGTTCCGTGCTCGCCTTGCGGCGCTTGCCGCGGGGACGCTGGCCCTCGTCGTCGACGGGTGCGAGCGCGACGAGGCCGACCCCGGGTTCGTCGGTGAGCCGTCCGGGACGGACCACGGTCCACTGCAGGACCGGCCGGCGGCGCAGGTCGTTCTCCGCGGCCGCCTTGGCCTGCAGGTAGGCCCAGAGCTCGTCGTCGACGCCGTCCGGGCGGTTCCCCGTGTGCGCGGCTTCGACGCCGCGCGAGGAGACGAGCACGTACCGGGGGACGCCCGCGCGCTCGGCGGCGTCGGCGAGGACCGCGGCGCCCGCCCGGTCGACGGTGTCCTTGCGGTCGGTGCCGCTGCCCGGCCCGGCGCCGGCGGTGAAGACGACGGCGTCGGCTCCTTCGAGCTCGAACGAGACGGCGACGGCGTCGTCCTGCTCGAGGTCGACGAGCGCGACGTGCGCGCCGACCTCCGTGAGGTCCGTGATCTGCGCGGCCGACCGGACGAAGGCGACCACGTCGTCGCCGCGTTCCACGAGGGTGCGGGCCAGGCGACGGCCGACCTGGCCGTGACCTCCCGCGATGACTGTGCGCATGGCCCGAACGTAGCGCCGACGCGGTGTCGCCGCCCGGTGAACGTCGCGGGCCGTCAGGCGGTGGCCTGCGCGCCGGCGAGCACGACGGGCACCTGCGGGTCGAACCGGTAGCCGAGGCCGCGCACGGTCGTGATCAGGTGCTCCACGCCCAGCTTGCCGCGCAGGCGGCGCACGTGGACGTCGATGGTGCGGCTCCCGGGGGCCACCGCGTGGTCGGCCCAGACGCTCTCGAGCAGCTCCGCGCGGGTCACGACGCGGTCGGCGGCGTCGGCGAGGTAGGAGAGCAGGTGGAGCTCGCGCCGGGTGAGCCGGGTGCGACGTCCGTCGACGGTGACGGTCCGCCCGACGTCGTCCACGACGACGCGCGGCACGGGCGCGAGGGCCGCGAGCCGCTCGCGGAACGCGGCGATGTCGGGGACGGGCGAGCGCTCCGCCGTCGTGCCGGCGGGCTCGGCGAGGGCGAGCGCGGTGTACGTCTCGGCGTGGGGCAGCCAGTCGCGGGCCAGCTCGCCGAGGGCCTCCGCGAGCTCGACGAGCTCGGCGGCGGGCGAGTCGCCGGGTGCTGCCTCGACGCCGACGTAGAGGACGAAGCCCGGGCGGCGCGGTGCGCCGTCGTGGGTGGGGCGGGGTGCGGTGAGCGTGGTCACGGGTGGCTCCGGGTGCGTCGGGCCGCCGACGTCAGCGCCGGGAGGGTCCGGCGGGCGGGCGGGTCGAGGACTGAACGGGGGAAGGGTTCAGGCCTGACAACAGACGCACATGACCGCGCCCGGGAGCGCGCCGGACGGCGCGCTGGCGGGGGTGGTCAGGGTGCTCACGAGAGCGAGCATGGCAGCGTCGGGGCGGCGCTGCCAAGAGGGAGACCCGGAGATCTCAGCATCCGGTACGGAACGGGGCGCGCGACGCGTCACATCGCGGACACGCCGGGGCCCGGACCGCGTGGGACCCGGACGGCGTCGTGAGTCAGACGAGGCCGTAGAGGCGGTCCCCGGCATCGCCGAGGCCCGGGACGATGTACGCCTTCTCGTTCAGCCGCTCGTCCACCGACGCCACCACGACGTGCACGTCGACCCGGTCGCCGACGGCCTCCTGCAGCACCTCGAGGCCCTCCGGCGCGGCGAGCAGGCACACGGCCGTGACGTCGCGGGCGCCTCGCGCGAAGACGTAGTCGATCGCGGCGACGAGCGTGCCGCCGGTCGCGAGCATCGGGTCGAGCAGGAACACGTGCCGGCCCGTGAGGTCGTCCGGGAGCCGGTTCGCGTACGTGACGGCCTCGAGCGTCTCCTCGTCGCGCTGCATGCCGAGGAACCCGACCTCGGCCGTCGGCAGCAGGCGCGTCATGCCGTCGAGCATCCCGAGCCCGGCGCGCAGGATCGGCACCACGAGGGGGCGCGGCTCCGCGAGCCGGACACCGGTGGTGGTCGTGACCGGCGTCTCGATCTCGTGCGGCTCCACCCGGACGTCCCGCGTCGCCTCGTACGCGAGGAGGGTCACCAGCTCGTCGACGAGGAGCCGGAACGTCGGCGACGCCGTCTCCTTGTTCCGCAGGACGGTGAGCTTGTGGGCGACGAGGGGGTGGTCGGCGACGTGCAGGCGCATGACGGCAACGGTACTGGACGGCCGGCGTGGCTTGTCAGCGTCACGGTGCTCTATAGCCTGGTGGGCGGCTGACACGCTCGCGGCGGTCCCCGGCTGTCAGCACCACGTCGCTCTCCGGCGTCGTGTCCCGCTGACAGCTCCGGAGGTCCCGTGCCCGACGACGCCCCGCACCACGGCGACGCGTCCCGCCCGGGCCTGGACACCCCGTGGGCAGCAGGCGCGTTCCCGCCGCCCACGCTCGACGGACGTCGCCAGGTCTGGGACGCGCTCATGGGCCTCGCGCTGCACGAGGCCACCCACGCGCTCGCGAGCGACGACGTGCCCGTGGGGGCGCTCGTCGTCGGACCGGACGGGCGCGTGCTCGGCCTCGGGCGGAACCGGCGCGAGGAGACCGGCGACCCGACCGCGCACGCCGAGGTGCTCGCGCTGCGCCAGGCCGCCGCGACGCTCGGGACGTGGCGGCTCGAGGGCTGCACGCTCGTCGTCACGCTCGAGCCCTGCGTCATGTGCGCGGGCGCGCTCGTGCTGTCCCGCGTGCAACGGCTCGTGCTCGGCGCGTGGGACCCGAAGGCCGGCGCGACCGGCTCCGTGTGGGACCTCGTGCGCGACCAGCGCGCCAACCACGCGGTCGAGGTGGTGTCGGGCGTCCGCGCCGAGGAGTGCGGGCAGGTGCTGCGCGACTTCTTCGGTACCCAGCGCTGAAGAAGGTCGGGCCCCGCGTCAGCCCAGGGCGTCGGCGAGGGTCGCGAGGGTCTCCGAGACGCCGGCCTCGACCTTGAGGGTCGCGAGGGGGTCGCCGCGGGTGGCGCCGCGGTTGACGATGACGACCGGCTTGCCGGCCTTCGCCGCGTGGCGGACGAAACGGAGCCCGCTCATCACGGTCAGTGACGAACCCGCGACGAGGAGGGCGTCGCCCTCGTCGACGAGCGCGTACGCACGGTCCACGCGCTCGCGCGGCACGTTCTCGCCGAAGTAGACGATCTCCGGCTTGAGGACGCCGCCGCAGAACTCGCACGGGGCGGGGCGGAAGTGCGACGTCTGCTCGATGACGGCGTCCGCGTCGGGCGCGATCTCGACGTCGCCCACCTCCGTCACCGATTCCAGGAAGCCGGGGTTGAGCGCCGTGAGGCGCTCCGCGAGGTGCTCGCGCGAGATGACGCGCCCGCACTGGAGGCAGATCACGCGGTCGTAGCGACCGTGCAGGTCGATGACCGTGCGGCTGCCCGCGTCCTCGTGCAGCAGGTCGACGTTCTGCGTGATCAGCCCCACGAGCACACCCGCCTCCTCGAGCCGCACCAGCGCGCGGTGCCCCTCGTTCGGATGGGTGCGGTGCACGTGCTGCCACCCGACGTGGTTGCGCGCCCAGTAGTGACGGCGGAACGCCTCGTCCTGCACGAACTGCTGGTACGTCATCGGGTTCCGCGGCGGGGAGTCCGGGCCGCGGTAGTCGGGGATGCCCGAGTCCGTGGAGACACCCGCGCCGGTGAGCGCCGTGACGCGCAGTCCCCGCAGCAGCTCGACGGCGTCCTCGACCGTGCCCGTGCGCGGCGCCGGCCCGCTGCCCGACGGCGGGGGCTGGCTCGGGCGCCACGTCAACCGTGACGAGACCGTCGGGACCGCGGACGCCGGCAGGTCGGCGGAGGACGTCGCGACGTGCGCCGGGGAGGAGGGCGACGGCGTCGACGGGTCGGAGGGCACGTCTCCCACCGTACGACGTCATGGTCGAGCAGGTGGTGGTCGCCTAGGGCGAGGGGTGGGAGGGTGCGCCGCGTCTACCATCCGCGGACCTCGTTCCTCGGCCCGCTCCCGCCAGACCCGCCACGACGCGGCGCACCCACCCACCCCTCCTGCTCCGTCTCACCCGGCCCCGGCCCGGGCTCCTGCCGGTCCGAGCCGCGTCGGGGGTCGGTCAGGACGTGGTCGTCGCGTCGTCGGTGTCCGTCGTCGTGCCGCTCTCGCGGCGGCCGCCGCCCATGCCGCCCATGCCGCCGCCCGTCCACTCGCCGGCCGTGACGTCCGTCGACACTCCCGCCGCGGTGACGGTGTACGGCTCGCCGCTCGTGACGTCCGGCGAGGAGAAGACGACGTTCCTCGTGTCCTTCGTGACCGTGTACGACGCGAGCTCCGTCCCGTCCGCGGCCGTGATCGTCACGGTCTCGCCGGCGCTCGCGGTGAGGTCCGTCGCGAGCCAGCCCTGCGCGGAGTCCGTGGAGGGGGCGACGGCCATGCCGGAGCTGCCCGCGGCGAGCAGCGTCCCGCCCGTCACCTCCAGCGTCCCGCCGACGTCGAGGGCGCCGTTCCCGGCGTTCGTGGGGCCCTGGACGACCGTGTCGCCGCCGGTGACCGTCAGTGTGCCGTTGGAGTCGAGCCCGTCGCCCTCGGCGTCGACCGTGAGGGTGCCGCCGGAGATCGTGAGCGTGGAGCCGTCGTCCGCTTCGAAGCCACCCCCACCGCCCCCGCCGCCGGGCGCTCCCTGCGGCATCTCGCCGTCGGCGGGGCGCTCGGGCATCTGACCGTCCGCGGGCGGCTCGGGCCGCGTGCCGTCGGCCGCTGCGCCGGCGGGCGGCTGGGCCGCCTCGTCGGTCGTCCCGGCCGCCGTGCCGGTCGCGTCCGCGGTCGTCGTCGACCCGTTCGTCGCGTTGAGACCGTCGTCGCTGGACGTGACGTCGACCGCCCCGCCGGACACCGTGATGTCGGTGCCCTCGATGCCTTCGACGGACGTCGACACGGTGAGCTCGCCGCCGGAGACGGACACGTCGCCGTCGGCGTGGACGCCGTCGTCGCCCGAGGCGATCGCGATCACCCCGTCGGAGACGGAGACGGCACCGTTCGAGTGCAGGCCGTCGTCGGCGGCGTCGACGGTCACGGCGGCGTCGTCGCCGACCACGACGCCGACGTCGCCCGTGAGGCCCTTGGCGGACGCGTCGTCCGCGACGGTCGCACCAGCGCCGCCCGCGGCCGTGATGTCGAGCGTGCCGCCGGAGACGATGACGTCGGTCACCGCCTGGACGCCGTCGTCACCGGAGTCGACGGTGACGGTCCCGCCGCGCACGTCGACGAACCCGAGGGTCTCGTCGGCGTCCTTGGTCGACTTCAGGCCGTCGGCCACGGCCGTGACGTCGAGCGTCCCGCCCGTGACGACGAGGTAGTCCTTGCCGCGCACACCGTCGTCGCCGGCGTCGACCGTGAGGTCACCGCCCGCGATCACGAGGCCGTCCTTGGCGACGACCGCGTCGTTCTCGGCGGACGTCACGCTGAGGGCGCCGGACCCGCCGATCACCAGGTCGGCGGTCGAGAACAGCGTGCCGTCGGGCTCGCCGTCGGCGTCCTGCCCGGAGTACGACGCGGCGTCGGTCAAGGTGTTGGTGGATCCGTCGGCGAGCACGACGGCGACCCGGTCGGCGTCCTGGACGTTCACCGCGGCGTTCGTCGTGCCGGTGATCTCGGCGCCGTCGAGCACCAGCTGCACCAGGCCGTCGGCCGCGGAGTCGACGACGACCTGACCGTCGAGCGTCCCGCTGAGGACGTACGTGCCCGGGGCCGTGATCGTGACCGTGGCGCCGTCGACGCTCACGCCGTCGGCACCGCCGTCCACGGTGGCGGTGTCGCCGTCGAGCGCGACCGCGACGGCGGACGCCTCGTCCCGCTCCAGGTCGGTGTCGTCGAGGGCGACGTCGGTGTTGTCGGCTCGGGCGTCGTCGGGCGTGAGCCCCGCGACGGCGGTCGAGGCGACGGTCGTCGTGGTGGCCGCGGAGCTGGTCTGCTCCTCCGTGGAGGCGGTGCCGCTGAGCGCGGAGCAGCCCGTGAGGACGGCGGCAGCCGCCGCGGCGGTGAGGGTGGTGAGGGGTCGGCGGATGCGCATCACAGGCTCCTGTCGTCGGGGCGCCCGGCGGTCCGGGCGGTGATCGTGGCGGTGGTGGTCGGGGTGGTGAGGGTGTCGCCGGCGGCCGGGTCGACGAGGCGTCGGATGACGCGTCGCCAGGGGCCGTCCGGCAGGTCGGGCCGCAGCATTGCCAGGCCGGTGCCGTACTTGGAGATCCGCTCGGGGCGGTGGCCGTGCCGCCACAGCAGGCGGTCGAGGTCGGAGGGCGTCGAGCCGCCCTTCGTCTCGACGACGACGAGATGCGGGACGGCGCGCGTGGGCGCTCGCCCGGCGTGGCGTCCGGCGTGGTCGAGCTCCCACGCCAGGCCGGTGTCGACGGTGGCGCGCGCTCCGCCGTCGGGCCCGGGCAGGTGCAGCGTGGTGCGGCGGTAGCGGGAGACGAGGCCGGGCTCGAGCGCGAGCCGGTCGGCGGCCGGGACGCCCTCGGCCCCGAGGGTCCGGGCGACGAACCCGGCGCCGGGACCGAGCGCCGTCGGGCAGCCGGGGTGCTCGGTGCGCTGCTTGAGCGTGGTGCCGCGGGCGGCGCGCGTCTTGACCTCCAGGAAGCTCTCGCCGGAGTCGACGTAGGTGCGGGTGCGGACCTTGAACCGGCGGCGGCGGCGCGTGGCGGTGAGGTGGTAGGACGCGAGGTCGGGGGTGTCGAAGTACACGGACTCGTAGCCGAACTGCCGCGCGCCGTCGATCTCAAGGGCCCGTGCCACGCCGGAGCCCGCGAGGGCGGCGAGGACGGCGACCGCCTCGTCCACGGCGAGGACGTACTTGCGGTCCACGCGGGTGAGCAGGGCCGCGGACGTCACCAGCTCGTCCAGCCCGATCCCGTCGAGCGTGCCGACCGCCTCCTGCACGCGGGCGTGCGCGGTGCGGGTCGGGGCGGTCATGCCGACGCCCCGACGTGGGTGCGGGCAGGCGACGTCGGGGCGGCGTCGAGGCTCGCCGGCACCGCCGTCGTCACGTCGGCGTGGGCCGCGAGCGGTGCGGGCGTCGTGACGGCTCGCGCGGGACGTTCCGGGGTGCGGTAGCGCACGTCGACCCACGTGGTGTCGTTGACGAGGTCGACGCGCTGCACGCTGACGCCGTGCACGCGGGCGCCGAGCAGCTGCTCGAGGTGTGCCACGAGGGCGTCCTCGTCGAGGATCGCGCGGTCGACGACGATCGTCCGGCTGCGCGAGCGGCGCAGGACGCGCGGGTGGTCGGTCGCGGCCATGACCACGAGCACGAGCGCCGACCCCGCGACGGACAGCCACCCGGTCGCGCTGCCGAGCCCGCCGAGCAGGCCGAGCGCGAGCGCGGCGAAGTAGTACGCGACCTCCGTCTGGGACAGCTCGCTCGAGCGCAGCCGGATGATGGAGAGCACGCCGAAGAGGCCGAGGCCCAGCCCGGCGCCGACGGTGCTGCTCGCGAGCGTGGCCGCGACGGCGAGCACCCCCACGTTCACGCCGAGGTACGCGACGACGAGGTCGCGGCGGCGGTGCCGGGGGAAGTAGAGGCCGAAGGCGAGGACGGTGACCGCGACGAGGTCGACGGCGTAGAGCAAGGGCTGGGACACGAGGCGGCTCCGGGACCGTGGCGCTGAGCGCCGGTGGACGGTGACAGGTCCCAGGGAAGTGCCGGTGCCTATGCCCCGGCTGTGCGAGGCGCAGGCCACGCGTGTGAGTCCCGTTCACCGTGCCGACGGCGGTCGTTCACCTGGCGAGGCGGCGGGGTGTGACGCGGACCGCTGCGGACGCCCGTAGGAGCGGCAGGCGGGTGATGTTAGCCTCACCTAAGACAGACGGCCATCGACGAGAGGCAGGCATGTCGACCCCCACCACGCAGGCGCCCCGCCGCACGCGCCCGCAGACCGTCCTCGAGATCCTGGAGACCTCGTGGATCACGCCGCACATGGTGCGCGTCGTCGCGGGCGGCCCGGGCTTCGCCGCGTTCACGAACAACCCGTGCACCGACAAGTACGTGAAGATCTTCTTCGCCAAGCCGGAGCTCGGGCTCGAGCCCCCGTACGACGTCGCCGCGCTGCGAGAGACGCTCGCGCCCGAGGACCTGCCCGTCACGCGCACGTACACCGTGCGGCACGTCGACGAGGCCGCGCAGCGCCTCGCGATCGACTTCGTCGTGCACGGCGACGAGGGCATCGCCGGCCCGTGGGCCGCGACCGCGCGCCCCGGCGACCGCATCGTCTTCGCCGGTCCGGGCGGCATGTACACGCCCGACCCGACGGCGGACTGGCACCTGCTCGCCGGCGACGACTCGGCCCTGCCGGCGATCGCCGCCGCGCTCGAGGCGATGCCGCGCGACGCCGTCGGGACGGCCGTGATCGAGGTCGGCAGCGGGGAGGACGTCCAGCGGCTCGACGCCCCGGCGGGCGTCGACGTGCGGTGGCTGTTCCGCGGTGACGCACCGGCCGGCACGACGACGCTGCTGCCTGACGCCGTGCTGGCGCTGCCGTGGCGCGAGGGGCGCGTGTGCGTCTTCGCGCACGGCGAGCGCGAGGCCATGAAGGCCCTGCGCCGTGTCTTCGCCGCACGCGGCGTGCCGCGGGATGACCTGTCGTTGTCCGGGTACTGGGCGTACGGACGCGCCGAGGACCGGTTCCAGGCCGAGAAGCGCGAGCCCATCGGTCAGATCTTCGAGGACTGAGAGAGAACATGAACGCACTGACCCACCGCGGCGCCGCCGCGACCCGTCGCGCCGCCGTCGCCGGTGCCGCCGCCGTGGCGCTGCTCGCGCTCGCGGCCTGCTCCAGCGACTCGGGTGACGACACCGGGGGCGGCGACGCCTCGCCGTCGGGCACGGAGAGCGAGGCCTCCGCGTTCCCCGTGACGATCGACACCGCCTTCGGCGAGGTGGAGATCCCCGAGGAGCCGACGCGCGTCGTCGCGCTCGGCTGGGGCGACGCGGAGACGGCGCTCGCGCTCGGCGTCGAGCCCGTCGGGGCGAGCGACTGGCTCGCGTTCGGCGGCGACGGCGTGGGGCCGTGGCTCGAGGACGCGTACAGCGAGTCGCCGGAGATCATCGAGACGCTCGAGCCGTCGTACGAGCAGATCGCGGTGCTCGAGCCCGACGTCATCCTCGACGTGAAGTCGTCGGGCGACCCGGAGCGGTACGAGCGGCTGTCGGAGATCGCGCCGACCGTCGGCGTCCCCGAGGGCGGCGAGGCCTACCTCACGCCCATGGAGGACCAGGTCGACATGATCGCCGCCGCGCTCGGGCGCAGCGACGCCGGCGAAGAGCTGCTCGCCGAGGTCGACGACGCGTTCGCGGCCGTCCGCGAGGAGAACCCCGACTTCGAGGGCAAGACCGCCGTCATCGGTTCGTACTGGGCCGAGGGCTTCGGCGCTTACGTGTCGACGTCGGCCCGCGGCGAGTTCATGCAGAGCCTCGGGTTCGTCACCAAGCCCGAGATCGACGAGGCCGCAGGGGAGGAGTTCTCCGTCAACCTCGGCACCGAGAACCTCGACCTGCTCGACGCCGACCTCACCGTCATCCAGCCCATCGGCTTCACCGCCGCCGAGGTCGAGGAGCAGCCGCTGTTCCAGGCCGTCCCGTCCGTCGCCGACGGCCGGTACGTGGTGTTCGACGACGAGGACCTGTCCAACGCGTTCTCGCTCGGCACCCCGACCGCGGTGATCTACGCGATCGACAACGTCGTCCCGCTGTTCGCCGAGGCGCTCGGCGGTCAGTGAGTCGTGGGGGGGGGGGGGGGGGCGCGGGGGGGGGCCCCCCCCCCCCACGGTGAGCCGCACCAGGACGCCGATTCGGTGTCTCGAGGTCGGAGCAGGTATCCTGCT
The DNA here is from genome assembly GCF_042670945.1 of Cellulosimicrobium sp. NPDC057127. Classification (NCBI taxonomy): domain Bacteria; kingdom Bacillati; phylum Actinomycetota; class Actinomycetes; order Micrococcales; family Promicromonosporaceae; genus Cellulosimicrobium; species Cellulosimicrobium sp. NPDC057127. The sequence goes on from NZ_JBHUUP010000006.1 coordinate 103,367, forward strand.
TCGGCCGGGTTCACCGGCAGAGGTAGCGTGTCCGAGCGGCCTAAGGAGCACGCCTCGAAAGCGTGTGTGGGTGAAAGTCCACCGTGGGTTCAAATCCCACCGCTACCGCTCACCGAAGGGCCCCGCCCGCAGCCTCCTGCGGATCCGGGGCCTTTCGTCATCCCCAGGTCATCCCAGAGGCACCGCATCGACGGCGCAGCAGACCCGAGGAAGCCGGTAGAGCTCCGCGTCAGGGGTCGCCAAGGGCCATCCCGCAAAGACGCCACAGGCACCCCCGACGCGGAGCGAAGCATGCCGAACGCCGACCACCAGCCGTATGTCGAGCAGATCCGCCACACCTTGCGGTCTCAAGCGACCAAGCCCCGCGCGCGTGGCCTTATCGGGTCAGCCTCGGGGCTGGTGCACCCTCATAGCGTCAGCCTCCGTCGGCTGACACCCCCAGGCTCTCGTGCCCGAACCGCATTCGAGCCTTGGACACGTCCAAGGTGGCGCGTCCGGCGCGCACCAGCGCGACGGGGTTCGTGTACCGGGTGATGCGGGGCGCGTAGGACCGCACGTCCGTGACCCTATACACACGGAACTTGTCGCCGTACCGGATGGATTCGGTGAGCTCTGCTGTGGAGATGTCGAACGGCGCGCACGGGTCGGCGCCGGTCGTCGACTTCACCTCGATGAAGATGCTCACCCCGTCGTCGTCGACCGACTGAATATCGTACGGGGCGTATTGCTCGCGGTCCGAACGCCACACCACGGTGTCGTCCGGGTTCAGCCCGAGCGCAGCGACCCGCCGCCGCTCGTATAGGTACACCGCCCGTTCCCCCTGGCGGCCGATTGCTCGCTTGTCCGCCTCGGAGACAGCCGGCTCAGGGGTCCACCCGCCACCGAACCCTCCGCCACCACCGCGGCCGGGTCCGGACGCCGCCGCGGCCGGACCGGGGTCACCGTCCTCGACGACGAACGCGTCCACGTCCAGCTCGGGGAACTCCGCCGTCGCCGCCGCGGGTGAACCATTCCTCGGCGCCGAGCCACCGCCCACTGCGCCCGCGCCCCCGGCGGTCCCACCGCCGCTGCCTGCCGGCTTGGGCGGCGCAGCCGGACCCGGCGGGCTCTGGCCGCCCGCTGGCGCGCCACCGGCCGGCGCACCAGGTTCGGTCTCGGCTGGCACCGCGTCCGGCGCGTGCGGGGCACCCACCGGGACGTCATCCGGCGCTGGCACTTCATCACCCTCATCGGTGTCCGGGACGAGCGGGTCTACGAGGTCCTCGAGCAGGATGTGAGTGCGCCCCAGGGTCTCCGCGGCGGCGCGCACGTCGTCCGTCGTGATCTTCTTCGACGCCAGGAACCGGGCACGGGTCGCGTCGTCGGAGGCGAGTATCTGCCCGAACTGGTCGCCGTAGTTGTCCGCCCGCACGTGCAACGCCAGCTGCGGCCCGAACTCGAACCACGGCTCGTGCCCCGTGGCCCGGTCGACCTCCAGGTACGCCGTCCCGAACATGGCAGCTCCGACCCCCCGGCGTGGGCCGGGCACTACCCGGGACGCGATGTGCGAGACGGCCGCAGCCAGCTCGATCCGCTCCCCCTCGAACTCGTAGGAGAGGATCAGCTCGTTGCAGGGCCGGACGTCCAGACGCTTGATGCGTGGCACGAACGTCTCCTCAGCGGACGCCCGCAGCTTGCGCAGCAGCGCCAGCATCCACGGCGCGGCTCGGTCCACGTGCGCCTGCATAACCTCAATCAGATCCGGCCGGTGCCCAACCTCGATCGGTGTCACCTTCACGCGCTCGTCCAGCACCACCAGCGACAGGACCCGCATCAGCGACACGCAGTCCTCGTCCGCGGCCAGCACCGGCCGGCGAGCACCCCATGCCTCCCGCACCATCGGGTCCCGCACGACGAGCGGTTCGGTCACGAACATGTACCGGCCGTCTAGGGTCGCCAGCAGAGGCACCGGGTCTGTCGGCGCTTCATGCAGGCCGACGTGCAGGACGTCGTTCAAGGTCCGCATCGCCCACCGCGCCGCCTTGACCTGGCTGTCGTCCGGCTCAGCCTGGCCTGCTTCGTCGCACAGGTTCCGCAGCAGGTCGAATAGGTCGTCAGCGCTCAGGCGGGCGGCGTCTGCGACGCCGAGCTCGACCATCATCATCTTTTGCGCGTGGCCGGACGTCATGGCGTCCGGCAGCGCCGGCACACGGGAACGGACGTGGGTCGGAGTGGACGGCGCCACCCGCCATGCCTGCCATGGCATCACGAGCTCGACGGCGTCACCACGGCGGGCGGGCACCCATGCGTTGGTGGTTAGCGCGTACTGCAGCAGCGAAGGAGCGGTGCGTGCGTCACCGGTGTGGTTGCCGTGCACGCAGCGGAACGTCGCCTTCATGGCTGGCTCGTACACAGTCGTCCAGTGCGTTGCGAGCGCTGACCACAGCAGCCGAAGCCGGCCCGGGTCGCTGGCCGCCACGAGCTCGGTGAACCTGTCCAGTCGGTGCGATATTTGCAGCTGCTGCGACTGGGGATGATCGGCCCGGCACACCTTCGCGACTTTGACGTCGTCGTCCTGCCACCACTGCGCCCACAGCGAGTCGCTCTTGTGTGGGTGGCCCTGCCAGATCGTGTACGTCAGGTACTCACGGGTGTTCTCCGCCTCGACGGTCAGCACGCGTGGGCAGTCAGCTACTCCGCAGAACGACCACAGCTCACGTTCCTGGTCGCGCTGGGCAGGGTCGTCTGGTGCAGGAACGTCGAGGAACTCGACTTGCCCGAACGGGCCGTAGATGCCTTCCAGGCGGGTGTTCGCGGTCCAATCCCCGGCGAAGTACACCTGCGCGGCCGGGACGAGCCTGCGCGCGCTCCCCCCCGCGTCACGTGCGGGGACCAGGACGTCTCGTACCACGTCACGGATCTCCCGGTCACCGGCGCTGGTGCGTCGCGTCCGGACGTACGCACGCAACGCGTTCAGCGCGAGCCGGCGGTTGTCCCTGTCCGCGCCTGGGTCGGTCAGGATCGGTACGACGTAGTCCGGGATGATGTCGCGCCAGTCAAACCGGCCGACACCGGCCGACTCCAGCAGGTCGGTCAGCCCGGCGACATTGTCCGGCAGGACCGCGATCGGCAGCGGCAGCTCGACCGCGACGTCGTCGTTCGTGCGGGGGAAGAAGACCTTTGATGACGGCGTGACGACCCGCCCGTCCTGGGTTCGAACGCACGCGATTATCGACAGCGCCTTCGCGTACGTGCTCCGCGCTAGCCCGGCGTCCCAAGCGACCAGGTGCTGGTAGTACGCGTGAGCGCTCTCAGTGCCCGGTGGGCGCAGCAGCGCGAGGGTGGCGTCCAGGCTCAGCGTGCCGGCGCCCAGCGTCACCAGGGCGGAGCGCACCGCCGCGTCAGCCTCGACGCGCGCGGCCGCCAGGGTGGGGCATGCGCTGGTGTCGGACAGCGCGTGCAAGACCCGCACGTCCGGGCACTTGGGGAACAACAGGTGCGCTGCACGGGGGCTGACCAGGGAGCCGTTCACGGTGGCGACAAATTCGACGTACGGCAGCGCCGCCATCAGCTTCTCATGCAGCCCGGCGCCGGCCCCGGTCGGCGCCCCGCGTGGGGCAAGGACCGCGGCGGCGACGGACGGGTCCCCGAACCGGGTCGCGAGGTCCGGTGCCACCCCGGTGCAGATGAGGTCGACCATCGCTGCCGTCATGAACTCGTTGTACGGGGTGGCGTCCGGCGTGCCGGACAGCTGGCGGCGGTCCAGGTGCAGCGCCCAATCGGCGTGCGTGATGAACGAGAACCCTGTCTTCTCCTCGGTCGGGAAGTAGACGTGCATCGAGTACAGCGCCCCGGTTGAGGGGCCCCCGTCCTCCCCGAGCGGCAGTGCGACTGCGGCGGTGACGGTCTCGACCTCCTGCCAACCGTCCATCGGAGCGACCAGCTCACGTGCGACAGGCAGCTGCCGGGCGTATACCAGCCATTCCGTCAGGTCGTCGCCGACCTGCATCAGAACGCGCTGGACACCGTCGGTGTCCTGCCGGGCTACCTCGGCGATGAAGTCGCGGTCGGTCCCGGACACCTCAAGGCGGTCCAGCGACCCGAGGAACAGCATCAGCTGGGGCTCGACGTTGTCGCGCAGCTGCGCCTCGACATGTGAGCGGTCGACCCCGGTGCGCAGCGGCAACCGCATCACGGTCGTGTACCCGCCCGCGAGCAGCTGGTCGACCAGCGCGACGTCCGCGCCGAGGTCGTTCTCGCTCAGCGTGAACGGGAACGCGTACGTGGGCAGCTTCTGATCGGCGGGCAGCCCACCAGTGAGTGCTGCGACCTGCTCGAACACGCGGTTCTCGTCGAAGCCGAACCGGACGGCAGCGGTGATGACCTGCGGCCGGTCGGTGATCTCCCCAACGGACCGGAAGCCTAAACCCTTGTACCCGATGGACTTCGTCGGGCTCTTCGTGGAGCGCCCGAGCCGGCAGATCGACCGGATCGCGTCCGGGCTGAACCCGATGCCGTTGTCCGCCACCAGCAGCGCCTGGTCGGACAGGTGGAAGCGCACATGCCCCGGGTGATCGGTGTCCGCGGCCGCGTCGGCCGCGTTCTGCAGCAGTTCAAACGGGTACCGGCCGGTGTACTGGTTGCGGACCAGCAGGTGCCCGGTGCCACGCTCGTCGAGCGACTTCAGTTGGTGCTCGCGCCTGCCTGCTCGCACGTCCGCGACGATGGACGCGAGCTCGACCCGGGTGAGCTCCGCGACGACGTCAGCGGCGACGAGAGTCTCGGTCACGTCGCCTCCTCGTCGCAATGTGCCTCATAGGTACCACGGGGCACCGACGCATCGGCAGCCCCTGCGCGGGTGAAGTGCCGGGGCGCCACGCAGCCGCAGGAACCTGCAGCGGCTCGACTCGAAGGGACCATCCTTGTGCCAAGCAATAGAAAGGAAGCCCGCATCTGCCGCGTCGTCGCCAGATGGCGTTCCGTCGCCGCATCCAGCCGGTGTTCCAGAACCCCTACGGCTCGCTCGACCCGCAGTTCTCCGTCTACCGGACGCTCGAGGAGCCGCTGCGCCTGCACAAGGTGGGGAACCGCCGGTCGCGCGAGGCGCGCGTCCGGGAGCTGCTCGACATGGTCGCCCTCCCGCAGTCCGCCATGCGGCGGTTCCCCAACCAGCTGTCCGGAGGGCAGCGGCAGCGGATCGCGATCGCCCGGGCGCTCGCCCTCCAGCCCGAGGTGATCGTCCTCGACGAGGCCGTCTCCGCCCTGGACGTGCTCGTCCAGGCGCAGATCCTCGAGCTGCTGGCCGAGCTGCAGCGCGAGCTGGGGCTGGCCTACCTGTTCATCACGCACGACCTCGCGGTGGTGCGGCAGATCGCGGACTCCGTGGTGGTGATGAGGTCGGGGAAGGTCGTCGAGCACGCACCGACCGACGAGGTCTTCGACCACCCGCGGGAGGAGTGCACGCGCGACCTGCTCGCCGCGATCCCTGGCGCCGGCCTCGTGATGAGCGAGTCGGTCGCCTGAGGCGCGGGGTCGGCTCGGCGGCTGGAAACGAGGCCGACACCGAGTCGTGACGCGATGGTTTCGTTCGGACCCTGGCGTAACAGCCGACGGCCTGGCTAGTGTGCAGGAGTCCGAACAAATCGCCCTGGCGGGCCAGGAAGAGCAACGAGGCCTTCATGTCGCACCGACCGTCCCCACCGCACGCCGGCTCCCGATCCACGCACCTCTTGGACTCCCACACACCGCGCCGAGCCCGCGGGCGGGCCGCCGGCGCAGCGTTCGTCGCCGCCGGTGTCCTCGCTGCGGGCCTCCTGGCGACGCCGGCCGCCGCCGCACCGCTCGCGTCCGCACGCCCCGCCGCGGCGGCCGACGGCCCTGCCGACATCAACGGCTACCGCAGCGTCGGCTACGTCATGGCCGAGTCCCGCGTGACGCGCGACTTCCACGTCGTCGACCTCGTCCGCACGGGCGCGATCGAGGACCTCACCCACATCAACTACGCGTTCGGGAACGTCACGACGGACCTCGTGTGCGACATCGCCGACGTGCCCGGCGAGGGCGACCCGCTCAACGACTTCGTCGCGGAGGTCGCCGCGGCCGACTCCGTGGACGGCGTGGCGGACCGCCCCGGCCAGGCGCTCGCGGGCAACTTCAACCAGCTCCGCAAGCTCAAAGCGCTCAGCCCCGACACGAAGATCCTCATCTCGCTCGGCGGCTGGACCTGGTCCGACCACTTCTCCGAGGCGGCCTCGACGCCGGAGGGGCGCACCGCGCTCGTCGACTCGTGCCTCGACCTGTACATCCGGGGCGACCTCCCGGTGGTCGACGGCAAGGGCGGACCCGGCGCGGCGGCCGGCATCTTCGACGGCATCGACATCGACTGGGAGTGGCCCGTCACCGGCGGGGAGACGGCGAACGCGCGCCCCGAGGACAAGGAGAACTTCCTGCTCCTCATGGAGGAGTTCCGCGCCGAGCTCGACGCGCTCGGCGCCGAGACGGGCGAGGACTACCTGCTGACGGCGTTCGCCCCGGCGGGCGGCTGGAACGCCGGCGAGGGCGGCTGGCTCGACCCGCGCCTGTTCGCCGTCGTCGACTTCCTCAACGTCCAGGGCTACGACTTCCACGGCGGGTGGGTGCCGAACCAGACGGGGCACCAGGGCAACCTCCACCCGGACGGGACGAACAACTGGGGCCTCGGGCTCGACGGCGCGCTGGCGATGTACACGGCCGCCGGCGCCGACCCGAGCCAGCTCAACGCGGGTCTCGCGGCGTACGGTCACGGCTGGTACGGCGTCGACGACGGCTCGCAGGGCTGGCAGCCGGCGGCCGGCTACGTCGGCACGCGGACGTACGCACAGCTCCAGGCGCAGGACGGCGAGCGGTTCTTCGACCCGGAGATCGGCGCCTCCTGGCTGTACGACGGCGACGAGTGGTGGAGCTACGACGACCCGGCGTCCGTCACGGCCAAGGCGGAGTTCGTCGCGACGCAGGGCTACGGCGGCGCCATGTGGTGGGACCTGTCGGGCGACCACCGCAACGAGCTCGGCGACGCGCTCGGTTCGACGCTGCGGGCGGCGACGCCCGGGCCGGGCGTGGCGGCCGAGTGCGCCGTGCCCTGGTACGGCACGGGCGTCTACACGGGCGGCGAGGTCGTCTCGCACGAGGGCGTCGAGTACCGCGCGGCGTGGTGGACGCGGAACCAGCAGCCGGGTGCGGACCCCTGGGGCCCGTGGCGCGAGGTCGGGCCCTGCGGCACCGCGCCCGCGGTCGAGGTCGCGGAGTGCGCCCCCGCGTGGTCGCGCGAGACCGTGTACACCGGCGGGCAGACCGTCTCGCGCGCTGGCGTGAACTACCGCGCCCAGTGGTGGACGACGGGCGAGCTGCCGGGCTCCGTCACCTGGGGACCGTGGGACCCGGTCGGGCTCTGCGCTTGATCTGACGCACGCCGCGCCGCCGACACACCGGGTGTGTAAGAAGGGGGCATGAAGCAGTCGGCCGGTCTGGTGCTCCACCGCGTGCGCGACGGCGTCCTCGAGGTGCTGATCGGACACATGGGAGGGCCCCTCTGGGCCCGCAAGGACGCGGGGGCGTGGACGATCCCCAAGGGCGAGATCGACCCGGACGAGGACCCGCACGCCGCCGCGCTGCGCGAGTTCGCCGAGGAGCTCGGCGTGCCCGCGCCGCGGAGCGACGTCCCGGACCTCGACCTCGGGACGGTGCGCCAGCGCGCCGGCAAGGTCGTCACGGCCTGGGCGCGCCAGGCGGACCTCGACGTCAGTCGCATCACGAGCAACACGTTCGTCGTCGAGTGGCCGCCGCGGTCGGGGCGGGTGCAGGAGTTCCCCGAGCTCGACCGGGCGCACTGGTTCCCGCTCGCCCGGGCGCGCGGGCTGGTGGTCTCGGGCCAGGTGGCGCTGCTCGACCGCCTCGAGGAGCTGGTGCGCCGGGCGTGACGCCGGCAGGCGCGACGAAGGCCCGGGACCTCCGAGAGGTCCCGGGCCTTCGCGACGGGTGCTCAGCCGAGCAGGAACGGTCCGGCCGCGAAACCGGCCACCAGCCCCACCGCGACGGCGGCGATGGCGGACAGGTGGGAGTGGCGCGCTCGGGCGGTCGCGCGGCGCGCGGTCCCGGCAAGCGTGTCGGTGGTCATGGCGGTCCTCTCGACGTGGTGTTCCAGGAAGAGGGACCACACCTGACGCGATCCGTGACGCGACTCGGGGCGACCATGACGCGATCTGCATCACATGCGTGCTGGCGAACCGCGCCGTACCTGGGTCATCAGCGTGCACGACGGTGCGGGTGCACGCGCGTCGAACCGGGCCGGTGCCCGGGTTTCTCCCGCTTCGTCCAGCGGCTCGCGGGCCGGAGCGGGGTGGATCGGTTCGCGTCGCGCGGATCGCGTCAGTCGCGCACGTGGAGGACGAGCGCGTCGCCCTGGCCGCCGCCCCCGCACAGCGCGGCCGCGCCGACGCCGCCCCCGCGACGCCGCAGCGCGAGCGCGAGGTGCAGCGCGAGCCGCGCCCCGGACGCGCCGACGGGGTGGCCGAGCGCGATCGCGCCGCCGTCCGTGTTGACGACGTCCGCGTCGACGCCGAGGTCGGCGACCGACTGCAGCGCGACGGCGGCGAACGCCTCGTTGATCTCCACGAGGTCGAGGTCCGACGCCGCGAGCCCCTCGCGCTTCAGCGCCGCCTCGATCGCGCGCGCGGGCTGGGAGTGCAGGGAGTTGTCCGGCCCAGCCACCTGGCCGGCAGCGCCGATCTCGGCGAGCCACGGCAGGCCGTTGCGCTTCGCGAAGGCGCGGCTCGCGACGACGACCGCCGCCGCGCCGTCCGACAGCGGCGAGCTCGACCCCGCGGTGATGGTGCCGTCCGCGACGAACGCGGGGCGCAGGCGCTCGAGCGCCTCGAGCGTCGTGTCGGCACGCACGCCCTCGTCGTGCTCGACGACGACCGGCTCGCCCCTGCGCTGCGGCACGCTCACGGGCGCGATCTCCTCGGCGAGCCGACCGGCGTCGCGCGCGGCCGCCGCGCGCTGGTGCGAGCGCAGCGCGTAGGCGTCCTGCTCGGGGCGGCCGATGCCGCGCGTCGCGCACCCGCGGTCCGTGAGCTCGCCCATGACCTCGCCGCTGAACGGGTCGTCGAGGCCGTCGTGCGTGAGCGAGTCCGCCATCGTCACGTCGCCGAACGCGTGGCCCGCGCGCGAACCCAGCACGAGGTGCGGTGCGTTGGTCATGGACTCCTGGCCGCCCGCGACGACGACCGCGGCCTCGCCCGTGCGGACCAGACGCGCGGCGTCGATGACCGCCGTGAGGCCGGACAGGCACAGCTTGTTGATCGTCACGGTCGGCACGTCCCAGCCGATCCCGGCGCGGATCGCGGCCTGCCGCGCCGGGCCCTGCTTCGCCCCGGCCTGGACGACCTGCCCGACGATCACCGTGTCGACCTGGTCGGGGCGCACGCCCGCGGCCGTCAGCGCGCCGCGGATCGCGTGCGCGCCGAGCTCTGCGGCCGACAGGGACGCGAGCGCTCCGCGGAATCGCGTGAACGGCGTGCGGGCGCCGTGCAGCAGGACGGGCGTGACCTCGTCCTCGGCCGTGACGGCGTCGTCGGGCAGGGTGGCGTCGGTGCTCATGGGGGCTCTTCGTCCGGGCGGTGCGGGGCGAGGGGTTGCGGGTGCGTCAGACGAACGCCGAGACGCCCGTGATGTCGCGGCCGACGATGAGCGCCTGCACCGACTCGGTGCCCTCGTACGTGTGGAGCGCCTCGATGTCGGCGAAGTGCCGGGCCACCCGGTTGCCGAGCAGGATGCCGTTGCCGCCGAGCAGGTCGCGCGCGGTCGCCGCGATCTCGCGCGCGCCGCGGGTGCACGTGTACTTCGCGAGGGACGCCTGCGGGCCGGTGAGCGTGCCGGCGTCGTCGAGCCGCGTCATGCGGGCGACGAGGAGCTGGAGCTGCGTGAGCGTCGACAGCATCCGGGTGAGGCGCTCCTGGATCATCTGGTTCGCCGCGAGCGGTCGGCCGAACTGCACGCGCTGCGTCGCGTACGCGACCGCGGTCTCGTAGCAGGCGGTCGCGTGCCCGACGGCGGCCCACGCCACCCCGAGCCGCGTCGCGAACAGCACGCGCGACGTGTCCTTGAACGACCGCGCGCCGGGCAGGGCGTTCTCGGCGGGGACGAAGACGTCGTCGAGCACGACGTGCGCCTGCCAGATCGCGCGCAGCGACACCTTCCCGGTGATCGTGGTGCCGGTGTAGCCGGGGGAGTCCTGCGGGACGACGAAGCCGTGCACCTGCCCGTCCCCGTCCTCGCCGACGAGACGTGCCCACACCACCGTGATGTCGCCCGACGAGCCGTTGCCGATCCACTTCTTCTCGCCGTTCAGCACGTAGCCCTCGACCCCGTCGCGGGTCTCGCGCCGCGCCGTCGTCTCGAGCGAGACCGAGTCGGAGCCGTGCGTCGGCTCGGTGAGCGCGAACGCCCCGATGATGTCGCCGCGCGCCATCGGCTCGGCGTAGCGGGCGCGCTGCTCGTCCGAGCCGAGCATCTGGATGGAGCGGAGCGCGAGGCCGCCCTGCACGCCGCAGATCGTCGCGACCGAGCCGTCGCCGCGCGACATCTCCATCGCCGCGAGGCCCGCACCCAGCGGGCTGATGCGCTCGTGGCCGTCGACGTCGACGCCGTCGCGCAGGAGGTCGAGGTCGCCGAGCCGCTTGACGAGCCCGAGCGGGACTTCGGCGCGCTCCCAGTACTCGTCGATCACCGGCAGCACCTCGTCCTGCACGAACCGGCGCACGCGCTGCTGGTGCGCGCGGTCGGCGTCGGTCGCGTCGGCGAACGCGCCCGCGAAGTCCACGTCGAGCGGCGTGGTGAGGTCGTACGCGGGCTCGGTGACCCCGGGCTTGATCGGCGTGGCGGGCATCGGTGCTCCTGTGCTCGACGGTGGGGCGGCTCGCCGGAGGATCACTCCGCGCGCCCGTTCCCCACCATCGTGCGCCGATACGCCGTATCAGGTCAAGCGAGACGGGGTATCAGCGCTAGGGTCGGCGCATGGTGGCCTGGGACGACGACGCTTCTGCCGGGGAGTGGATCGCCGACCGGCTCGGTGACTTCGGCCCGCGCGTCGACGGCACGGTCCCGCGCGGGTACGCGGTGTACGCGTGCGTACCGCTCCCGGGCGACCACGCCATGGGCGCGTCTCCGGCGGTGACGCAGGCCGAGACGTTGGCGCGGGTCCTCGCGCCGTTCACGGCCGGGATGCCGATCCACCTCGCGCTGTGGACGGGGCACGGCTTCCTCTACGACCACGGCACCGATCCCCGAGCGACGTCAGGCGTGGGCGTGTTCGTCGGCTGGGGACAGGACGAGCCGCGCCCGACGGAGGAGGAGCTCGCCGCCGCCCGTGAGGAGGGCTGGCGACGGGTCGCGCCGACGCTCGTCGAGCGCCCGGCCGCACCGATGCTGCTCCTCCCGCACCGCGAGTACCACCTGTGGACGGGCACGACCGCCGACGTCGCGGCGTTCCGCGACCACGACCAGCCGCCCAACCTGTGGTGGCCGGACGACCGGTCGTGGTTCGTCGGGTCGGAGATCGACGCGTCCGCGACCTACGTCGGCGGGAGCGTCGACGTGGTGGACGCCGTGTGCGCGGAGAAGTCGCTCGGGGCGTACCGCGTCGCGGCGTCGGACCGCATGGTCTTCGACGAGTGAGCCGTCAGACGGCGGCGGGCGCCCCGGCGGCGGCCGCCTCGGCCGTCGCGCGCCGGTTGACGCGCCACCACACGAAGAACCCGACGAGCGTGAAGGCGCCGTAGAACACGTACATGAACGCCGACGCGTAGTAACCGGCGGACACGAGCAGCGGGACGCCCACGACGTCGACGGCGACCCAGACCAGCCAGAACTCGACCCAGCCCTTCGCCATGCCGTACGTGGCGAGCAGCGAGCCCATGAAGATCCACGCGTCCGCCCACACGGGCTCGAACGAGCCCAGCGCGCGGAAGACGGGCGTGAGCACGGCGGTGCCGACCACCAGCGCGAGCACGAGGCCGATCCGCTGACGCGCCGTCGCCCACTGCGGGACCACGGAGACGCCGTGGCTGTCGGCGTCCGCGTCACCCAGCCGCTGCTGCGTGCGACGCCACTGCACCCACCCGTACACGGACACGACGACGAACATGACCTGCCGCCCGGCCTGGCCGAGCAGGTTCACGGGGTTGGGTGTCGCGAACACCGCGCCGAGGAACACCGTGAGCAGCAGCAGGTTGCCGACGATGCCGACGGGCCACGCCCACACCTTGCGTCGCATGCCGCCCAGCGCCGACGCCAGGCCGAACCCGTTGCCGACGATCTCGCGCCACAGCAGGTGCTGGTCGCCGATCGTGAGCTGCGCGTCGAACAGCGCCATCAGGTCCATCGGATGTCCCTCGTCCTTCCCGGGCACGTCGGGTCCGGGGCGAGGGCGGGCGGCGGGCCGTCGCGGCCCGCGGGGACCACCGACGCCGTCGCTCACCACGGCGAGGCCGGTCACCTCGGGTGCGGGCTCGTCGAGTGCTCGACGGACCCGTCCCCTCGGGGACGACCGCGCCGCACGTGCTTCCTCCCATCCGGACTGTCACCGTCGGTCCTGGAGTTCCACCAGGTCAACCGCGCGTAGGGCGCGGGTCGCGGACTGTCACCGCCGGCTCGGAATTGCACCGACCCCGGAGCACGTTCGTGCGTACTGCGTTCTGCAACGGGAGATGGTACCCCCGCATTCCCCGGTCGGCCGGGGTCAGCCGAGGGCGTCGCGCACGGCCCGGGCAACGGCGTCCGCGACGCCGTCGGGGTCAGGGCCCGGCTCGACGACGGTCACGACCACGCGTGCTGCGCCGTCGCGCGCGGCGACGGCGCTCGCGACCTGGGCCGTCGCCGCCTCGCCCTCGGCCGGGCCACGGCCGACCGCGGCCCGGCGCAGCTCGGCGAACGCCTCCTCGAGCTGCGGGCGCAGGTCCTGGACGGGGTCGCGCAGCCAGCGGCGCAGGAGCGCGTTGTGCACGGCGACGACCGACGCGGCGAACGCGATGGACGCGGTCGAGCGACGCTTGTCCGGCGGCAGTGCGTCACGCAGGTACGCGGTGAACGCGCGCTCGTAGCGGTGCGTCGTGACGAGCTCGCGGTCGCGGAGCGCGGGGACCTGCTGCAGGAGGTGCCACCGCGCGATCGACGTCTCGCGCTGGCCGACGTGGTGGTCGAACACGAGCCGCGCCGCGCGGCACACCTCGAGGTACGGGTCGACCGACGGGTCGGGCACGAGGTTCCCCGCGGCGTCGGGCACGGGGCGGGTGGCGGCGAGCATGACGACGACCTCGTCGAGGAGCAGCTCGTGGTCGGCGAAGACCACGTCGTCCTTGGAGCGGAAGCGGCGGAAGAACGTGGCCCGGCTGACCTGCGCGGCGTCGGCGATCTCCTCGACGGTGGTCTGCTCGTACCCCTGGCGCGTGAAGAGCTCGATCGCTGCGTCGACGGCCTGGGCGTGGGTGCGGCTGCGGACGTCGGTCATGCTTGCCGACGGTACACCGGCACGGGTCGTGCGCCCGTCGCGCTCGCCGTGCCAGGGTGGGACGGTGACCGACATCCCGACCGTGCGCTCGCTCCACGTCGCCAAGGCGCGGCGTCTGCCGACGCGGACCGTCCCCGAGGTCGAGGCGGAGGAGGGGCGCGGGCTCGTCGGCGACCGGTACCACGGGTCCAAGCACCGGCACGTGACCGTGCAGACGTCCGCCGCCCTCGCCGCGGCGTCCGAGGTGCTCGGCCTGGAGATCGACCCAGGCCTGACGCGGCGCAACGTCACGCTGACCCACGGGGACCTGCCGACGAAGCCCGGGTCGCTGCTGTGGCTCGGCGACGTCGAGCTGCAGGTGCTGCGCATCGCCGCGCCGTGCCGGCTGCTCGACGACTGGATCGCGCCCGGCGCGATGCGCTCGATGCACAACCGCGGCGGTGTGGTGTGCCGGCTGCTGTCGTCGGGGACGATCCGGGTGGGCGACGCCGCGCGGTGGGCGCCACCGCCGCAGGACTGACGGCTCAGCGCGTCAGCCGGTAGAACCGCAGGAGCGAGAAGTCCTCGACGGGCAGCACCTCGATCCCCGCGAAGCCCGCCTCGAGCGCGTACCGGCGCAGGGTCGCCGGCCGCATCACCGTCCCCGTGCCGGCCGACGGCCGGCTCGACATCCCGTCCGGCAGGCACACGAACAGGCTGTAGCCGTACATGATCTGGTCGACGGCACGGGCCGGGGCCGAGAACTCGTCGGCCACGGCCTCGTCCACGACGACCACCACGCCGTCGTCGCGCACCGCCCGGCGCACCGCGTCGAGCACCGCGACCGGTCGGGGCATGTCGTGGACGCACTCGAACGCGAACGCCGCGTCGAACGGGTCGGACGGCGCGGCGACGGCGAGCTCCGCCGCGTCACCCTGGTGGAACGTCACCCGGTCCGCCAGGCCGGCGTCCGCCGCGGCGGCGCGTGCCGCCGCGACCGACGGCCCGTCCACGTCGATGCCGTGCACGACGGCGCCCGGGTACGCGCGCGCCAGGGCGAGCGTCGACCAGCCGAACCCGCACCCGACGTCGACCACCCGCGCTCCCGGCCGGGACAGGACGTCGTGCACGTCCGGCACCCCGGCGAGGACGGGGCCGAGCTCGCGCTCGAACCACGGCCGGTTGACGTCCGCCTGCGCCTCGCGCGCGTCCTCGCCCATCTGCTCCCACGACACCCCGCCACCCGTGCGGTACGCCTCGAGCAGGTGCGGCAGCTGCGGGCCGACCGCCCCGACGAACCGCGCGAGCGGGGCGGAGTACGCGAGGGACGACCCGTCGGTCAGCACCTCCGCGTGCGCCGCCGGGAGCGCGTAGCGGCGCTCGCGGGCGGCGTCCGCGGGGTCGGCGGCCAGCGCTGGTCCGGCGGCCGGGTCCTCGGCGGCGAGGATGCCGGACGCGGCCTGCTGTTCGAGCCACTCGCGCACGTAGCGCTCGTGCGTGCCGGTGCGCTCCGCGAGGGCCGTGGAGGTCAGCGGTCCGGTCTCCGCGAGCGCCCGGTACCAGCCCAACCGGTCGCCGACGTGGACGGCGAGCACCTCGATCGCGCCGAGCGTCGCGGTGAACAGGCGCTCGGCGAACGCGTCGACCGCCGGTCGCGCGGCCGCGTCGCCAAGTGCCGGCGCGCGGTCCGTCTCCTCGTCCGTGGTGCCCATCGGTGCTCCGTCCGGGACGTTGGCCGGGCGCCTGCCGCAGGACGGCGGCGCCCGTCCCTCGACGGTAGACCTCGGCCGGTCCGGCGTCGAGGGGTGGGCGGGTCGGGCGCGGGCGAATCCCGGCGCTGCGCGCGAGCGGGGTGGTGGCCGATCCGTCGAGCCGTCGACCCGCGGCGGAGGGACGGGCTCAGCCGCCGAGGAACGCGTTCATCGCGAGCCACGAGAAGAGCGCGGCACCGGCGACGACGGCGACCGCCACCACCCAGCCGTTCGCCCGCTCCACCGGTGGCACCGCCGGACGCGTCGCCGCACCCCGGGCGCGCCGGCGGGCGCGGTCCGCGGCACGGGCCGATGACGTCGTCGCGCGGGCGAGGGGCTGGCTGGTCACGGGAACCTCCGGGGGTCTCGGCGCCGCTGCCCGACGCCGAGACCCAGTCTTCGCGACGGACCGCCCCGGGCGCGTCGTCCGTCCGGTGGATCCTGCGGGCGCGCGGCGTGCGACCTGCGGATGACCCGGGGGCGCCCGTGCGTCAGCGCGGCGCGTTCTCCTGGTACCGCGGTCCGCGCCGCCCGCCGCGGGCGACGCGCTGCAGGTAGCGCACCTCGCGCAGGGCGACGGCCGCGGCGATCGCGAGCGGCACCCACGCCCAGACGCGCCCGCGCAGCACGAGCGAGAGGCACACGACGGCGACGACGACCCCGCCCAGCACCGTGGCGATGCTGGACCAGCGCGTCCCGGTCCGGACGTCGTCGGCACGCCGCCATCCCGCGCGCATCCTCGACACGACGCGCTGCCACGCGCCGCCCGCTGCCGCGCGGTGCGGGTTCCCGGACCCGGCGCCGTCGCCGGGACCGCTCGCGCTCGGTCGTGAGGTCACGGCGCCCACCCTAGCGAGCGACCCCCGGCGGGACCGCGCGAGGTCAGAGGTCCGCGACGCGCGGCGCGCCCTCGGCGACGACCCGCTCGAACACGGCCTGGTCGGCCTCGAACTGCGTGCCCGGGATCGGCCAGTGCAGCACGATCTCCGTGATGCCCGCCTCGGCGTACCCCGTGGCGGTCTCGACGAACGCGTCGACCGAGTCCAGCGGGCGGTCCGGCGTGAAGCCGGTGAGCAGCACCCGCTCCACCGTGCCCGGGTCCCGGCCCGCCTCGACGCACGCGGCCTCGAGGCGCTCGACCTGCGCGCGCACCCCGGCGCGCGCGTCCGACGGCGTGGCGCCGTCGCGCAGCTCGCCGTCGCCCGTCGTGACCCACGCCTGCCCGTAGCGGGCGGTGAGACGCAGGCCCCGCGTGCCGTTCGCGGCGATCGCGAACGGCACGCGCGGCGACTGCACGGGGCCGGGGATGGTCCGGGCCTCGTGGGCGCGGTAGTGGCCCTCGTCGTGCGTCACGGCCGGCTCGGTGAGCAGGCGGTCGAGCAGCGCCGTGAAGTCGCGCAGCCGGTCGGCGCGCTCGCCCGGCCCCCACGGCTGGCCGCCGAGCACCGTCGCGTCGAACCCGGCGGTCCCCGCGCCGAGCCCCACGGTGAGGCGGCCGCCCGACAGGTCGTCCAGTGTCATGACGTCCTTCGCGAACGTCACCGGCTCGCGGAAGTTGGGCGACGTCACGAGCGTGCCGAGCCGCAGCCGCTCCGTCACGCCCGCGGCGGCCGCGAGCGTGGGCACCGCGCCGAACCACGGCCCGTCGCGAAAGCTGCGCCAGGAGAGGTGGTCGTACGTGTAGCCGGCGTGCAGGCCGAGGTCGTCGGCGGACCGCCACACCTCGCGGCCCTCGCGCCACGGGTAGATGGGCAGGATCACGGTGCTCACGCGCATGGCACGACTCTACGGTCGCGGCCGTCTAGGGTGACGGTGTGATCCAGCACACCGTCGCCTTCCGCCTCGTGCACGCCGCCGACAGCCCGGAGGAGGCGGAGTTCCTCGCCGACGCGCGGCGGACCCTCACCGCCGTCCCCGGCGTCCAGGACTTCACCGTCTCGCGCCAGGTCAGCGCGAAGAGCCCGCTGTCGTTCCAGTTCTCCATGGTGTTCGACGACGAGGCCGCCTACGCCGCGTACGACGCCCACCCGGCGCACCGGTCGTTCGTCGCCGACCGCTGGACGTCCGAGGTCGCGGAGTTCCAGGAGCTCGACCTCGTGCCGCTCGCGGCGGACTGACGCGGGGACCGGCCGGCCGGGGCACGCACCGCCGTCGGGCAGACTGGCGCCATGACCCAGATCGACCTGCGCATCTTCACCGAGCCCCAGCAGGGTGCCTCCTACGACGACATCCTCGCCGTCGCGAAGGCCACCGAGGACCTCGGGTTCGGCGCCTTCTTCCGCTCCGACCACTACCTCGTCATGGGCGACGGCGACGGCATGCCCGGCCCGACCGACGCCTGGACCACGCTCGCGGGCCTCGCGCGCGAGACGAGCCGCATCCGGCTGGGCACGCTCGTGTCGTCGGCGACGTTCCGCCACCCGGGCGTGCTCGCGATCCAGGCCGCGCAGGTCGACCAGATGTCCGGCGGGCGCGTCGAGCTCGGCCTCGGCGCCGGCTGGTACGCGCGCGAGCACGAGGCGTACGGCATCCCGTTCCCCGCGAAGCGCTTCGGCATCCTCGAGGAGCAGCTCGCCGTCATCACGGGGCTGTGGGAGACGCCCGTCGGCGAGACGTTCAGCTTCTCCGGCGAGCACTACACGCTCACCGACTCCCCGGGGCTGCCCAAGCCGGCGCAGGACCGCATCCCCGTGATCGTCGGCGGCCACGGCCCCCGGCGCACGCCCGCGCTCGCCGCGCGCTACGCCAGCGAGTTCAACGTCGCGTTCCCCGACCCGGGCGTGCTGCCCGACCGCATCGAGAACGTGCGCGCCGCGTGCCTCGACGCCGACCGCGACCCCGACTCGCTCGTCTACTCCGCCGCGTTCGTCATCGCGATCGGCAAGGACGAGGCCGAGTTCCGCCGCCGCGCCGAGGCCATCGGCCGCGAGCCCGACGAGGTGCGCCGCAACGGCATCGCCGGCACCGTCGCCGAGGCCGCCGACAAGCTCGCCGCCGCGGCCGAGCAGGGCGTCACGCGCTTCTACCTCCAGGTACTCGACCTGCACGACCTCGACCACCTGCAGCTCGTCGCCGACGAGGTGGGGCCGCAGCTCGGCTGACCCCTCGCGCCCGCGCGCGACGTCCCCGCGCGCGGGCGCGACACAGCGCCGTGACGTCCGGGCACTACCCTGCTCCGGGGATCTCCCCAGGAACGTCACGGACAGGAGAGTCATGAGCGCCATCGGCTGGCGGGTGCACGGGGACGGCAAGCGGGTCGCGCCGGGGGACGTCGTCGACCCCGGGGAGCGGCTCAGCTGGCCCCGCACCATCGGCATCGGCATGCAGCACGTCGTCGCGATGTTCGGCGCGACGTTCCTCGTACCCCTCATCACGGGCTTCTCCCCGGCGACGACGCTGTTCTTCTCCGCCGTCGGCACCGCGGTGTTCCTGCTCGTCACGCGCAACCGCCTGCCCAGCTACCTCGGCTCGAGCTTCGCGTTCATCGCGCCCATCGGTGCCGCGACGGCCTCGCAGGGCCAGTCGGTCGCCGTCGGCGGCATCCTCGTCACGGGCCTCGTGCTGGCCGCGGTGGGCCTCGTGGTGCACCTCGCCGGCGCCCGGTGGATCGACGTCGTCATGCCGCCCATCGTCACCGGCACGATCGTCGCGCTCATCGGGCTGAACCTCGCGCCCACCGCGTGGAGCAACTTCGAGCAGGCGCCGGTCACGGCTCTCGTCACGCTGGCCACGACGATCCTCGTCACGGTGCTGTTCAAGGGCATCCTCGGCCGGTTGTCGATCCTCGTCGGCGTGATCGTCGGGTACGTCGTCGCGGTGCTCCGGGGCGAGGTCGACTTCTCCGCCGTGCGCGACGCCGCGTGGCTCGGCCTGCCGGAGTTCGTCGCCCCGTCGTTCGACGTCGCCGTGCTGGGGCTCTTCGTCCCGGTCGTGCTCGTGCTCATCGCGGAGAACGTCGGGCACGTGAAGTCGGTCGCCGCGATGACCGGTCAGAACCTCGACGGCCTCACCGGTCGCGCGCTCCTGGCCGACGGCGTGGCGACGACCCTCGCGGGCGTCGGCGGCGGGTCCGGCACCACGACCTACGCCGAGAACATCGGTGTCATGGCCGCGACCCGTGTCTACTCGACCGCGGCGTACTGGGTCGCGGCCGCGACCGCTCTCGTCCTGTCGCTGTCGCCCAAGTTCGGTGCGCTCGTCGCGACCATCCCCGCGGGGGTGCTCGGCGGGGCGACGACCCTGCTCTACGGCATGATCGGGATCCTCGGCGCGCGCATCTGGGTGCAGAACCGCGTGGACTTCTCCGACCCGGTGAACCTCACCACGGCAGCGGTGCCGCTCGTCGTCGGCATCGCGAACTTCACGTGGGTCGCGGGCGACCTGACGTTCGAGGGCATCGCGCTCGGTACGGCCGCGGCGCTCGCGATCTACCACGCGATGCGGACGATCTCCCGGTGGCGCGGGACCAGCGAGGAGCCTGCCAGCCCGGCGTCCGCCCCCGGCGGGGACGAGCACGCGGTCCACGACGCGCACTGACCCGCCGAACCCTGGGTTGTGCGGCACCGCCGTGTGCCGAACCCCGGGTTGTGCGGCAGGCCGCGCCGCTCGTGGCGCACAACCCGGGGTTCGGCGGCGCGGCATGACCAGCAAGCCGGGGTTCGACGCACGGTTCACGCGGCACGACGTCGCCCCGCCGCCTGCAGCGCTCGACGTACCGCGCGTGCCGTCACGCCCGGCGTCCGCACGTCGTGCCAGGTGAAGCGCAGGACGGCGGCCACCTCTGCCGTCACGAGGTCGTTGTGGCGCGCACGGTCCGCGAACGCGGCGGCGGGCGTGTCGTGGATCTCGGCGCCGTCGACCTCGGCGACGAGCCAGCGTCCGTCGTCGAGCCGCCACCCGAGGTCCGCCCGGCGCCGTGCACCGCTCGCCCCGGTGAGCTCGACCTGCAGCTCGTCGGGCGGCACCCCGCCGTCCATGCAGTCGAGCCGGGCCCACGTCTCGAGAGGCGACTCCGACCGCCCGTCGGCGAGCTCCCACCACCCGTGCGTCCGTGCCACCCCCCGCCGGCCACGCGCGTGGTCGTGCGCGCGGTCCAGGCCGCTCGCGTCGACGAGGCCGAGATGGAGCGCGGAGTCCATGACGGAGATGGCCGGCTCGCGGTCGAGCTCGGGCACCGCCTGCGCGAGCGCCCACTCCGGGCTCGCGACGTGGCGGTCGCCGACGCGCACCACGGTCATCCCGTCGTCGAACATGCGCAGCCGGATCCCGTCCCGCGACTCCAGCGCGCGCCCACCGGGGAGCGCTGCCTCCGGGGCCACGCGGCTCGGCAGGCCTGCGACGTCGAGCAGCGCCAGCGCGCACGGGCCGACAGCGATCGACCTGGGACCGAACGCCAGCAGCGCGGCCCACGCCGCGCGGCGGCGACGTCGGTCGGCCGGACGCCGCGCGACGGGCGTCGGGTCCGTGTCGTAGACGCCGCGCGTGACGCGGGACCAGGCCGAGGTCGTCAGCAGGCGACGCACCACGTCGGGTCCTAGGCCGGCTCGGCGGCACTGCTCCGTGTCGACGAGACCTTCCTGGCGGGAAGCGGTCGTGACGATCTCGTCGGGCAGAGGACGTCGGGGCGGCATGTCGCGATCCCAGCGGCTCCGGCCGCTCGACGTGATGTGCCACCAGTCTCCGTGTGGAAGAGCCGGCTCAGGAAGGATCTGTGGACGGCCAGGTCCGTTGTCCTCGGGTCGGGCTCTGGACAGCGACGGCGAGTCGACAGCACGCCGGGCGCACCGCGGTCGTCGCGAACCCCGGGTTACGTGCCACCGAGGGCCCCGCGTGACGTGCAGGCCCGGGTTCGGCGTCCGGGGTGGCCGGCAAGCCGGGGTTCGGCGTCGGGGGTGGCCGGCAAGCCGGGGTTCGGCGCCGCCCTCCGCCCGTAGGGGCACCGCTCAGAGGCGCAGGCCCAGCGTCAGACCGCCGTCGTCACCGTCGAGCTCGGTGAAGCCGAGGTGCCTGTAGAACCCGACGGCGCGGACGTTGTCGCGCGCGACGCCGAGGTGCACCCCCGGTGAGCCGGAGGCGCGCAGGGCGTCGAAAAGCGTCTCGAGCAGGCGCCGGCCGTTGCCGCCGCCCTGGGCCTCGGGGAGCACGTCGACGTGCAGGTGCGAGGGGTGCTCGCGGAGCACCGCGGGGTCGGCCGACGGCGGTGCGTGCACCAGGCGCACGAGCGCGTCGTCGCGCGACCCGGCGGGGAACGTGCCGAGCGGGTAGCGGTCGCGCAGCGCCGGCCACCAGCGTCGCGCGCACGCGGACTCGAAGGCGGCGGTGTCGCGCGCGCCGAGCACGTACCCGACGGCGGTACCTGCGTCGTCGAGCACGAACGCGAGGCCGGGCTCGAGCGCGAGGTAGGCGCCGAGGTAGACCTCCCCGAGCAGGCGCGGATCCGTGTAGAGGCCGGTCGCGTCGTCGCCGGCCGCGCCGGTGCGCAGGCACACGTCGTAGAGCCGGTCGACCTCGGCGGGGTCGTCGGCCCGGGCGGGACGGATCGGCAGGCCGGTCATCGGCATCACCACCGTTCGCGACGTGGGGGATCCAGGCGGGCGACGGCGTCAGCCCTGCGCCGCAGCCTCCTCGCCGGCCTCGGCGGGCGCGACGGGCAGCGGGCGGGGTGTGATCTCCGCGGCGGGCACGCAGCCTTCGCGGCTCTCGAGCGGCACGTCGGCCGCGATCCCGACGAGCTCGGGGTCCACGAAGTCCTCGAAGTCCTCGCCGATGTAGAGGGTGACCGTCGCGTCCTCACGGGCGTCGAGGACGAGGCCGGGCTCGGCGTAGTGGGCCGCGAGGGTGTACGCCGCGGGGATCCCGGCCGCACCGAAGTGGATCTGGGTGCGTTCCATGACGTCGGCCCGGCCGTCGCCGTCCAGGTCCGGGGCGTTGCCGATCGCGTCCACGGCGAAGCCGCGCTCGACGAGCACGTCCTCGTTGAGACCGGCGAGCGGCTCGCTCGTGCCGGACGCGTTGAGGACCGTGACGTGGACGTCGCCCGACGGGACGGGCAGCGCGCCGTCGGGCACGCACGCCACCGGCACGTCCGCCAGCGGGTTCGTCTCCTGCGGCGCGGTGAACGGGCGGTCGAACGGCGACTCGATCGCGCCGGTGTACACCGCGAGCGCGCCGAGCCCGGTGACGGCGAGCGCCGCGATGAGGAGCCCGAAGACGACGGCCTGGCGCTCGTGCATGCGCCGGCGGCGCACGGAGCGGGCCTGATCGGGCTGGGTGGTCACGGCTGCAACCTACCCGACGGGGGCGTCATCGGAGGGTCAGCACGCGGGCGTGCAGGATCGCGCGCTGCTGGAGCGCGGCACGGACCGCCCGGTGCAGCCCGTCCTCGAGATAGAGCACGCCGTCGTACTCCACCACGTGGGCGAACAGGTCGCCGAAGAAGGTCGAGTCCTCGGCGAGCAGGGCGTCCAGGTGCAGCGTGCGCTTGGTGGTCACCAGCTCGTCCAGGCGCACCTGACGCGGGGGCACCTCGGCCCAGTCCTGGGCGGTCACCCTCCCGTGGTCCGGGTACGGGCGCCCGTCCCCGACGGCCTTGAAGATCATGCGGGACATCCTAGATGCCCGACGGCGAGGCGCGCCGCATCCCCGGCACGGGGGTCACGAGTCGGTCACGATCGACCCACGGCTCGCCCGGTTTCTGCTCGCCGGGGCGCCGTGTCGTCGACCCGGGTCAGGATGCCGTCAGGGATGCGGTGCGGGGCGTCAGGGATCCGTCAGGAGGCCACCGCGAGGTGTCCGGACGGCCGTAGAACGGGACCGTGCACCGACCGGTGCACCGGTCGGCACCGCACCCGCGGGTCGCCCGCCCGCCGTCGAGAAGGCGTCCTCCCATGGCCGACGTGGCCTACCTCCTCCTCACGGTGGCGTTCTTCGCCACCGTCGCGCTCGTCGCGCGTCGTCACGGCTCGTCGGGGGGTGCTCGGTGATGCTGCTGGACTGGATCGCCCTCGGCGCCGTCGTCGGCGTGCTGGGGTATCTCTTCGTCGCGCTGCTGCGCAGCGACCGCGCCCGGTGAGCGCCGGCATGCCGTCGGCCGTCGACCCGGTGACCGTGTGGGCCGCCGTCGGCCAGGTCGCCCTGCTCGTCGCCGCGCTCGCCGCGGTGCACGTGCCCCTGGGCGCGTACATGGCGCTGGTCTACACCTCGCCGAGGCACCTGCGGGTCGAGCGCGTGGGGTACCGGGTAGCGCGCGTAGACCCCGACGCCGAGCAGACGTGGAGCACGTATCTGCTCTCCCTGCTGGGCTTCTCCCTCGCGTCGGTCCTCGTGCTGTACGGGCTCGGCCGCCTGCAGGAGCACCTGCCGCTCGACCTGGGACTCACGGGCCTCGACCCCGCCGGTGCCTGGAACTCCGCCGTCTCCTTCGTGACGAACACGAACTGGCAGTGGTACTCGGGCGAGGCCGCCGCGGGGCACCTCCTGCAGATGGCCGGCTTCGCCGTGCAGAACTTCGTGTCGGCCGCCGTCGGCATGTCCGTCGCGATCGCGCTCGTCCGCGGGTTCTCCCGCTCGGGGACCGACGCGCGGGTCGGCAACTTCTGGTCCGACCTCACCCGGTCGGTCGTCCGGATCCTGCTGCCGCTGGCCTTCGTCGCGGCGCTCGTCCTCCTGGCGAACGGCGTCATCCAGAACCTGGGCTCCCACTCGGCGGTCGAGACGCTCGCCGGGGGCACCCAGCACGTGCTCGGCGGGCCGGTCGCCTCCCAGGAGGCCATCAAGGAGCTCGGGACGAACGGCGGCGGGTTCTTCAACGCGAACTCCGCCCACCCGCTGGAGAACCCGAACCCGTTCACGAACCTGTTCGAGGTCTTCCTGCTGCTCCTCGTCCCGTTCACGCTGCCGCGCACGTTCGGCCTCATGGTCGGCGACCGTCGGCAGGGCTGGGCCGTCCTCGGGGCGATGGCGGGGTTGTTCGTCGTCGCGCTGGCCCTCGTGACGTGGGCCGAGCTCGCCGGCCCTGGCGCCGCGCCCCAGGCCGCCGGTGTCGCGACGGAGGGCAAGGAGACCCGGTTCGGTCTCGCCGCGAGCGCCCTGTTCGCGACCGCGACCACGGGTACGTCGACCGGCGCGGTCAACGCCATGCACGACTCGTTCACCGCGCCGGGCGGGGGAGTGGTCCTGTTCATGATGCTGCTCGGCGAGATCGCGCCGGGAGGGGTGGGAGCGGGTCTCTACGGGATGCTCGTGCTCGCCGTCGTCGCGGTGTTCCTCGCCGGCCTCATGGTCGGCCGCACGCCCGAGTACCTCGGCAAGAAGATCGGTCGCCAGGAGATCACGCTGGTCGCCCTGTACGTCCTCACGACGCCCGCGGTCGTCCTCGTCGGCACGGCGCTGTCCGTCGTGCTGCCCGCCGGGCTGGCGGGCCAGCAGGAGAGCGGCCCGCACGGGTTGTCCGAGGTCCTGTACGCCTTCGCGTCCGCCGGGAACAACAACGGCTCCGCGTTCGCGGGGCTGGCCACCGGCACGCCGTACTACAACACGCTCCTCGGCCTCGCGATGCTCGTCGGCCGCTTCGTGCCCATCGCGCTCGTCCTGGCGCTCGCGGGCCGGCTCGCGTCGCAACGGGCGGTCCCGCCGTCCGCCGGGACGCTCCCGACCCACCAGCCGCTCTTCGTCGGGCTGCTCGGCACCGTGGCGCTCGTCGTCGTCGGCCTCACCTTCCTTCCCGTCCTGTCCCTCGGCCCTGTCGTGGAGTCCCTGTCATGAGCACGTCGCTCGTCTCCGTCCCCCCTCGTCCCGGCGCCACGCCCGCCCCTCCCGACGACGGCGACCGTCGTCCCGGCGGTGCCCGTGGCCTCGACGGCGCGGTCCGCGCGCTGACCTGGGCCCAGACGCGGGCCGCCCTGCCCGCCGCGCTGCGCAAGCTCGACCCGCGCGAGCTGTACCGCTCGCCGGTGCTGTTCGTCGTCGAGCTCGGCGCCGTCGCGACGACGGTCCTCGCGGCGTTCGACCCGGGCCTGTTCTCGATCTCGATCTCCGGGTGGCTGTGGGCGACGGTCCTGTTCGCGACCCTCGCCGAGTCGGTCGCCGAGTCGCGGGGGACCGCGCAGGCGGCGAGCCTGCGCGCCACGCAGGAGGCCACGACGGCGCGCCGGCTCGAGGCGCCGGCGGACGCCCTCGCGCGCGGCACGGCGCTGCACGCGCTGCCCGCGGTCGAGGTCGCGTCCTCGTGCCTGGAGGTCGGGGACCTGGTCGTGGTCGAGGCGGGGGAGACCGTCCCGGGCGACGGCGACGTCGTCGAGGGCGTCGCGTCGGTCGACGAGTCGGCGATCACCGGCGAGTCCGCCCCGGTGGTCCGCGAGTCGGGCGGAGACCGGTCCGCGGTGACGGGCGGAACCGTCGTCCTGTCCGACCGGATCGTCGTGCGCATCACCGCTCCCGCCGGCCGGACGTTCGTCGACCGCATGATCGCGCTCGTCGAGGGCAGCGAACGCCAGCGCACGCCGAACGAGATCGCGCTCAACGTGCTCCTCACGTCCCTGACGATCGTCTTCGTGCTCGCCGTGGCGACGCTCCAGCCGTTCGCGGCCTACTCCGGTGCGGAGCAGCCGTTGGTCGTGCTCGTCGCGCTCCTCGTGTGCCTCGTCCCGACGACGATCGGCGCGTTGCTGTCCGCGATCGGCATCGCCGGCATGGACCGGCTCGTGCGGCGCAACGTGCTCGCCATGTCCGGCCGGGCGGTCGAGGCCGCGGGCGACGTCGACGTCCTCCTGCTGGACAAGACGGGCACCATCACGCACGGCAACCGGTTCGCGACGGAGGTCCTGCCCGTCGACGGGGTGACGCCGGACGCGCTCGCCGCCGCCGCGCGGCTCGCGTCGCTCGCGGACGAGACGCCCGAGGGGCGCAGCATCGTCGCCCTCGTCGACCGCGAGCACCCGGGGCTCGGCGGCGCCGCGTCGGGCGCCGCGTCGGGCGCCGCGTCGGTCGAAGCGTCGGCCGAAGCGTCTCGCCGAACCCTGGATCACGTGGCAGAAGACGGTCCGCGTGACGCGCAACCCGGGGTTCGGCAGCCGGAGAGGGGCGCCACGCCCGTCCCGTTCACCGCGCACACCCGCATGTCCGGCGTCGACCTCGCCGGCTCGACCGGTCCGGACGGTGCGCACGCCCCGCGGCGCCTGCGCAAGGGCGCCGGGAGCGCCGTGCAGCGCTGGGTCGCGTCGACCGGCGGGGCGGTCGAGGGCTCCGTCGCCGACGAGCTCGCCGCGCACGTCGAGGCGGTGAGCTCCCAGGGCGGGACGCCGCTCGTCGTCGCCGAGCAGGTCGGCGACGGCCCCGCCCGCGTGCTGGGCGTCGTCCGCCTCCAGGACGTCGTCAAGGACGGTCTGCGCGAGCGCTTCGACCAGCTGCGTGCCATGGGCATCCGCACCGTCATGGTCACGGGCGACAACGCGGTGACCGCGCGGGCGATCGCGGCCGAGGCCGGGGTCGACGACGTCCTGGCGGAGGCCACGCCCGAGGACAAGCTCGCTCTGATCCGGCGCGAGCAGGAGGGCGGGCGCCTCGTCGCGATGGCCGGCGACGGCACGAACGACGCGCCGGCGCTCGCGCAGTCGGACGTCGGTGTCGCGATGAACAGCGGGACCACCGCCGCGAAGGAGGCGGGGAACATGGTCGACCTCGACTCCGACCCCACCAAGCTCCTGGAGATCGTCGAGGTCGGCAAGCAGCTGCTCATCACGCGGGGCGCGCTGACCACGTTCTCCGTCGCGAACGACGTGGCGAAGTACGTCGCGATCCTGCCCGCGATGTTCGCGGGGGTGTTCCCGGCCCTCGGCGCGCTCGACGTCATGCACCTGTCGAGCCCGCAGTCGGCGATCCTCTCGGCGGTGGTCTTCAACGCGCTGATCATCGTCGTGCTCGTCCCGCTCGCGCTGCGCGGGGTGCGGTACCGCCCGGCGTCCGCGTCCGTGCTCCTGCGGCGCAACCTCCTCGTCTACGGGGTCGGCGGGCTGGTCGCCCCGTTCGTCGGCATCAAGCTCGTCGACCTGCTCGTCTCCCTCCTGCCCGGCTTCTGAGCCGCCGCGCCCCGCTGTCACCGACCTCGTCGAGAAGGAACCCCATGCCCAGCACGTCCGGCCGCCCCGGCGGCCCCCTCGCCGCGACGACACCCTCGTCCGGGAGCGGCGTCGTCCCCCTCACCCGGCACGCGCTCGCCGGCCTGCGCGTCCTGCTCCTCATGACCCTGCTCCTCGGTGGCCTGTACCCGCTCGCGGTGCTCGCGGTCGGGCAGGTCGCCGTCCCGTGGCAGGCGAACGGCTCGCTCGTGCGCTCCGACGGCACGCGCGCGACGTCGGTCGACGACGCGGGTGCGGACGGCGCCCCGGTCGTCGGCTCGGCCCTCGTCGGCCAGTCCTTCGGCGAGCCCGGCACGGACCCGCAGTGGTTCCACGGGCGCCCGTCCCCGGCAGGCGAGGGCTATGACACCCTGGCCTCCGGCGGGTCGAACCTCGGCCCGAGCAGCCCGGAGCTCGTGGGCACCATCGAGGAGCGCCGGGCCGCGGTGGCGGCTGCGGACGGCGTCGACCCCGCGAGCGTCCCGCCGGACGCGCTCACCGCGTCCGCGTCGGGGCTGGACCCGCACGTCTCGCCCGCGTACGCCGACCAGCAGGTCGCCCGGGTCGCCGAGGCGCGGGGCCTCGACGTGACGCAGGTGCGCGCGCTCGTCGAGCAGGAGTCGGCAGGCCGCGTGCTCGGGGTGCTCGGGGACCCGCGGGTGAACGTGCTCGCCCTCAACCTCGCGATCGAGCGGCTCGACATGTCCGACGACGCCTCCTGACCCCCGGTGCCGTCGTGGACGTGGTGGACTGCACGCATGAACGCTGAGACGTCGCGACGCCGGGGGCGCCTCACGGTGTACCTCGGCGCCGCGCCCGGCGTCGGCAAGACGTACGCGATGCTCGACGAGGCCCTGCGGCGCCGGTCGCGCGGCACCGACGTCGTCGTGGGACTCGTCGAGACGCACGGCCGCGCCGCGACCGCGGCGAAGGTCGGGGACCTCGAGGTCGTGCCGCGGCGCGCGGTCCGCCACCGCGGTGTCGAGCTCACCGAGCTCGACGTCGACGCCGTCCTCGCCCGCCGCCCCGACGTCGCCCTCGTCGACGAGCTGGCGCACACCAACGCCCCCGGGTCCCGCCAGGCCAAGCGCTGGCAGGACGTGCACGACCTGCTCGCCGCCGGCGTAGACGTCGTCACGACCGTCAACGTGCAGCACCTGGAGTCGCTCACGGAGGACGTCGAGGCCATCACGGGCGTGCGCCAGCGGGAGACCGTGCCCGACCGCGTGGTGCGCGACGCCGACCAGATCCAGCTCGTCGACCTGCCCCCGCAGGCCCTGCGGCGCCGGCTGGCCCACGGCAACGTGTACCGCGCCGAGCAGGTCGACGCGTCACTCTCGTCGTACTTCCGCGAGGGCAACCTCACGGCGCTGCGCGAGCTCGCGCTGCTCTGGCTGGCCGACCGCGTCGACGACGCCCTCACCCGCTACCGGGCCGACCACGCGATCGCGGGCACGTGGCCCGCGCGCGAACGCGTCGTCGTCGCGCTCACCGGCGGGCCGGAGAGCGCGACGCTGCTGCGCCGCGGCGCGCGCATCGCCGAGCGCGCCGCGGGCTCGGAGCTGCTCGCCGTGCACGTCCTCGCGACCGACGGCCTGCCCACGACGCCGCCCGCCGCGCTCGCGGCGGACCGCGAGCTCGTCGAGTCCCTCGGCGGCACCTTCCACACCGTCGTCGGCGAGGACGTGCCGACGGCCGTCGTCGACTTCGCGCGCGGCGTCAACGCGACGATGGTCGTCGTCGGCGTGTCCCGGCACTCGCGGTGGCGCGAGGCCCTCCTCGGGTCCACGAGCACGGAGATCGCCCGTCTCGCGGGCTCGCTCGACGTCCACCTCGTCACGCACGAGCGCGCCCGGACGGGACGTGTGTCACGGCGGGCGCTGAGCCCGCTGTCGCTCAGGCGCCGCGTCGCCGGCTGGGTGCTCGCGCCCACCGCACCCGCGCTGCTGACGCTGCTGTTCGACGGCACCGACGAGCTCGTGGGGCTGCCCACGCAGGTGCTCGTGTTCCTCGCGCTCACCGTGGGCGTCGCGCTCGTGGGCGGCATGTGGCCGGCGCTCGCGTGCGCCGTCGTGTCGTTCCTGTGCATCAACTGGTTCTTCACGGAACCGACCGGGCTGCTCACCGTGGCCGACCCGGAGAACCTCCTCGCGCTGCTGCTGTTCGTGCTCGTCGCGGTCGCCGTGGCCTCCGTCGTCGACCTCGGGGCGCGCCGGTCGGTCCAGGCTGCCCGCGCCGGGGCGGAGGCGTCGACGCTCGCCGCCCTGTCGCGCTCCGTGCTCGCGGGCGAGGACACGGCGGACGCGGTGGTCTCACGGCTCGCCGAGACCTTCGCCGTGCGCCGTGCCGTCCTCGAGGAGCGGTCCGACGACGGGCCCGACGGATCGTGGACCGTGATCGCCGAGGCCGACCGGGGTCGGGCGGCCGACCCCGCCCGCGCGGCGCGCACGGCCGCCGGTCCGTCCGCGCGCGAACGGACGGACGACGGGACGCGCACGCTCGTGCGCGTCGACGACGACCGGCGCCTCGTCCTCGAGGGGCGCCCCCTGCCCGCGGGGGACCGGCGGGTGCTCGACGCGTTCGCGGCACAGGCCGGCATCGTCCTGGAGTACCGGCGCCTGCGCGAGCAGGCGGCGCGGGCGGCGGTGCTCGCCGAGGCGGACGCGACCCGGACCGCGCTCCTGGCCGCCGTGTCGCACGACCTGCGGACCCCGCTCGCCGTCATCCGCACCGCCGTGGACGGTCTGCGGGCCCCCGACGTGGTGCTCGCGCCCGCCGACGAGGAGGCTCTCGTGGAGACCGTCGCGACGGCGACGGGGCGGCTCGAGCAGCTCATCGACAACCTGCTCGACCTGTCGCGCCTCCAGACGGGCGCCGTCGTGCCCACGCTGCGCACCGTCTCGCTCGACGAGGTCGTGCCGCCCGCGGTCGACTCCGCCCTCGAGCCGACGCTCGACCCGAGCGGGCGGGTCGCGCTCGACCTCCCGGAGGACCTGCCGCTCGTGCGGACCGACCCGGGGCTGCTGGAGCGCGTGCTGGCGAACGTCGTCGCCAACGCCGTGCGCTTCTCGCCGGGCGACGTGCGCGTCAGCGCGTCGGCGACGCGCGACGGCGTCGAGCTGCGGGTCGTCGACCGCGGGCCGGGTCTGCCCGAGAGCGCCCGCGCGCGGATGTTCGAGCCGTTCCAGCGGCTCGGGGACGCGAGCGGCAGCGGCGTGGGCCTCGGTCTGGCGGTGGCGCAGGGCTTCGCGCGCGCCGTCGGGGCGACGATCGTGCCCGAGGACACGCCGGGCGGAGGGCTGACGATGGTCCTCACCGTGCCGGTCGCGGAGCGAACGGTCCCGGAGGTCGGGCCGGAGAGTGCGGTGCCGGCCACGGCGCCGGGCAGGACGACGGCGGAGGGGGAGCGGTGACCGGTACGGGGCGCGGTGGGGACACGGGCGGGAACAGGGTGCTGGTCGTCGACGACGACCCGGGCCTGCTGCGCGCCATGGCGATCACGCTGCGCGTCCACGGGTGGGACGTGACGACGGCCGCGACGGGGCGGGAGGGCATCGACGCCGCCGCGACGGCGCACCCCGACGTCGTGCTGCTCGACCTCGGGCTCCCGGACACGAGCGGACTCGACGTCATCACCGCGGTGCGCGGGTGGAGCCGCGTGCCGATCATCGTGCTGTCCGCGCGCCAGCTCGGCGACGACAAGGTGGACGCCCTCGACGCCGGGGCCGACGACTACGTGACGAAGCCCTTCGCCATGCCCGAGCTCATGGCGCGGCTGCGCGCCGCGGTGCGCCGGGCCGCGCACGAGCCCGGTGTCGACGAGCCGGTGGTCGACGCGGGCGACCTGCGCGTCGACCTGGCACGGCGCGAGGTCACGCGCGACGGCGCGGCGGTGCGGCTCACGCCGACGGAGTGGGCGCTGCTCGAGCTGCTCGTGCGCCACCAGGGGCGGGTCGTCGGGCGCGAGCAGATGCTGCGCGAGGTGTGGGGCCCGACGGCCACGCGCGACACCCACTACCTGCGCGTGTACGTGGCCCAGCTCCGCCGCAAGCTCGAGCCGGACCCGGCGAGCCCGCGCCACCTCCTCACGACGCCGGGCATGGGCTACCGCTTCGAGCCCTGAGCCGCCGGCCACCAGGGAGCATCGGCGTCCCCGTGCCGCTCGGGCGTCAGCCGATGACGGCCGCGCTCTCCGGGCGCCGGTAGAGCCGCGGCCGTGCGCGCAGCGCGAGCGCGGTGCCGAACGTGATCGGGCCGAGCCGGCCGAGGAACATCAGACCGACGAGCACGAGCTGGTGCGGCACGGCGAGGTCGGCGGTGATACCCGTCGACAGGCCGGTGGTCGAGAACGCCGACGTCACCTCGAACAGGACGCGGTCCAGCCCGTGGGGCGACGTGGCCGTGATGACGAGCGTCGGGGCCAGCACCGCGGCCACGCCGAGCAGCGCGACGCTCACGGCCTGGCGCTGCGTGGCGGGCGAGACGCGCCGGTCGAACGCGGTGACGTCCGGGTCGCCGCGCAGCTCGGACCAGATGACGAACGCCAGCACGGCGAACGTCACCACCTTGATGCCACCGGCGGTCCCGGCGCTGCCCCCGCCCACGAACATGAGCACGTCGGTGCCGAGCCACGTCCCGCTGTTCATGGCGGACGTGTCGAGCGAGTTGAAGCCGGCCGTGCGCGCCATCACCGACTGGGTGAGTCCGGCGAGCAGGCGCTCGCCGACGCCGAGCCCACCCAGCGTGCGCGGGTTGGCCCACTCGGTGGCGAGGAAGAACAGGGTGCCGCCCGCGAGCAGGACGGCGCTCGTGACGACGGTGAGCTTGGAGTGCAGGCTCCAGCGGGACGGGCGCGCACGCCGTCGGTAGAGCTCGAACAGGACGGGGAACCCGATCCCGCCGACCACGACCGCCGCGCACAGCGGCAGGCACATCCACGGGTCGCCGACGAACCCGATCAACGAGTCCGGGTACAGCGCGAAACCGGCGTTGTTGAACGCCGAGACGGCGTGGAACACGCCCTGCCACAGCGCGCTCCAGAAGTCGACGTCGTACCCGACGACGAGCCGGGCGGTGACGAGCAGCGCGACGACCCCCTCCACGACGAGCGTGACCCGCACGACGCCGACCAGGACCGACCGCACGTCGCCGAGCCCGATGCTGCGCGTGGACGCGGCGGCGACGAGGCGCGTGCGCAGGTCGAGGCGCCGGGACAGGAGCAGGCCGAGGAGCGAGGCCGCCGTCATCACGCCGAAGCCGCCGACCTGGATGAGGGCGAGGACGACCGCCTGCCCGAACGGGCTCCAGAACGTGCCCGTGTCGACCACGGCCAGCCCGGTCACGCACACCGCCGACGTCGCGGTGAACAACGCCTCGACGACCGTCGCGGAGCGGCCGGACGCGGAGACCGGCAGCACGAGCAGGAGGGTGCCGATCGCGACGGTGACGGCGAACCCCGCCACGACGAGGCGGCCGGGGCGGCTCGCCGTCGACGAGGCCGGCGGGCGTCGCGGGGCGGGCGGCCGGAGGACGGCGGGCAGGCGCACACCACCGGTCTACCCGACCTGCGGGGCCCGTCCGGCGATCTTGACG
Organism: Cellulosimicrobium sp. NPDC057127; assembly: GCF_042670945.1. Taxonomy (NCBI): domain Bacteria; kingdom Bacillati; phylum Actinomycetota; class Actinomycetes; order Micrococcales; family Promicromonosporaceae; genus Cellulosimicrobium; species Cellulosimicrobium sp. NPDC057127. Next base: position 136,324 of record NZ_JBHUUP010000006.1, read on the forward strand.
GGATCCTGACGCCCGGTCCGGGCCCGCTGCCGGCCCGACCCGCCACGCCGTCAGCGCGCGGTCAGCTCCGCCCGGTGCCACCACCACGCCGTGGCCGCCCAGCCGGCCGCGGCGACCAGGGGCACGGTCGCGAGCTGGGCGCCCGAGACCTGGACGCCGGGTCCGCCCATGCCGAGCCACAGGCCCGGGACCGCCCACGGGAACCACGCGCCCCAGCCGAGCACGGTGACGAGCTGGGTCACCACGACGACGCCGACCACCGCGCCCACCCCGGCGAGGGCGTCGCGGCCCCAGGTGGCGACCAGCCCGAACGGCAGCGCGGTCAGCGCGCCGAGCACCCCGCCGAGCGCCGCCCGTGCGGCACCCGGCCACGGGGAGCCGGCACCGGGCGACGTCGCGAGGCCCAGCAGGACGACGACCACCGCGGCGGCGAGGCACGCGGCGACGGCCCAGGCGGCGACGACGGCGAGCTTCGCCGACGCGAGCCCGGCGCGCGACGTGCGGCTCATGAGCAGCGGTTCGACGGTGCCCTCGGAGAGCTCGCGCCCGAACGCCCGGCTGACGACGAACCCCGTGGTGAGCAGGGCCGCGACGGTCAGCACCTGCCCGGCGGCACCCGTGACGGCGTCCCAGCCCGTGCCGGGCACCATCGGGCGGACCTTGAGGGCCAGGGTGCTGTCGCCGTCGAGGTGCGCCGCGGCGGCGAGCCCGACGGCGACCGCCGGCACCACGAGCACGAGGACGGCCGTCGCGACGCGCACGACGGTCGACCGCGCCAGCGTGAGCAGCTCCACGCCGAGGGCGGCGCTCACGGCGCCACCGCCGCGTGGACCGTGCGGAAGAACTGCCGCTCGAGGTCCACGCCGTCCGGGGGCAGCGTGCCGACGACCCGCCCGTCGTGGACGACGTGGATGGTGGAGGCGACGCGCGCCACCTCGTCGAGGTGGTGGCTGGAGACCAGGACGGCCGCCCCGGCCGCCGCACCCGCCAGCACGGCCTCCCGGACCTCGATGACGCCCGCCGGGTCGAGCGTGCGGGTCGGCTCGTCGAGCACGAGCAGCGCCGGGTCGTGCACGAGCGCGGCGGCGACGGCGAGCCGCTGCCGGTTCCCGTCCGAGAGCGTGCGGGCGCGCCGTGACGCCCAGCGGTCGAGCGCGAGCCGTTCGACGAGCGCGTCCGCGCGCCGGGTCGCCTCGGCGGGGGCGCACCCGTGCAGCCGGGCGGACGCACGCAGGTTCTCGCGCACGGTGAGCTCGCCGTAGGGGAGCGCCCCACCGGCGTGGCCCACGCGGGCGCGCACGTGCCCGGGCGCCCCCCACGCGGGCACGCCCCACAGCTCGGCGGTGCCCGCGTCGGGGCGCAGCAGCCCCACGAGGAGCCGCATGAGCGTGGACTTGCCGGCGCCGTTGAGCCCCACGAGGGCGTGCACCTCCCCGGGGCGCACCTCGAGGTCGACGCCGCGGACGGCGGGGACGTCGCCGAACGCGCGGGCGAGCGCGACGGCGCGCACCACGGGCCGGTCCTGCGTCGCCTCGCCGGTCGCGCCCAGCGGCCCCCTGCGCGCGGTCTCACGCATCCCGCTCACCCGCCTCCTGCGGGTCGGCGCCGCGCGCTCCGGCGTCGTCGCGGGGGACCAGGACGGCGAGGGCCCGGTCGAGCACGTCCGCCAGCTCGTCGTCCTGGGACGACGCCCAGTGGAGCAGCGCGGCGGTGAGCGCCGCGAGCGTCGCCCCCACGGCCGCACGGGCGTCGAGCGGGTCGCACCCGTCCTCGACCAGACGGTCGACCACCGCGTCCTCCGTGCGCGCGTTGTTCTGCCAGACGGCTCCGCGCAGCGCGGGCGTGCGTGCTACGACGCGCGTGCGGCGACGCACGACCTCCACCGCCTCCGCGGGGATGTCGCGCCACGCGGCGCGCAGCCCGCCGACGGTGCGCTCGAGCGGCGTCCGCCCTCGCGGCTGCGCGGCGACCGCCGCGACGAGCACCGGGTCGTAGGGGTCGTCGAGGACGACGCGCTCCTTCGCGCCGAAGTGGCGGAAGAAGGTCATCTCGGTGACGCCGGCGGCGGCCGCCACCTGCGCCACGGACGTCGCCTCGTACCCCTGGCTCTCGAAGAGGTCGAGGGCGCTGGCGACGAGGGCGGCGCGCGTGCGCAGGCGGCGTGCCGGAGGGGAGGGGAGAAGGTCGTCCATCCTCGTATGTTAGTCGCTAACATCTGGGTGGCGTCCAGCCCGGTCGGAAGATGCCCGGCTGCGGTGGCGCCGCGCGATGTCGGAATGGTGTCGCAAGGCCCTTGCAATGACACCATTGATGGTGTCATAGTGGCGTCATGGACCTGAACCGGTACGTCGACGACCTCCAGCACCGTCTGACCACCGCGGCCGACGCCGCGGGGGACGACGCCCGCCAGCTCGCCGGACGGCTCACCGCACCGCTCGACGCCGCCGTCCGGCTCGTCCTGCTCGACGCGCTGTCCGCGGCCGCGGGGGAGATCTCCGCGGAGCTCGCTCCCGGCTCGGTCGACGTACGGCTGCGCGGCGGCGAGCCGGAGTTCGTCGTCGCAGCTCCTCCCGCGCCCGCCGCAGGCGACGCCGCCGCGGAACCCGTCCCGGCGTACGGGCAGGCGCCCGCCGCGCCGTCCGCACCGCCCGTGGCCGACGTCGACGCGGCCGCCACCACCCGCACCACCCTGCGCCTGCCCGACCACCTCAAGGCGCAGGTCGAGGTCGCCGCCGCCCGCGACGGCATCTCGGTCAACACGTGGCTCGTGCGCGCTGTCGCCTCGGCGCTCGAGCAGACGACCGGCCACCCGGCCGCGCAGGCCCGCCCCGACCAGCGCGGGGCCACCCGCCTGACCGGATGGGTGCGCTGAGCGCACCACGCAGCACCGCAAGTGACACCACGCGACACCATCGCTCGCACCACTCGTACCCGCCAGCAGTCACCGCACCACCGGACCGACACTCCTGGAGACCGTCATGCCCTCGTTCCCTGCCCCCGCGCCCGTCCCCGTCGTCGTGGACGTCCCCTTCGGCAACCTGCACGTCGTCGCCGGCGACCGGGACGACGTCGTCGTCACCGTGCTCCCCACCGACCCCTCGTCCTCCGGCAGCGTGCGCGCGGCCAAGGACGTGCGCGTCGAGCGCGACGGGGACACCGTCACGATCACCTACCCCGGCTCCTGGAAGCAGTTCGTGCTCCCGTTCGCCTCCGGCACCGCGAACGTCACCGTCGAGCTGCCCACCGGCTCGGACGTGCGCGGCAAGACGGGCTCGCTGCTGGCGGAGGGTCGGCTCGGCACGGTCGACCTCACCCTGAGCGCCGGCGACGCCCGCGTCGACGAGGCCGACCGCCTCGACCTCAAGGCGTCGGCCGGGTCAGTCGTCGTGGGCCGTGCCGCCGGCACCGCGAACGTCCGGGCGAGCGCCGGCTCCGTGCGCATCACCGAGCTCTCGGGCGACGCCACCGTGAAGGCGTCCAACGGGACCACGACCGTCGGGTCCGTCACCGGGACCCTCACCGTCGCCGGTGCGCACGGCGACATCGCGGTGGGGCGCGTCGGCGGGACCGTCACCGCGCGGTCCGCCCACGCCGGCATCCGCGTCGAGCGGGTCGAGTCCGGCGCGGTCTCGCTCACCACGTCGTACGGCTCGATCGAGGTGGGCGTGCCCGAGGGCACCGCCGCCTGGCTCGACGTCGCCTCGCAGCACGGCACCGTGCGCAACCAGCTCACGCCCACGGAGGGGCCCGTCGAGGACGAGGCCACCGCCGAGATCCACGCCAGCACCGGGTACGGCGACGTCATCCTGCGCCGTCCCTGACCACCTGCACCATCGACCGGGCCGCCGGCGTCGAGACGCCGCGCACCCGAGAACGGAGATCGGACATGACCACCGACCAGTCCCTCGCGCCGGCGATCCGGGTGCGGGGTGTGGAGAAGTCGTTCAAGGACCTGCACGTGCTGCGCGGCGTCGACCTCGACGTGCCGGCGGGGAGCATCTACGCGTTGCTCGGCTCCAACGGGGCGGGCAAGACGACGCTCGTGCGGATCATCTCGACGCTGCTGAAGGCCGACGATGGCACGGCCGTGGTGCACGGGTTCGACGTCGCCACCCAGTCGGGCGACGTACGCCGCTCGATCAGCCTGACCGGCCAGTTCGCCGCCGTGGACGAGGTCCTCACCGGCCGGGAGAACCTCGCGCTCGTCGCGAAGCTGCGGCACCTGGAGGACCCCGCCGCGGTCGCCGACGACCTGCTCGCCCGCTTCTCGCTCACCGACGCCGGCGACCGCCGGGCCGGCACCTACTCCGGCGGCATGCGCCGCCGGCTCGACATCGCGATGAGCCTCATCGGGAACCCGCCGGTCATCGTGCTCGACGAGCCGACCACGGGGCTGGACCCCCAGGCGCGCATCGAGGTGTGGCAGACCGTGCGCGAGCTCGCCGCGAACGGCACGACCGTGCTCCTGACCACCCAGTACCTCGACGAGGCCGAGCAGCTCGCGGACCGCATCGCGATCCTGCACCAGGGCACGATCATCCAGGACGGCACCCTCGCCGAGCTCAAGGCGCTCCTGCCGCCCGCGCAGGTCGAGTACGTCGAGAAGCAGCCGTCCCTGGAGGACGTCTTCCTCGCGCTCGTGGGCCCGTCCGGCGCCACCGGCAGCGCCGCCACGACCGCCACCACCACTACGACCGCCACCACCACCACGATCGCCACCACCGCAGACTCCGCGCACTCCGACCGTGGCGCCAGCTCGGTCCCGGCAGGGGAGGAACCCCGATGACCACCTACGTCCTCGCCGACACCGGCGCCCTCACGGACCGCTCGCTGCGTCACGTCCTGCGCAGCCCCGACACGATCATCACCACCGCGGTCACCCCGATCGCGCTGATGCTGCTGTTCGTCTACGTGTTCGGCGGTGCCATCGACACCGGGTCCGCGGAGTCCTACGTGGACTACATGCTGCCCGGCATCCTGCTCATCACCATCGCGTCGGGTGTCGCCTACACCGCGTACCGGCTGTTCCTCGACCTGCAGGGCGGGATCTTCGAGCGCTTCCAGTCCATGCCGATCTCGCGGTCGAGCGTGCTGTGGGCGCACGTCCTCACGTCGCTCGTCGCGACGATCGCCTCGGTGACGGTCGTCGTCGGCGTCGCGCTGCTGATGGGCTTCCGCACCGGGGCCTCCGTGGGCGCCTGGCTGGGCGTCCTGGGCATCCTCGTCCTGTTCACGCTCGCCCTGACGTGGATCGCCGTCATCGCCGGGCTGTCGGCGAAGACCGTGGACGGCGCGAGCGCGTTCAGCTACCCGCTCATCTTCCTGCCGTTCATCAGCTCCGCGTTCGTGCCCACCGACTCGATGCCCGGCCCGGTCGCCTGGTTCGCCGAGAACCAGCCGGTGACCGCCGTCGTCGACACGGTCCGCGCCCTGTTCGCGCAGCAGCCCGTCGGCAGCGACATCTGGGTCGCGCTCGCCTGGCTCGTCGGCATCCTCCTCGCCGCGTACGCGGGCGCCGTCGCGGTCTACCGTCGCCGGATCAGCTGAGCCCACCAGCAGCACCGGCGGCACGCCGAGGGTCCCGGTCGACGACCGGGACCCTCGGCGTCCGACGCGGGATCGGGCGCCCGAGCCGGACCGGGTTCAGGACGAGGCGACGTCGCGGCGTCGGAAGCCGACGAACCCGAGCACGAGCAGCGCGAGGGCGACGGCCGACAGCACCGCCAGGGCGACGCCGTCGACCTCGTCGGCGGGCAGCTGCGGCACGTGCCAGTACGGCGAGACGCCCTTCACGGCGCCGGGCAGGTCGAGCAGGCCGCCGAAGATCCCGACGACGAACGCCCAGACCAGCACGACCCACGCCAGGCCGCCGAGCCCCGGCCGCCATCCCAGGAACAGCCACACGAGCCCGACGAGCACCAGCACGGCGGGCAGGTAGACCAGCGCGACCAGCACGTACTCGCCGACACCCGGGTCGGTGACTCCCACGGACAGCGCGCCGAGCCCGAGCGCGACGCCGGCGACGAGCAGGAGCACGACGACGCCGAGCACGGTGACGGCGAGCTGGCCGCCGAGCCAGCGGGTGCGGCTCGTCGCCGTGGCGAGGACGGGCTCGACGCGGCCGCTGCTCTCCTCGGCGCGGGCCCGCTGCGCGGACGCGACCGCGAAGCCGCCGACGGCGAGCGCGAGGAAGACCGTCATCACCGCGACGAACCCCGCGACCATGTCGGCCTCGCCGAAGATCTCGAGGATGGTCGGGTTCGTCGCGGCGAGCTCGTCGACCATGCTGCTCACGGAGTCGGCGAAGGTGCCCGACGCGTACGCCATGAGACCGATGCCGGCACCCCAGGCGACGACCGAGCCGCGCTGCTGCCGCCACGCGAGCGCGAACGGACCGCGCAGGCTCTCCGGCGCCCGCGCCCGGCCGGCGCGCGCCGGGAACAGTCCCGCGCCGACGTCGCGCCGCGCGGCCAGGGCCGACCCGGCGAGCAGCAGGACCGCGACCAGGGCGAGCGAGAGCGCGAGCGGCCACCACCGCAGGTCCACGAACGCGCGCAGCTGCTGGCCCCACGCGATCGGCGAGAGCCAGGACACCCAGCTGCCGTGCGTCTGCTCGACGTCGCCGACCGCCCGCAGCAGGTACGCGACGCCGAGGACGGCGAGCGCGAGGCCCGACGCCGTCCGTCCGTGCTCGGTGAGCTGGCTCGTGACGACGGCGACCGCCGCGAACACGAGGCCGGTGACGCCCACGGCGAGGCCGAGCGCGAACGAGTCGACGACGGCGAGCCCTGCGGCGACGAGCACGAGGCCGGTGAGCACCGCGACCAGCGCGTCGGCGACGACCGCGAGCAGGACCGCGGCCGTCGCGGGGGCGTGGCGTCCGACGACGCCGGCGCGGACGAGCTCGGACCGGCCCGACTCCTCCTCGGCGCGGGTGTGCCGCACGACGAGCAGGATGTTCATGATGGCGACCGCGACGACCGCCCACAGCGTGAACTCGTTCGCGACCATCGCGCCGAGCGTGTAGTCGTCGAGCCCGTACCCGGGCCCGGACATCATGATCGCGGCGGGGCTCGACACGAGCTGCGCGCGGACCTGGCGGTCGGCGGCGGTGGGGTAGACCGCGTCGAGCGCGGTCGCGGCGTACAGGAACAGCAGGGCGACGGACGCCACCCACACCAGCAGGCGCACGCGGTCGCGGCGCAGCCCGAACCGCAGCAGCGTCCCGGTGGCGGTGAGCGTGGCGCCTCGCGCCGGCCCGGCCGGGCGCGGCACGACCGGCGCGGTCGTCGCGGTCACCGCGCACCCGCCCGGTCGAGACCGGCGACCTCGTCGCCGTAGTGGCGCAGGAACAGCTCCTCCAGCGAGGGCGGCGCGACGTGCAGGGACCGCACGTCGTGGGCGCCGAGCGCCGCGACGAGCGCCTGCATCCGGTCGTTGTCGACCGTGAAGCGCGCACGCGGTCCGTCCGAGGTGCGTTCGACGACGACGTCGTGCACGCCGTCGACCCGACCGAGACCGGACGGGTCCTGCTCGGTCACGACCGTGACCGACGAGCGCGTGAGGTGGCGCAGCTCCGCGAGCGTGCCGGACTGCACGGTGCGGCCGGCCCGGATGATCGTCACGGTGTCGCACAGCTTCTCGACCTCGGCCAGGATGTGGCTCGACAGCAGCACCGAGCGACCCTCGGCGACCACCTCGCGCACGCACTCGGTGAACACCGCCTCCATGAGGGGGTCGAGGCCCGACGTCGGCTCGTCGAGCACGAGCAGCTCGACGTCGGACGCGAGCGCCGCGACGAGCGCCACCTTCTGCCGGTTGCCCTTGGAGTACGTGCGCGCCTTCTTCGTCGGGTCGAGCTCGAAGCGCTCGAGCAGCTGGTCGCGTCGTCCGGGGTCCACCGTGCCGCGCAGGCGCGTCAGGAGGTCGATCGCCTCGCCGCCGGTGAGGTTGGGCCACAGCGTCACGTCGCCCGGGACGTACGCGAGGCGCCGGTGGAGCGCGACGGCGTCCGCCCAGGGGTCGCCGCCGAGCAGGCGCGCCGACCCGGAGTCGGGGCGCAGCAGGCCGAGCAGGACGCGGATCGTCGTCGACTTCCCGGAGCCGTTCGGCCCGAGGAACCCGGCGACCTCGCCCTGGCGCACCGTCAGGTCGAGCCCGTCGAGGGCGGCCACGGTGCCGAAGCGCTTGTGCAGGTCGTGGACCTCGACGGCGGGGACGCCGTCGTGGGCCCGGACCGCGGAGGTCGTGGTGGTCGTGGTGGTCATGTCTCGTCTCTCGTCTGTCGTCCGCTGGGAGGTCCGTGCCGAGGGGACGCGCGCCGGTCACGCGGAGGCGGCGTCCGTGCCGTCCGGCGGGTCGCCGACGTAGAGCAGGTACTCGTCGAGCATGCGGCGCGAGGCGAGGAGGCCGTCGGTGTAGAGCTCCAGCGCCGGGAGCGTGACCGAGTCGACGTAGCGCCGCGTCGCCCCCGCGAGGTCGTCCGGGTGCTCCGGCGGGTCCAGCGTCAGCGACAGCAGGAGCGCGCCCATCGCGCTGAGCACGAGGTACCGCGCGCGGGCCTCCTCGTCGCGGCTGGGCACCAGGACGCCGGCGGCGACGGCCTCGCGGAGGTACACCACGGCGTCGGACACCATGTGGTCGACGAAGGCGCGCGCGAGCGTGCCGCCGGCCTGGAGGCTGCGCAGCGCGTAGCCGACCGCAGGGGCGTACTCCTCGACCTGGGCGAACCAGGCACCCATCGGCGACGTCCCGGCCGCGTCCGCCATGACGTCGTGCTTGGTGCTGCGCACGGTGGCGAGGACGTGCTCGTCGCACGCGGCGCGCAGGCCGTCCTTGGACCCGAAGTGGTGCAGGACGAGCGCGGGGCTCACGTCGGCGTCGGCCGCGATCGCGCGTACCGACGCCCCGAACCCTTCGCGGGCGAAGCGCAGGATCGCCGCGTCCCGGATGCGGGCGCGGGTGGTGAGGTCCTCCGGCGGGAGGGACGGCCCGGACGCCCCAGAGCGACCTTCGTTCGCTGAACGCACGTTCAGCATGCTAAACGCTCGTTCAGCCCTCGCGCCAGGGGTCGCGGGCGGCAATCCGGGCCCCCGACACACTGGGTGGGGCAGACCACTGCCGCGCAAGCCCTGGGGGCCGTAGGCTGGGAGGTGGTCGTCGGTGGCACCGCCGGCGCACGTGTCCCGGCGCGTCGGACCGTCGGGACGCCCGCGAGGCCCGTCGCACCTGTGTGACGGGCCTCAGCGGCGGGTGCGCGCTGCCCTGCCCGCTCCCCACGGTCGCCGACGACCGGGACGACGAAGGGCCCGTCGCGCGCGACGAGCCCTTCGGTCCTGCGGAGGATGGGGGATTCGAACCCCCGAGGGCTGTTAACCCAACACGCTTTCCAAGCGTGCGCCATAGGCCACTAGGCGAATCCTCCTGGTGCACCTCCGTGCCGGCATGACGTCGAACGCCGACCCGGGGTAGCGCAACGAGGATACTAGACCGCGCTGTCCTGGCCGAATCGCCGGCCGGTTCGCCGCTGCCGAGGCCGGGTTTCGGGCGGGCGCGGGTCCTGGGCTAGGCTGGGTGCAGACCCCTCGTGCGGCATCATCTCGCCGAACTCCCCCAGGGCCGGAAGGCAGCAAGGGTAGGTGAGCTCTGGTGGGTGCGCGAGGGGTCCTTCGTGTCTCCGGCGTTGGCCCTGCGTGTCGCTCGTCCGGGATGCGGGCGAAGAATCGTCCGGATGCTGGGATTCTCGGTCCACGGATTGGCGTCGAGCGGCCGGCCGTGCCCATCATGATCGGCATGACCCGGTACTCGCCCGCCTCCGCGGCACCGCGCGCAGCCTCCTGCGTCGCCGTGCGGCGCTGTCGCGGCGACCGCACCGGGCGAATGTGCGGCTGCTGACCGCACACGCCGTCGTACGCCGCAGGCACCGCCTGCACCTCCGAGCCCGGCCCGCCTCCCGCGGGCAGCTCCTCACCTGCTCGCCGCGAGGCTGATGGCCCGCCGGAAGCGCCCCCTCCGAACGTCCCCCCCGACGCGGCCTGCCTGCGTCCGGCCGCGCCGACCCCGCGCCGCCGCCTTCCGGAAGGAACGCCCATGCTCTCCTCGACCTCCCGCACCCGTCTCGCCTGGACCGCGGTCGCCGCGACGGCCGCCCTGACCCTCACCGCGTGCGGCTCGGGCTCCGACGCGGGCTCGAGCTCCACCGCCGGCGAGGACGACGGCCCGATCCGCATCGGCGTCGTCGGCGCGTCCGACGACAAGTGGGCCGTGTTCACCGAGCAGGCCGAGGCCGAGGGCCTCGACGTCGAGCTCGTCGACCTCCAGGACTACACGCAGGCGAACCCCGCCGTCTCGCAGGGCGAGCTCGACGTCAACCAGTTCCAGCACCTGCAGTTCCTCGCAGGCTACAACGTGGACTCCGGCGACGACCTCCAGCCCATCGGCGCGACGGCCGTCTACCCGCTCGCGCTCTACTCGACGAAGCACGACTCGCTCGACGCCATCCCCGAGGGGGGCCAGGTCGCCATCCCGAACGACCCGACGAACCTCGCGCGCTCCCTCCTCGTCCTCCAGGAGGCCGGCCTCGTCGAGCTGAAGGACGGTGGCAGCTCACTGTCCACCGAGGCCGACGTGCTCCCGTCGTCCAAGGTCACCGTGACGCCGGTCGCCGCGGAGCAGACGCCGATCCAGCTCCAGTCGGTCGACGCGTCGATCATCAACAACGACTTCGTCGAGGACGCCGGGCTCACGCCCGAGGACGCGCTGTTCGAGGACGACCCCGACTCCGACGCCGCCAAGCCGTACATCAACGTCTGGGTGACCACCGCCGAGAACGCCGACGACGAGGACCTCGCGAAGCTCGTCGAGATCTCGCACTCGCCCGAGGTCGTCGAGGCCGAGGAGCAGGCGTCCGGCGGGACCGCGGTCATCAAGGACAACTCGGCCGAGGAGCTCCAGGAGATCCTCGCCGGCATCGAGGCCGACCTGCGCGGCCAGTCCTGACCTGCCCGGCCTGACCTGACGACGGACCGGAGAGGACGGACGACGTGACGGACGGCGACGCGCGCCCCGGCGGGAACGGCGCACACCCGGCCATCGAGCTGCGCGGGGTCTCGAAGACCTTCGGGGACGGGGCGCGCGCCGTGCGGGCCGTCGACGACGTGTCGCTCGCCGTGCGCAGCGGCGAGATCTTCGGCGTCATCGGGTACTCCGGTGCGGGCAAGTCGACGCTCGTGCGGCTGGTCAACGCGCTCGAGACGGCGACCGAGGGCGACGTCGTGATCGACGGCGAGACGATCACCGGCCTGCCCGAGCGTCGGCTGCGTGACGTGCGCTCGCGCATCGGGATGATCTTCCAGCAGTTCAACCTGCTGTCGTCGCGGACCGTGGCCGGCAACGTCGGCTACCCCCTGCGCGTCGCGCGGTGGAAGCGCGCCGACCGCGAGCGGCGGGTCGCCGAGCTGCTCGACTTCGTCGGGCTCGCCGACAAGGCGAAGGCGTACCCGGCTCAGCTCTCCGGAGGCCAGAAGCAGCGCGTCGGCATCGCCAGGGCGCTCGCCGCGTCGCCGACCATCCTGCTCGCGGACGAGGCGACGTCCGCGCTCGACCCGGAGACCACGCGCGAGGTGCTCGCGCTCCTGCGGCGCGTGAACGTCGAGCTCGGCATCACCATCGTCGTCATCACGCACGAGATGGACGTCGTGCGCTCGACGTGCCACCGGGTCGCCGTCATGGAGCACGGGAAGGTCGTCGAGGTCGGCGACGTCTACGACGTCTTCTCCGCCCCGCGGGCCGACGCGTCGCAGCGGTTCGTCGGCACGGCGCTGCACGACCGCCCGTCGCCCGACGCGCTCGCGCGCCTGCGCGAACGGCACCCCGGACGGCTCGTCACGGTGGGCGTGCGCGAGGGCGCCAGCACGGGCACCGAGCTCTTCCGGCTGCTGCGCGAGCACGAGGTCGACGGCGCGGTCGTGTTCGGCGGGATCAGCGAGGTGGCGGACCGCCCGTTCGGCTCCCTCACCGTCGAGCTGGCCGCGCCCGAGGACCGCCTCGCCCCGTTCCTCACCGCGCTCGCGCAGCACGCCGACGTCGTCGACCTCGGGACGGCGGCGCACCCCCTCGACGACCCGCGCACGCTGCTGGGAGGCCGCTCATGAACCGCGACTGGTCCACCCTCTGGCCGATCCTGTGGGAGTCGTTCGGGCAGACGCTGCAGATGGTCACGGTGGCGCTGCTCACCGGTGGCCTCGCGGGACTCGCGCTGGGCCTCGCGCTCTACGTGACGCGGCCCGGCAACCTGCTCGCCAACCGGTGGGTGTTCGGCACGCTGAACGTGCTCGTCAACGTCGTGCGACCGATCCCGTTCATCATCTTCGTGACGCTGCTCGGGCCGGTGACGCTGCAGGTGGTCGGGACGACGCTCGGTACGGAGGCGTTCATCTTCCCGCTGTCGGTCATGACCGCGTTCGGCACGTCGCGCATCGTCGAGCAGAACCTCGTGGGCATCGACCCGGGCGTCGTCGAGGCGGCGCGCGCGATGGGGGCGTCGCCGTGGCGCATCATCACGACGGTGCTCGTGCCCGAGGCGCTCGCGCCGCTGATCCTCGGATACACGTTCCTGTTCATCGCCGTGCTCGACATGTCGGCGATCGCCGGAATCATCGGTGGCGGTGGGCTGGGCAACTTCGCGATCGTCTACGGCTACCAGCGTTACAACTGGGCGGTCGTTGCGGTCACCGTGGTCGTCATCATCGTCATCGTGCAGCTCGCCCAGCTCCTCGGCAACCGCCTCGCGCGGCGGGCGCTGCACCGCTGACGTGGGCGGCCGTCGGCGCGCCGCCGACGGCCGCCGGACGGCATCGTCCGGTGTCGGCCGGGGCGTCTAGAGTTGCCGGGGTGAGCACCGCCCTGTACCGCCGCTACCGGCCCGAGACCTTCGCCGAGGTGATCGGTCAGGACCACGTGACCGCGCCGCTCATGCAGGCGCTGCGCAGCGGCAGGGTGAGCCACGCCTACCTCTTCTCCGGGCCGCGCGGCTGCGGCAAGACGACGTCCGCGCGCATCCTCGCGCGCACGCTCAACTGCGCGCAGAACACGCCGGAGCGCCCGATCGACACCCCGTGCGGCGAGTGCCCCTCGTGCGTCGACCTCGCACGCGGGGGCCCGGGCAGCCTCGACGTCGTCGAGATCGACGCCGCCTCGCACGGCGGCGTCGACGACGCGCGCGACCTGCGCGAGCGGGCCACGTTCGCCCCGACGCGCGACCGCTTCAAGATCTTCATCATCGACGAGGCCCACATGGTCTCCCCGGCGGGCTTCAACGCGCTGCTCAAGACGGTCGAGGAGCCGCCCGAGCACGTGAAGTTCGTCTTCGCGACGACGGAGCCGGACAAGGTGATCGGCACCATCCGGTCGCGGACGCACCACTACCCGTTCCGGCTCGTCCCGCCGGACGTCCTCGGCCCGTACCTCGAGGAGCTGTGCGCCGCCGAGGGCGTCGACGTGGGGTCGGGCGTGTACCCGCTCGTCACGCGCGCGGGCGGCGGTTCGGTGCGCGACTCGCTGTCCGTGATGGACCAGCTCATCGCCGGCGCGGAGAACGGGACGGTCGACTACGAGCGCGCCGTCGCGCTGCTCGGCTACACGCACTCCACGCTGCTCGACGACGTCGTCGACGCGCTGGCCGCGCGCGACGGCGCGAGCATCTTCCGGGTGATCGACCACGTCATCGCGACGGGGCACGAGCCGCGTCGCTTCGTCGAGGACGTGCTCGAGCGTCTGCGCGACCTCATCGTCATCGCCGTGTCGGGTGACGCGGCGGACGCGGTGCTGCGCGACCAGCCCGCCGACCAGCTCGCCCGCATGCGCACGCAGGCGCAGTACCTCGGGGTGTCCGAGCTCTCGCGTGCCGCCGACCTCGTCAACGCCGCGCTCACCGAGATGACGGGCGCCACGTCGCCGCGCCTGCACCTCGAGCTCCTCGTCGCCCGGCTCCTCCTGCCGGGAGCGGACGACGGCGCCGCCGGGTTCGCGGCGCGCCTCGACCGTCTCGAACGGGGCGGCCTCGGCGCCGTCCCGGCGGGTGTCGTGCCGGCGGCCCCGGGTCCGGCTGCCACCCCGCGCCCGGTGCCCGACGCCGCGGCCCCCGCGGGCCAGGCACCTGCCGTCCCGCCCGCCGCAGCTCCTGCGGCATCGGGGCTCACCGGCGCGGCAGCCGTCCGCGCGGCGCTCGGGCGACCGGCCCCCGCCGCCCCGGCGGATGCCGGAGCTGCCGTCCCGTCCGCGCCGTCGGACGCGGAGATCGCAGCCCCGGCCACCGGTGACGCGGACAGCGGCCCGTCGTCGCCGGACGACGTGCCGGTGGCCCACGACGAGCCGGTGGCGCACGACGAGCCGGTCGCCCGCGACGAACCGGTGGCGCACGACGAGCCGGCGGCCCACGACGAGCAGGTCGCCCGCGAGGAGCCGAGTGCCCACGACGGGTCGAGCACGGACGAGCGGACGGCTGAGGAGGCGCCGACCGCTGAGGAGGCGCCGACCGCTGAGGTGGAGTCGACCGGTGAGGACGACCCGACCGGCACGGCGTCCGCCGGGCACGCTCCCGACGACATCGCCGACGCCGCGAGCGCGACGCCGGGCGAGGCGGCCCCCGCGATGACGACGGAGGAGCTGCGCCGTCGCTGGCCGGAGGTCCTCGAGACGCTCCGTGCGAACCGGGTCACGTGGTCGCTCGTGAGCACCAACGCCCAGGTCGCCGAGCTGCGGCCGGACGTCCTGTTCCTGACGTTCCCGTCGGCGGGCCTCGCACGCACGTTCTCGTCGTCCCGGCACACCGGCGCCGTGCAGGACGCCGTCTACCAGACGCTGGGGCTGCAGGTGCGGGTCGAACCGCGGCTGGCGGACGAGGGCCCGGGTGGCCACGGGGGCGGGGCCGCGCCGGGACCGGCGGACCCCGGGCGCGGGCAGCCGTCGGCGTCCGCACCCTCGGCGTCCGCACCGTCGGCGCCCGGGACGGTGACCACCGGGGCCGCCGCGACCGCGCCGACGTCCGTCGCTCCCTCCGCCGCCCCCTCGGGCGTCGCGCCCACCGCGGTGCGTGCGGTCGGGACCGCCACCGTCCGCACGGCGCCCGGAGGTGGCGGGGTCGCGCTCCAGGAGCGCCCGCCGGCCGAGGACGCCGCGCTCCCCGCGCCGAGCGCCGTCGTGGACGCCGCCGACGAGGCGTGGCTCGCGGGCGCCCCCGTCGCGTCGGCCTCCGCCCCGGCCCGGGCGACGAGCGCGGGCGCGCCGGCCGGCGGTCGGGCGGCGCAGACGTCCGCGCCGCCCACGGCGGACCCGGCGGACCAGGCGTGGCTCGCCGGCGTCCCGCTGTCCGAGCCCCCCGCGGACCTCGACGACGGTCCGGAGCCCGAGCCGGTCCTCGAGCCGCAGAGCGCGGACGCCGCGCCCGTGCCGGTCCCCACGGCGCACGAGACGCCCCGGCAGGCGGCGGAGCGACGGGAGGCGGAGCGCCGCCAGGCCGCGCTCCGCACGGCGGCACGACCGGTCGCGCCCCCGTCGTCGGACCCGGCGGAGGACGACCTGCCGTCCCGCGACGACCCGGACATCGTCTCGACCGGTCTCGTCGGTGCCGCGCTCGTCGTCAAGCTCCTCGACGGCAAGGTGCTCGAGGAGATCCAGCAGCAGGACGGCTGACGCGCGTGCCGCAGGTCACGTGGTCGGACGGCGAGCCGGGCGGGACCGCGGCCGGCGCCCCGTAGGCTGGGGGAGTGTACGAAGGCGCGGTCCAGGACCTGATCGACGAGCTCGGCCGGCTCCCCGGCGTCGGGCCCAAGAGCGCGCAGCGCATCGCGTTCCACCTGCTCGCGTCGGACGCCGCGGACGTGCGCCGCCTCGTCGACGCGCTCACCGAGGTCAAGGCCCGGGTCCGGTTCTGCGAGACCTGCGGCAACGTCGCCGAGTCCGAGCGCTGCCGCATCTGCGCGGACCCGCGGCGCTCGCCCGAGGTGATCTGCGTCGTCGAGGAGCCGAAGGACGTCGTCGCGATCGAGCGCACCCGTGAGTTCCGCGGCAGGTACCACGTGCTCGGCGGCGCCATCAACCCGATCGAGAACGTCGGGCCCGGTGACCTGCGGATCTCGGAGCTCATGGCGCGCCTCGCCGACGGCCAGGTCACGGAGGTCATCCTCGCGACCGACCCGAACGTCGAGGGCGAGGCGACGGCGACCTACCTGGCGCGCATGCTCGGGCCGATGGGGCTGCGCGTGACGCGTCTCGCGTCCGGCCTGCCGGTCGGGGGAGACTTGGAGTATGCCGACGAGGTGACCCTCGGCAGGGCGTTCGAAGGACGCCGGCTCGTCGGCGGCTGACGGAAGGCAGGGGCATGGGAGAGATCGAGCACGACCCGGACCTCCGCGAGATCGCGGAGACGATGGCCGAGCAGGCACGGGCCTACCTGACGACGACGACGCAGGTCGCCGGCGGAGCCGCGCAGGGAGCGGTGCTCCCGCTGCTGCTCCTCGCGCTGTCGGACGTCCTCGCGGCCGGGGCACGCCTCGGGGCGATGGGCGACGTCGTCCCCGTCGAGCGGTTCGAGCCGGACGCCGGCCCCGACACCGACCTGGACCCGCTGCGCACCGCGCTCTCGCGCCTGTTCGACGGCTTCGACGACTACGTCGAGATCGCGGACCCGCTCGTCGGGCCGGACGTCGCGAGCGCGACGCTGTCGGGCGACCTCGCGTGCGTCGCCGAGTCGCTCGCCAAGGGGCTGCAGCACTACGAGGCCGGCCGCGAGGTCGAGGGCCTGTGGTGGTGGCAGTTCTCCTACGTGTCGCTGTGGGGCGAGCGTGCCGCGAGCGCGCTGCGCGTGCTGCAGAGCGCCCTCGCGCACCTGCGCCTCGACGTGGAGGACGACGTCGCGGCCGAGGCGGAGTACGACGCGCTGCACGCCTGACACGCGGCCGCGCGCCGGTCGGGCGCTCAGGCCTCCGCCGGGCCCGCCGTCCGTGCGGCCCCCGTCGCCCGGGCCACGAGCGCGGCGGGAGCCGGGCCGAGCATCCCTGCCGACGGGTCGTCCAGGACGAGGTGCGCGTTGGCGCGGAACGTGCGGACGGCGTCGAGCCAGGCACGCGCGGGGCGCAGACCGGTCGCGCGGAACGCGCGGGCGTGGTCCCCGACGAGGACGGTCGCCGCCCCGACGGCGACGACGCCCCAGACGGCGCCGACGACGGCGCGCACCGGGCGCGGCGTGCGGAGGAATCCCTGCCGCAACCGGTCGACCTGGAACCGCAGGTGGTGCACCTCGTCGGACGCGATCCGCCGGCCGATGCCCCGCAGCACCTCGTCCGGCGCACGCGAGGCCAGCGCGGTGAAGTACCCCATCGCGACCGACTCGGCCACGAGGAACAGCGCGAGCTCGGTGCGCAGCCCGAGCAGCCGCCGCAGCCGGGTGAACGCCGCGTCCGACCAGTGCGCGTCCAGCGTGGGCGCCTCGAGGTGCTCGAGACCGCGACGGAACAGCGCCGAGTGCCGCTGCTCCTCCGCGACGAGCAGCTGCAGCGCCTCGAGGTAGACCGGATCGCCCGCGCGTCGCGCCTTGGCGAGCAGGCGCGCGCCGTCGCCGTCCTCCCCGAGCTCGAAGCGTCGGAACGAGCGGACGAAGGCGGCGCGCGCGACGGGGTCGAGCGTGCACCGGGCGTCCCAGTCGACGTCCTGCTCCATGGCGGACTGGGCGCGAGGGTTCGCCCGGAAGTGCTCGACCCACGCGGTGAAGTCCGGGGGCCGGGAGCCGGGCGTCGTGGACGGGTGGACCATGGACGCGTCGTTGCTGGTCATGCCGGTGAAGGTAGCGACGCCCACGGCGCCGTGGGCCGTCCTGCCGAAGACCGCGCGAACGTTCCACAGCCCGCCCACCGGGCGGGCACCTGCCGTGCACAGGACCGCGGCGCCACGTGCGGCGTGCACCGGGCAGTCGCGCGCGTGGTACCACTAGGGGGTGCTGCCCGCCTTCGTCCTCCCGTCGTCCGGAGGCCTCGAGATCGACGGGCTCACCGTCGTGCTCCTCGTCCTCGCCGCGCTCACCGCGGGCTGGATCGACGCCGTCGTCGGCGGGGGCGGCCTCGTCCAGCTCCCCGCGCTGCTCCTCGTGCCCGGGATCAGCCCGGTGCAGGCCCTCGCGACGAACAAGCTCGCGAGCATCATGGGCACCTCCGTGAGCGCCGCCACCTACTACCGGCGCGTGGGCCCCGACCTGCGGACGGCCGCCCCGATGGCGCTCGCCGCGCTGCTCGGTGCGGTCGGGGGAGCGGCGCTCGCGTCCCGCATCCCCGCCGAGCTGTTCACCCCGATCATCCTCGTCGTGCTCGTCGGGGTGGCCGTGTACACGATCGCGAGGCCCAAGATCGGCCACACGACGAACCTGCGCTGGGAGGGCAACGGGCACCGGTGGGCCGCGGCCGGCATCGGGCTGGTCATCGGCACCTACGACGGCCTGCTCGGCCCGGGCACCGGGACGTTCTTCGTCATCTCGCTCGTGAGCGTCCTGGGCTACGCGTTCCTGCCCGCGTCGGCGCTCGCCAAGATCGCGAACTTCGCGACGAACGCCGGCGCCCTGATCTTCTTCGTCCCGTACGGTGCCGTCCTGTGGGGGCTCGGCCTCGTCATGGGCGCCGCGAACCTGCTCGGGGCGTACGTCGGGGCGCGCATGGCGGTCGCGAAGGGCAGCGGGTTCGTGCGCGTCGTCTTCGTCGTCGTCGTCGGCGCGCTCATCTGCAAGCTCGGGTACGACGTCGTCGTCGACCTCGTCTGACCCTCCCGCCACGGCGCGACCTCGGTCCCTGCCGGACCGGAACTCCGACCCTTCCGGCGGACGTCGCGCACGCGCGACGATCGTGCCCGTGAAGACCCTCGCCCAGGCGCTGAGCGTCCAGTCCGATGCCGCCCGGGCCAAGGTCGCGGCCGCACGGCGACCGGGGCGCTACCTCGTCGCGTCGGCGCTCGCGGGCGCGTACGTGGGCGTCGGGGTCGTGCTCATGGTCGCGACGGCCGGGCCGTTCCTCGCCGCCGGCTCGCCCGCCGAACGCCTCGTCGCGGGGAGCGTGTTCGCCGCGGCGCTGACGCTCGTCGTCTTCGCGGGAGCCGAGCTCGCGACGTCCGCCATGCTGGTCCTCGCCCAGGGGGTGGCGACGCGCGCCGTCCGCGCGCGCGCCGCCGTCGGCTCCCTCGCGCTGTGCCTGGCGGGCAACCTCGCGGGCTCGATGGTCTTCGCGTGGCTCGTCGTGCAGGCGGGCGTGCTGCGCAGCAACGCCGCAGCGGGGGACATGGTCGCGTCGATGCTCGCCGCGAAGCAGCACGAGTCGGGCGGCCAGCTGCTCGCGCGCGGCATCCTGTGCAACGTCCTCGTGTGCGCGGCGATCTGGGCCTGCGGCCGCCTGACGTCCGAGGCGGGGAAGGCGATCGTCCTCTTCTGGGCGGTGCTCGCGTTCATCGCGTCGGGCTTCGAGCACGTCGTCGCCAACATGACGACGTTCTCCCTCGGCCTCTTCTCCGGCGAGGGCTGGACGACGTGGCCCGACTTCGCCCGCAACGTCCTGTGGGTCGGCCTCGGCAACCTCGTCGGCGGCGCGATCGTCGTCGGCCTCGCCTACGCCCTCGTCGCCCGCCCCACCCCGTCACCGGTCACGCCCCCGGACCGCAGCCACCACCCGGTCTGACACCGGCGTCGTCGGACTCGGCGACGGCCCGCATCGCGGGACGAACTTGGCCGGACGGCACGGCTCGTGCCTATCATCGAGCGACCCACAAGCACCCGGCGGACCGTTGAGAAAGACGGCGGCCGGCGACAGATGGAGCAGCACGTGGCACTTGTCGTGCAGAAGTACGGCGGTTCGTCGGTGGCGGACGCCGAGAGCATCAAGAGGGTGGCGAAGCGCATCGCGGAGGCGAGGCGGGCCGGGAACGACGTGGTCGTCGTGGTCTCGGCGATGGGCGACACGACGGACGAGCTCATCGAACTCGCGCAGCAGGTCACCCCCCTCCCGCCGCAGCGGGAGATGGACATCCTCCTCACCGCGGGCGAGCGCATCTCGATGTCGCTGCTCGCGATGGCGATCACCAACCTGGGCGTCCGGGCGAAGTCGTTCACCGGTCAGCAGGCGGGCGTCATCACGGACGCGGTGCACGGCAAGGCGCGCATCGTCGACGTCGTGCCGCACCGCATCCGCGAGACCCTCGAGAAGGGCCAGGTCGCGATCGTCGCCGGGTTCCAGGGCGTCACGCAGTCGACGAACGACGTGACGACCCTCGGCCGCGGCGGCTCCGACACGACCGCCGTCGCCCTCGCCGCCGGCCTCGGCGCCGACGTGTGCGAGATCTACACGGACGTCGACGGCGTGTTCACCGCCGACCCGCGCATCGTCCCGACCGCCCGCAAGATCGACCGCATCACCTACGAGGAGATGCTGGAGATGGCCGCGAGCGGCGCGAAGGTCCTCGCGCTGCGGTGCGTGGAGTACGGGCGCCGGTACGGCGTGCCGATCCACGTCCGGTCGTCCTTCTCCGGCCACGAGGGCACGTTCGTCAGCGCGGACGCGCACGTCACACGCGCCATCGACGGCAACCTGCGCGTGCCGGTCGCCGTCTGGGACCGCGTGCCCGGCACCCTCACCATCCCCGACCCCACCGCAGCAGCAGCCCCCGAGGAGGCCGCCATGGAAGCCCCGATCATCTCCGGTGTCGCGCACGACCGCAGCGAGGCCAAGATCACGGTCGTCGGCGTCCCCGACGTCCCGGGCACGGCCGCACGCCTCTTCGAGGTCGTCGCGAGCGCGGGCGTGAACATCGACATGATCGTCCAGAACGTCTCGGCCGCCCGCACCGGCCTGACGGACATCTCCTTCACGCTCCCCGAGGGCGACACGAAGGCGGCGTCGTCCGCGCTGTCCTCGGCGCGCACGGAGCTCGGCTTCGAGTCGCTGCAGATCGACGACCAGATCGGCAAGCTGTCGCTCGTCGGTGCGGGCATGAAGTCCCACCCGGGCGTCTCCGCGAAGTTCTTCGCGGCGCTGCGCGACGCGGACATCAACATCGAGATGATCTCGACCTCGGAGATCCGGATCTCGGTCGTCACCCGCGAGGACAAGCTCGACGACGCCGTGCGTGCGGTGCACAGCGCGTTCGAGCTCGACGGCGACGGCGAGGCCGTCGTGTACGCCGGCACCGGCCGCTGACCCGGGGACGAGGGAGGAACCGATCATGAGCACCGAGAACTCCGCCGTGCCCGCCGCGCGGGCGCTGCACCTCGCCGTCGTCGGCGCCACCGGACAGGTGGGCGCGGTCATGCGCCGCCTGCTCGAGGAGCGCGACGTGCAGGTCGCGAGCATCCGCTACTTCGCGTCCGCGCGGTCGGCCGGCTCGACGCTGCCGTTCCGCGGGCGGGACGTCGTCGTGGAGGACGTCGCCGCGACGCCCACCGAGGAGCTGCGCGGCATCGACGTCGCGCTGTTCTCCGCCGGCGGCGCGACGTCGAAGGCGCACGCCGAGCGCTTCGCCGAGGCGGGCGCCGTCGTCATCGACAACTCGTCGGCCTGGCGCATGGACCCCGACGTCCCGCTCGTCGTCTCCGAGGTGAACCCGGGTGCGCTCCGCGAGGCGCGCAAGGGCATCGTCGCGAACCCGAACTGCACGACGATGGCCGCGATGCCGGTCCTCAAGCCGCTCGCGGACGAGGCCGGGCTCGAGCGTCTGATCGTCGCGACGTACCAGGCCGTCTCCGGTTCCGGTCTCGCCGGTGCCGAGGAGCTGCGGGAGCAGGTCGTCGCCGGTGCGCGCGCCGACGACGGTCGCGCGCTCGCGGGCCTCGTGCACGACGGCTCGGCGGTCGCCCTGCCCGACCCGTCGACCTACGTGCGGCCCATCGCGTTCAACGTCGTCCCGCTCGCCGGGTCGATCGTCGACGACGGGCTCGAGGAGACGGACGAGGAGAAGAAGCTGCGCAACGAGTCGCGCAAGATCCTCGGGCTGCCCGAGCTCGCCGTGGCGGGCACGTGCGTGCGCGTGCCCGTGTTCACGGGCCACTCGCTCGCGATCCACGCCGAGTTCGGCGCGGCGATCACCCTGGACCGCGCGCGCGAGATCCTCGCGGCCGCACCGGGCGTCGCGCTCGCCGACGTCCCGAACCCGCTCGAGGCCGCAGGTGCGGACGCGTCGTTCGTCGGACGCATCCGCACCGACCAGTCGGTGCCCGGCGGCCGCGGGCTCGTGCTGTTCGTCGCGAACGACAACCTGCGCAAGGGCGCGGCGCTCAACGCCGTGCAGCTCGCGGAGCTCGTCGCGGCCGACCTCGACGCCGTCCGCAGCGGCTTCGCCGAGGCCCCGGCCTCGGCGGTCGCGCCGGCCTGACGCCGCCGCACCGCGGCGCGATCCGGTACCGGCACCGCGAGACAGAGCCGCAGACTGCGAGATAGAGCCGCAGGCCGCGAGGTAGAGCCCGACGGGGTCTACCTCGCGGCCTGCGGCTCTATCTCGGCGTCGACGCCGACGTGTCCGGCTGCGTGTCCGGCAGTGCCGCCGGGAGCCGCGTCCCGAGCGTCGGGGCGAGCACCCACAGCGCGACCGCGGCGAGGACGTGCCACACCGCATGGCCCTGGAGGGTGACCCCGAGGGACCCGTCGGCGTCGCACAACGGCCATCCGGCACGCGTCAGGGTCCCGATCGCACCGCCGAGGGCGAGGAGCACGAGCGCGGTGACGGTGCGGCGTCGCACGGAGGGCCGGCGCACGGCCCGCACGGTGCTCGCCACGACCGCGACGACCGCGACGGCGACCTGGAAGAGGGTCGAGGCCGGGACGCTCACGGCCGCGACGCCGACCGAGACCAGCGTCGGCAGGAGCCACCACGAGGTCCGCGTCCGTCGGCCGGTGAGGTCGGCGACGGCGTCGGCCGCGACGAGCGCGAGGGTGCCGAGCAGCGGTGGGTCGTGCGCGACCGGGTTCCACGACGGTGACGGCCCGTGCTGGACGACGGAGCCCAGCCCGACCAGGACGACCAGCACCCCGAGGGCGACGCGCAGGCGGGCGGCGGCCGCGTCGTCGGGCACGCCCGCGCGACGGCGGGGCGCGGACACGACGACGGCGCCGCCGGCGACGACGAACGCCAGGCTCGTCCAGGTGCTCAGCGGCTCCGTCCACGGGGCGCCACCGGCCAGCTCGCACGCTCCGTCCACCACGCCTCCCGCCGGGTCGACACGTACCGTCCGCCCAGGCTCGCACCGACGCGACCTTCGCTCCACCGACGGGGCAGCGGCTCCACCCCGCCGCGACCCTGCGACGTCCATCGGACGGGTCCGTGGATCCGCGACGCCCAGGGGGTTGTGCGCGCGCAGTGATCTGTGGTTCATTAGTGGAGTAATGAACCAGCGAGCGCGGGAACCGGGGGAGGATGGGCGCCATGTTCGACGGTCCTGAGCCCATCTACCTCCAGATCGCCCAGATGGTCCGGGCGCAGGTGCTCGCCGGGGAGGCCGCCGAGGAGGAGCAGGTCATGTCGACCACGGAGCTCGCCACGACGTTCCGCATCAACCCGGCGACCGCAGCCAAGGCGTTCGCCCTCCTCGTCGACGAGGGCGTGCTGTACAAGCGGCGAGGACTCGGGATGTTCGTCGCGGCCGGTGCGCGCGAACGCCTGCTCGAGCAGCACCGAGCCCGCTTCTTCGACGAGGTCCTCACGCCCGCGCTCGCGCAGGCGGACGTCCTCGGCATCCCGACCACGGCGATCGTGGACCACGTCCTCGGTCGCTCGCGCACCGCCGCCGGCTCCCCGGCAGCCACCGACCCCAGCGCCGGCCCGACCACCGACCCCGACCCGAGGTGAGAGACCCGTGACCGCCCAGGACACCAGCCCGGCCCACCCGGCCGACGACCGCGCGAGCGGCGCGCCCGCCCGGCCCGCGCCGTTCGGCGCCGAGCTGCGCGACGTCGTCGTGCGCTACTCCCGCAGCGGCGACCCGGCCCTGCGCGGGGCGACGCTGACGATCCGGCCCGGCGTCGTCACGGGCCTCCTCGGCCGCAACGGCGCGGGCAAGACGACGCTCGCCGCGCTCCTCGCCGCGTTCCGCCGTCCGACGGAGGGCACGGTCCTCGTGGGCGAGGAGGGCGAGCTCGAGGACCCGTTCGAGAACGTGTGGACGACGATGCACACGCAGCTCGTGCGCGAGAGCGGGGACGTGGGCGAGGGCGACAAGGCGAAGGACACGCTCGCCTACTACGCCGGCATGCGGCCGCACTGGGACGCCGACCTCGCAGGGCGGCTCCTCGACGAGCTCGAGGTCGACGTGCGCAAGAAGCCGTCCGAGATGTCGCGGGGCAGGCGTTCCGCGCTCGGCGCCGTCCTCGGTCTCGCGTCGCGGGCGCCGCTGACGATCTTCGACGAGGTGTACCTCGGCATGGACGCCCCGAGCCGGTACGCGTTCTACGACGCGCTGGTGGCCGACTACGCCGAGCACCCGCGGACGATCCTGCTGTCGAGCCACCTCATCGCCGAGGTCGAGCGCCTCTTCGAGGACGTCGTGATCATCGACCGGGGACGCGTGCTGCTCGCGGAGAACGCCGACGACGTCCGGTCGCGCGGCGTGAGCCTGACCGGGCCGGCCGACGTGGTCGAGCGGCACGTCGCCGGCCACGACGTGCTCGCCCGGCAGCGGCTCGGCGGCACGGCACAGGTCACGCTCTTCGGCGCCTTCGCCGACGGCGAGCGCGCGGCCGCGACCGAGGCAGGGCTCGAGGTCGGTGCCGTGCCGGTCCAGGACCTGTTCGTCCACCTGACGTCCGGGACCGCGAAGGAGGAGGCGTGATGACGACGACCCGTCCGAGCACGGCACGCCGTGCGCTCGAGTCGGCCGCCCACCGGCGCGCCGTGCGCGCCGTCGCCGAGTACTACATCGGCGGCACGTGGTACGTCGGGGTGTGGTTCTGGGTGATCGCGCTCGCCGTCGGCGCGCTCATCCTGTGGATCATGGAGCGCAACGGCGACGTGAACGTCGGAGCGGTCGGAGGGGTCGCCGGCTCGGCGAAGTTCTTCCTCTTCGTCCTGGGCATCATCCTTCCCCTCATGACCGTCGCCCTGCACGTCGCGGCCGGCGGCACACGGCGCTCGTTCGCCCACGGCCTGTGGCTCGGCGCCGCGGTCTCGGGCCTCACGTTCGGTCTCGCGACGGCGGCCGTGCGGTGGTTCGAGTGGTGGCTGGCCCGGCGCAACGGCTGGGCGCCGGACTCGGACGGGGCGCAGCTGTACGCGGACGGCTCGCAGGTCGGGACGGTGCTGCTCGTCGAGGTGCTGTTCTGCACCGTCTACTACCTGGCCGGCATGGCCGTCGCGGCCTGCTACTACGCGACCGGGTTCGTCCGCGGCACGTTGCTGGCTCTCGCGGCCCTCGTCCCGGTCGTCGTCGCGGAGGTGTTCCTCCGCTCAGGGTTCTTCGGGGACGCGCTCGCGCGCGTCGTCGGTCTCGACGGCACGCCTGTCTGGCTCGCCGCTCTCGGCGGGCTCGCCGGGGTCGTGCTCGCCGCACTGCTCCTGCGCGCCGTCCTGCGGGGCGCAGCGATCCGTCCGGTCGACTTCGCGGCCAGCGCGAGCGTCTGACCCGCACCACCTCCACCGCCCCTCGTCACCAGGCGGACGGCGCACCGCGCCGTCCGTGGGCCGAGCACACCCTCGAGGAGACCACCATGAGCATGGCACCCCCTCCCGCCGACGGGACGAGCACCACCTCGACCCGCGCACCCACCGCCGGGACGAGCGCGACGCCGACCCCGCCGCCCGACCGCGCCAGCGCCGTCGTCGAGGTCCGGAACCTGCGCAAGACCTACCCCGCCCCGCCGGGGCACGCCGGGCCGAAGGTCGCCGTCGAGGACGTGAGCTTCTCCGTCGCACCCGGCGAGATCTTCGGCATCCTCGGCCCGAACGGGGCCGGGAAGACGACGACCGTCGAGTGCCTCGCCGGCCTGCGCGAGGCCGACGGCGGCACCGTGCGCGTGCTCGGCGTCGACCCGCAGGCCCACCCCGAGCGCATCCGCGACCTGGTGGGCGTCCAGCTCCAGGAGTCGGCGCTCAACGAGAAGATCACGGTCGCCGAGGCGATGCGCCTGTTCGCGTCGTTCTACGACGAACCGGCGGACGTCGACGAGCTCCTCGACCTGCTCGACCTCGCGCAGCACCGCGGCGTCGCCTACGCGAAGCTGTCCGGCGGGCAGAAGCAGCGCCTGTCGATCGCGCTCGCGCTCGTGGGGAACCCGCGCGTCGCGATCCTCGACGAGCTCACCACGGGCCTCGACCCGCAGGCCCGGCGCAACACCTGGGACCTGGTGGAGCGCGTGCGCGACCGCGGGGTCACGGTCCTGCTCGTCACGCACTTCATGGACGAGGCGGAGCGGCTGTGCGACCGGCTCGTCGTCATCGACGCCGGCCGGGTCGTCGCCCAGGGCACACCGGCGGAGCTGATCGACGCCCTCGACGACTCGCGCACCATGCGGCTGCGCGTGCCGGCCGCGGACCACGACCTCGCGCTCCACACCATCGCGGGGCTCGACGACGTCGAGGCCGTGGCCGGCGCCGGGCGCGAGATCGAGGTGACCGGTACGCGGCGCGTGCTGCCCGCCGTCGTGCTCGCGCTCGCGGAGCACGACGTCGTGCCGGACGACGTGCGCACCGTCTCCCGGTCCCTGGAGGACGTCTTCGTGGCCGTGACCGGCCGCACCTACGACCCGGAGGCCCCCGGTGTCGTCCCGAACAGCCGGGCTGCCACCCGGCGGACCGCCCGAGAAGGAGCCTCCCGATGACCGCTGCGACCCTCTCCCCGCCGTCGACCACCGCCCGGGGCGCCGGGTGGCGCGGGTTCGGCACGCTGTTCACGACCGAGGCGCGCCTGTGGCTGCGCGACGCGGGCACCGTGTTCTTCTCCCTCGCGTTCCCCACCGTGCTGCTGCTGGGCGTCGGGTTCGCGATCCCCGGCATGCGCGAGCCCATCGAGGGCGCGGGCGGCGTGTGGGACGGGCTCACGCCGATCGCGACGTACGTGCCCGTCGTGCTGGCCGCGGCCGTCGCGACGCCGGCGCTGACGACCATGCCCGTGTACTTCGCGACGTTCCGGGAGAAGGGCGTGCTGCGCCGGCTCTCCACGACACCGATGCGGCCGCAGGGCATCGTCGTGGCGCACCTGCTCATCAACCTCGTCGCCGTGGTCGCCGCGACGGCGGTCGCGCTCGTCGTGGCCACGCTGATGTTCGACGTCCCGGCGCCGCGCCACGTCGCGACCGTGGTCCTGGCCTTCCTGCTCACCGTGCTGTCGCTGCTCTCGCTGGGCACGGTCGTCGCGGCGCGCGTGCCGAAGGCGAGCACCGCCTCGGCGATCGGGACGCTGATCTACTTCCCGATGCTGTTCCTGTCGGGCCTGTGGACCCCGGGCCCGATCATGCCGGAGGCCGTGCGCGAGATCGGCCAGTTCACCCCGCTCGGCGCGGCCGCCCAGGCCATGACCGCGGGCTGGTTCGAGGACGGCTTCCCGACGCTCCAGGTCGTCGTGATGGCGGTGTGGACCGCGGTCCTGCTGCCGCTCGGGGTGCGCCTGTTCCGCTGGACCTGACCCCGGTCCTCGCCGAGCCCCGGGTCGTGCGTCACGCAGCGGTCCTGGTGACGCACGACCCGGGGTTCGGCGCGCGCGGGCGTCTCCCGGGCGAGCGGCACGGTCGACGCCTACGGTGGCGCCATGCGGCCCTTCCTCCTCCTCGCGTCCCGGGCCGAGGACGTCGCGGCGGACGGCGAGCACGACGCGGTGCTCCGGTTCGCGGGCCTGCGCGCCGACCAGCTCCACCGGGTGCGCATGGAGGCCGGCCCGCTGCCGGAGATCGACCTCGACGACTATTCCGGGGTGATCGTCGGCGGCAGCCCGTTCGACTCCGCGAAGCCGGACGACGAGAAGTCCGACGTGCAGCGCCGCGTGGAGCGCGAGCTCGCGCCGCTCCTCGACGAGATCGTCGAGCGGGACGTCCCGTTCCTCGGCGCGTGCTACGGCGTCGGGACGCTCGGCCTGCACGAGGGCGCCGTCGTCGACACCACGTTCGCCGAGCCGATCGCTCCCGTGACGATCCGCCTGACGCCGGAGGGCCGTGCCGACCCGCTGCTCGCCGGCCTGCCGGACACGTTCGAGGCGTACGCCGGGCACAAGGAGGCGGTGCGCGAGCTGCCGTCGCACGCGGTGCTCCTCGCGTCGTCGGACGCGTGCCCGGTGCAGATGTTCCGGGTCAAGGAGAACCTGTACGCGACGCAGTTCCACCCGGAGCTCGACCTCGACGGCATCATCACGCGCATCGGGGTCTACCAGGACTACGGGTACTTCCCGCCGGAGGCCGCCGGTGAGGTCGAGGCGACGGTGCGCCGCGGCGACGTGCGGCACCCGCGCCGCATCCTGGAGGCGTTCGTGCGGCGCTACGCCCGCGACTGACCGCGCGCGTCTCCCGCGGCCACGGGCGCACGGTCGGTGCCCGACGTCGCCGCCTCCGTGCCCGACGTCGCCGCCTCCGTACCCGCTGCCGTCGCCTCCGCCGCCGAGGCGCGGCGGTGCTCGCGGACGGACCAGGCGACCGCCGCCGCCCAGAGCACCGCGACCGCCCCGAGGACGACGCCCTGCGCGGTGCCGCTCGCGTCGACCCAGTCCGAGCGCAGGAGCGTGCGGACGTTCGTCAGGACGATGACGCCTCCGACGGCCGAGCCGAGCACGCGGGGCGGCAGGTGGCGCACCAGCCACGCCGCGACCGGTGCCGCGACGAGGCCCCCGGCCAGGAGCGCGAGGACCCACAGCAGGTCGACGCCCTGCTGCCCGAGCCCGACGAGGAACCCGAGCGACGCGGCGAGCGCGACGAGGAACTCGCTCGTGTCGACGGAGCCGATGACCTTGCGCGGTTCGATGCGCCCCGACGCGAGCAGCGCGGGCGTGCCGACCGGCCCCCAGCCGCCGCCGCCCGTCGCGTCGACGAACCCCGCGACGAGACCGAGCGGTGCGAGGAACCGCCGGCGCAGCGGGAGGCCGACCCGGCCCGTCGGCAGGCCGGCGACGGTGAACCGTGTGAGCACGTACACGCCGAGGCCGAGGAGCAGCAGCGACATGACGGGCGCGGCGACCTCCGTGGACAGGGCCGAGAGGAACGTCGCGCCGGCGAACGCCCCGACTGCGCCGGGGACGCCGATACGCAGCACGACCTTCCAGTCCACGTTGCCGAACCGCCAGTGGGCGACTCCCGACGCGAGCGTCGTGCCGATCTCGGCGAGGTGGACCGTCGCGGACGCGGCCGCCGGGTTGGTGCCGATCGCGAGCAGCAGCGTCGTCGACGTGACGCCGTAGGCCATGCCGAGGCTGCCGTCGACGAGCTGGGCGCCGAGCCCGGCGAGGGCCAGCAGGAGGAGTGTCCGCACCGCGCGCTCCCGTCCGTCGGGCCGGGTTCGCCCCGGCCGTGCCTGACAAGGTTGACCGGAACGGTCGGGTTTTCACAGGGCGGGGTCACATCGTGGTCGAGTGTTACGCGCGGTGGTCACGCAGCGGGCGGCCGCGGGGCGCGGACGTCCTACGGGTTCTCCCAGGCGTCGGCGCGCGCCGCGAGGGCCCGCACGTCGGGCGGCAGGTCGCGCCGCACCACGTCGGCGACCGTCACGACGTCGAGCACGTCGCGCACGCTGGCGCGCAGCGCCACCCACACGTCGAGCAGGCCCGCGGCGGCCCCGTCGTACGCCAGGCTCGGCGGGCGCTCGTCGCGCACCGTGACGAGCGGGCCGTCGACCGCCCGGAACACGTCGGCGAGCGTGACCTCCTCGGCGGGCCGCACGAGCCGGTAGCCGCCGGCCCGGCCGCGCACGCTCGCGACGACGCCGGCGCGGCGCAGGTCGCCGAGGATGCGCTCGAGGAAGCTCACCGGCAGCCCCTGGCTCGCCGCCAGGTCCTCGGCGCGCACGGGCTCGCCGTGCGGGGACGCCGCCAGCTCCGCGCACGCCCGCACGGCGTAGTCCGCCTTCGCCGAGACCCGCACGACCTCATTGTGCCGTGCCGCCGAGTGCGTCGGGGAGGACGACGTGCGGTGCTCGCCCGGCGGGGCCAGACCGTACCCTGGCAGCCGTGGAGGTTCAGCGACGGCACAACGTGCACACGACCGGGCCCGAGGGGGCGCCGACGATGGTGCTGGCCCACGGCTTCGGCTGCGACCAGTCCATGTGGCGGTTCGTCGCCCCGCGCTTCGCCACCGACTACCGGGTCGTCCTGTTCGACCACGCGGGCTGCGGGGCGTCCGACCCGTCGTCGTACGACCCCGTGCGGCACGCGGCCCTCGACGGGTACGCGCAGGACCTCGTCGAGCTCGTCGAGCACGTCGCGGACGGGCCCGCGGTCGTCGTGGGGCACTCGGTGAGCGCGATGATTGCCGTGCTCGCGGCGGCGGAGCGCCCGGACCTGTTCGACGGCCTCGTCCTCGTGGGTCCGAGCCCGCGCTACGTCGACGCCGACGGCTACCGCGGCGGCTTCACGGCCGAGGAGATCGACGAGCTCCTGCAGACCATGGACAGCAACTACCTCGGCTGGTCGCGCACGATGGCGCCCGTCATCGCCGGCAACCCCGACCGGCCCGAGGTCGGGGCAGAGCTCACGAACCTCTTCTGCCGCACCGACCCGGCCGTCGCCCGCCGGTTCGCGCGCGCCACGTTCCTCGCGGACAACCGGGAGGACCTCGCCCGCGTGCGCACCCCGAGCATCGTCGTCCAGAGCCGCGAGGACGTCATCGCACCGCCCGAGGTCGGCCGGTACGTGCACGAGCACCTGCCCGGCAGCGAGCTCGCCGTCATCGACGCGGTCGGGCACTGCCCGAACCTCTCGCACCCGGAGGAGCTCGTCCGGGCGATGGACGACTGGCTGCGTTCGCGCTGATGCAGGCCTCTCGCGCAGCGCTCTGGGACCGCTCCCCGGTCGCCCTCCTGCTCCTCGACCCCGACGGACGGATCCTCGACGCGAACCGTGAGCTGCTGCGCCACGTCGGCGCGCGGACGCGGGACGAGGTCGCCGGGCGCCGTCTCAGCGACCTGCTCACCGTCGGCGGCCGGATCTACTGGGAGACGCACCTCGCGCCCCTGCTGCGGATGGAGGGCCGGCTCGACGAGGTCGCCGTCGAGCTGCGGACGCCGGCAGGACGAGAGCCCGTGCTCCTCACGGTCACCCACCACGCCGCCGAGGGCGGGACGTCCGACGCGGTGCTGCTCGGCACCCGCGAGCGCGCCCGGTTCGAGCGTGAGCTCGTCGAGGCGCGTGCCGCCGCGGAGACCGCCGAGCGCCGCGTGCGCGCGCTGCAGCGCACCGCGGCGGCGCTCGCGGGAGCGGCGGGTTCCGAGGGCGTCGCGCAGGTCCTGCTGCGGTCGGCGACGACGGAGCTGGGCGCGGCGGACGCCGCGATCTGGACGGTGACGGAGGACGGACGGCTCCGGCACGCGGGCGGCCGGGGCAGCCTCGTCGTGCCGGCCGCGCACGAGCTCGCGGGGACCGTCACGCGCGCCGACGGGGACGTCGTCGTCCCGCTGCGTCAGGGTGGCGCGCTGCTCGGCGTCCTCGTGCTGCACCCGTCCCGCGCACCGGGCGCGACCCCGGCCGACGCGGAGACGCTCACGGCCGCGGGACAGCAGGGAGCGCTCGCGCTCGCCCGGGCGCGGACGCACGAGCGGAGCCTGTCCGTCGCGTCCGTGCTCCAGCAGGCGATGCTCTCCGGCGGGCTGGTGCGCGACCCGCGCGTGGAGGTCGTGGCCGAGTACCGCCCCGGCGTGCACGAGCTCGAGGTGGGCGGGGACTGGTACGACACGTTCCTCGTCGCGGACGACACGCTCGCGCTCTCGGTGGGCGACGTCGTCGGCCGCGGACTGCACGCGGCGACCGCGATGGGGCAGCTGCGCACCGCAGCGCGTGCGTCCGCGGGGCCGGGTGCCGGGCCGGAGGACGTGCTCGGGAGGCTGGACGACTTCGTCGCGCGCACCGGGACGGGTTTCATGGCGAGCGTCGTGTACGCCGAGCTGGACCTGGCCTCGGGCGTGCTGCGCTACGCGTGCGCGGGCCACCTGCCGCCCCTGCACGTGCGCGCCGACGGCGGGGCCGCGTACCTGTGGCACGCGCGCTCCACGCCGCTCGGCGTGCGCGGCGCCGCCGCGCGGACGGCGGACACGCTCCGGCTCGCGCCGGGGGACACCGTCCTGCTGTACACGGACGGCGTGGTGGAGCGCCGCGACCGCGCGCTCCCGGAGGGCCTCGACGAGCTGGCCGGCGCGGCGCTGCGGGCGCTCGCGGGCGGCGGTCCGCTCGACGGGCTCCCGGCCCGGCTCGTCGCCGCGGCGGCGGAGCACGACGACGCGTGCGTGCTCGCCCTGCGCTGGCGGGGCTGACCGCACGGCGACGACCGGGCGGCGTGCCCCCGGCGCCGCTCAGCGCACGAAGAAGGGGCCCGACGAGGGATCGGCGAGCCAGCCGAGCGCGTGGCCGACGCGCTCCGTCGTGGACGGCGTGACGTCCAGCGGAAGGGCGTCGGGCGCGAACCACGCGACGGCGAGCGACTCGTCGTCGGCCACGTGCGCCGCCGCCGCGGCGGCGGGGGAGGTGGGCCGGCACAGGAACGCGAGGTCGAGGTACTGCGAGAGGTCGCCGTTCGGGTACCGCACGGGCTCGGTGACGGTCACCGCGACGAGCGCGTCCACCACGACGTCGACGCCCGTCTCCTCGAGCACCTCGCGCGCGAGCCCGACCGCCGGGTCCTCGCCCGGCTCGAGGATCCCGCTGATCACGGACCACAGCCCGCTGTCGGCGCGCCGGCCGAGCAGCAGGCGGCCGTCGTCGTCCACGACGACCGCGGACACCCCCGGCATCCACAGCAGGTCGGTCCCGACGTGGGAGCGCAGGGCGGCGACGAACTCGGGGATCGGCATGCCCCGAGCGTAGGTGCTGCGGTCGCGCGACCACCACGCGAGACGGACCGTCCGCTCCTCGGAGACCGCGTGCTATTGTCGCGCCGTGACCTCGCAGTGGTATTGGCGCTTTACGCAGGCTCCCGGTGGAGCCGTGCGGGCGTTCGCCTGACCACACGTCACCACCCGGAGCCAGCACAGGGCCTTGGACGCGGACCGCGTCCGGGCCCTTCGTCGTATCGACGGGCCGCTCCGGGACCACGGGCGGCAGCAGGCCGGAGAGGGCTCCCGTCGGACGGCGGCCCGACCCCCCAGCCGCACGAACCAGGAGCCTCCCGTGACCAGCACGACCGCCCAGCCCGCGAACGCCGACGCCGATCCCGATACCGTCGACCCCGTGGACAGCCCCGAGCTGCAGGCCCGCACGAGCGACCTGCGCGTGCGCGCGCTCGACGCGCTGCCCGCGCCGCGCGCCATGCTCGCCGACCTGCCGCTCGGCCCCGCGCGCAGCGACCTCGTCACCACCTCGCGCCGCGAGGTCCGGGACGTGCTCGCCGGCGACGACGACCGCCTCCTCGTGATCGTCGGCCCGTGCTCCGTGCACGACCCGGAGGCCGCGCTCGACTACGCCGGCCGCCTCGGCGCGCTCGCCCGCGAGCTCGGCGACGACCTGCTCGTCGTCATGCGCGTGTACTTCGAGAAGCCGCGCACGACCGTCGGGTGGAAGGGCCTCATCAACGACCCGCACCTCGACGGCTCGCACGACGTGCACCACGGGCTGCGGCTCGCCCGCGAGGTGCTGCTCGGCGTGCTCGACGCAGGAGTGCCGGCGGCGTGCGAGTTCCTCGAGCCGACGAGCCCGCAGTACATCGCCGACGCCGTCTCCTGGGGCGCGATCGGGGCGCGCAACGCCGAGTCGCAGGTGCACCGCCAGCTCGCGTCGGGCCTGTCGATGCCGGTGGGCTTCAAGAACGCGACGGACGGCGACGTGCAGATCGCGGTCGACGGCTGCATCACCGCCGCGAGCGAGCACACGTTCTTCGGCATGGACTCCCTCGGCCGCGCCGCCGCGGTCGAGACCGCGGGCAACCCGGACTGCCACGTCATCCTGCGCGGCGGCCGCTCGGGCCCCAACTACGGGTCGGACGACGTCGCGGCGGCGCTCGCGGTCGCCCGCGCCTCGGGCGTCGGCGGGGTGGCGGAGCACGGGCTCGTCGTCGACGCGTCGCACGGCAACTCGGGCAAGGACCACCTGCGTCAGGCCGAGGTGGTGCGCGAGCTCGCCGCGCGCCTCGCCGCGGGGGAGGAGGGCGTCACGGGGCTGATGATGGAGAGCTTCCTCGTCGCCGGGGCGCAGAAGCCCGCACCGTCCGGTCTGACCTACGGGCAGTCGGTGACGGACGCCTGCATGTCCTGGGACGTCACGGCCGACCTCCTGCGCGAGCTCGCCGGAGCGGTCCGGGAGCGCCGGGCGCTCTGACGGTCGCGCCGACCCATCCGGTGGGGCGTCCGCACCGAACCCCGGACGGGCGAGGGTGAGGACCCCCGCCGTGCGGCAGACTGTCCGGGTGCCGCACCCCGTGACGACGAGCCCGTCGGGTGCCGTCGACGCCGCGCTGGCCGCGTGCGCCGACGGCGACCCCGGCGCGTTCACGCCCGTGTACGACGCGCTCGCGCCCGTCGCCTACGGCACGTGCCTCGGCGTGCTGCGCGACCCGGACCACGCGGCGGAGGTGATGCAGGAGGTGATGGTCGAGGTGTGGCAGACGGCAGCGCGGTTCGACGCGACGCGCGGCTCCGCACGCACGTGGGTCGCGACCCTCGCGCGTCGCCGCGCCGTCGACCGGGTCCGCGCCGAGCAGGCGCGGCGCGCGCGCGACCAGCGGGACCTCGACACGGCGACGGCGGTCGCGCCGCGCGACGTCGTCGCGGAGGACGTGGAGCGGATGCTGGAGGGCGCGGCCGTCCGCCGCTGCCTCGGGTCGCTCACCGCCACGCAGCGGGAGGCGGTGGTCGAGGCGTACTACGGCGGCTTCACCTACCGCGAGGTCGCCGACCGTCTCGACGCCGGGCTGCCGACCGTCAAGTCGCGCATCCGCGACGGTCTGATGCGCCTGCGCGACTGCCTGGGGGTGAGCCGTGGCTGACCGGACCGTCGGCCCGGGCGCCGGGACCGGCGCCGACGGGCGTGGCGACGCGTGGGACCTGCTCCCGGCGTACGCGCTGGACGCCGTGGACGACCTCGAGCGGCGCGCCGTCGAGCGTCTGCTGGACGCCGACCCGGACGCCCGTCGTGCGCTCGACGAGTACCGCGACGTGGTCGCGGCGTTCGCGGTCGAGCAGGCCCCGCCGGCGGCGGCGCGCGAGGCGGTGCTCGCGCGCGTCGCGGCCACGCCGCAGACCACCGAGGGCGCTCCGGCCGGTTCGACGGCCCCGGTCCGCGGGGCGGCACCGTCGTCCGGGGGGCCGTCGGCCGGTCGGGCCCGGCGTCGCTGGGGCGTCGCCGCCGTCGCCGCGGCGGCCGTCCTCGCCGTCGCCGTGCCGACGACCGTCGCCGTGCGCGCGACGCAGGAGCAGACGCGACTGCAGGAGCAGGCCGACGTCGTCGCGCAGATGATCGCGGACCCGGCGGCCACGATCGTCCGCGGCGACGTCGCGGGCGGCGGCGAGGCGTCGGTCCTCGTCGCGGGCGACGACTACCTGTTCCGCGCGAGCGACCTGCCGGGTGCCGGCGACGACCGCGACTACCAGCTGTGGGTCGTGGGCGCGGACGGCGGCGTGACCTCCGCCGGGGTCCTGCCGGACCGCGAGGGAACGGTGGAGCGGCTCGTGCAGGACGTCCCCGGCGTGGGCGTCGCCGTGTCGGTCGAGCCCGAGGGCGGGTCGCAGCAGCCGACCACGGACCCGATCGTCGCGCTCGTCGGCTGACGCGCTCAGCCGTCGGCGGGGCCGTGCTCGTCCGGGCGTCGTCCCGTGCGGCGCTCGAGGACCCACACGTTCCCCCCGCCGTCGCCGGTGAGGTGCTCGAGGACGTCGAGGCACGAGCGGGCGAGCGCGACGCCGCGTCCCGACTCGGCGTCCGTCCCGGGCATCGGTCGGTCGAGGTCCACGGCGGCGGCGGGAGCGGTGTCGGCGAGCGTCACCCGCACGCGCGCCCCGTCGACGTCGAGCGCCGCGCGCACCTCGACGGCCTCGGGGGCCGGCGAGTGCCGGACGATGTTCGCGGCGATCTCCGTCGTGGCGAGCTCGACGGCGAACCGGTCGTCGGGCGGCACCCAGGGCGCGCGCTCCCAGAGCCGCGCGAAGGCACCGGGCAGCGCCTCCAGCCACGGCGGCGTCGCCGTGGCGCTCAGCACGACGAGGGGCGCCTCCTGCGGCGCACTCGTCGGGTCGGTGGCCATGCGGTCGTCAGCCGTCGACGAACGCGGTCGCCGCGTCGTCGTGCACGCGCAGCACCCGGTCGAGGTTCGTCAGCCGCAGGACCGTCGCGACCTGCTCGGAGGCGTTGGCGAGCCGCAGGTCGCCGCCGCCCGCCCGGGCGGTGCGCAGGCCCGCGACGAGCGCCCCGAGCCCGGAGGAGTCGACGAACTCGAGCGCTCCGAGGTCCACGACGAGCCGGACCCTCCCGGCACCGACCAGCTCCGTCACCGCGTCGCGCAGGTGCGCGGCGGTCGTGAGCGTGAGGCGGCCGTGAGGCGTCAGCACCGCCCCGGTGTCGTCGAGGGGTGTCACGTCGAGCTTCACGGTTCCTCCGTCCGGACGGCTCGCGCCGTCGATGTCTGCTGGGGTCGTGGGGGCACGCCGGCGTAGCGCGCCGCGGGGAAGAGGACGCCGAGCACCGCGAGGTCGTACACGACCCACAGGAGCGTGACGACCGTCGCGCCGGGGTCGGCGTCGAAGGCGACGAGGCGGACCGTGCCGACGACGGCCGCGACCACCAGCACGCCCATCGCGGTGAGCTGGGGCCAGATCGTGCGCCAGGCGGGCCGGTGCGCGCCGGTGCGCGTCTTCGGCGTCACGACGAACCCGAGCGGCCGGCCCAGCACGACGTTCGCGAACGCGGTCCAGCACGCCCGGATCCAGACGGGGAACAGGGCGAGCGAGTACTGCTGCCCGCGCCACGTCCGCACCCCGCGCGCGACCACGACGAACAGGAGCTGGTTGAGCACGAAGTAGGGCACGAACCGCAGGAAGAAGTCCTCCCCGAACGCCTGCACGGGCAGGATGCCGAAGCACAGGTACACCACGGGCGCCGCCAGGTAGGCGAGCGCGGCGAAGCCGGAGAGGTAGCTCCACATGGTGGAGAAGTACATGAGCCGCTGGCCGACGCTCAGGCCGCGCTTGGTCAGCGGGTTCTCGCGCAGCATGACCTGCACCGTGCCCTGCGCCCACCGCAGGCGCTGCTGGAGCATCGTCGGCATGTCCTCGGGCGCGAGGCCGTGCGCGAGGATCTCGTGGTGGTACACGGACCGCCACCCCAGGGCGTGCAGGCGCATCGCGGTCGCCATGTCCTCGGTGACGGAGATCGTCGCCATCGGCATGACGGGCTGCGCCTCGTCGCTCATCTGGACGTCGATCGTGTCGGCGAGGCGCCGCACCGCCTCCACGGCGACGAGCGGCGACAGGTCCCGGCGCGCGAGGCGGTCGAGCGCCTCCTCGTCCACGACGAGCTGCCCGATCTCCTCGTCCACCGCGAGCGGGCCGCCGTCGACCAGCTCGGGCTCGAGCGTCGCGAGCTCCGCGCGCAGCCCCTGGACCTGACCGGCCACGACGGCGCGCGAGGCGCTGTCGACGCGGCGCTGGAACCGGTAGGTGACGTCGGCGACGGGCTCGCCCGCCGTGATGGCGCGCCGGGCGACGTCGGCCTCGGCGCGCAGCTCCTCGATCGCCGCGCGCACCGCCGGGTCCGCCGCGTCCGGCGAGCGCGCGGCCCGGGCCAGGACGGAGCTCGCGGTGCGCAGCGCCCGGCGCACCCCGCTCGTCACGCCGCGCACGTAGCCGACCACGCCGAGCTGCATGAGCGCCTCGCGCCGCAGCACGGCGTTGGACCCGCAGAAGAACGCCGCGTTCCACCCGTCCTTGCCCTGCTGGATCGGTCCGTAGAACAGCGGCGCCTGGCTGCCCAGCGGGTCGGCGTCGTCGACGTTGACGAAGTACTGCGGCGTCTGGACGACGGCGACGCGCTCGTCCTGCGTGAAGTACCCGACGGTGCGGTCGAGGATCGCGGGGTCCGGCACCTGGTCGGCGTCGAGGATCAGCAGCAGCTCGCCGTCGGTCTGGAACAGCGCGTTGTTGAGGTTGCCCGCCTTGGCGTGCCGCGGCTTGTCCGCCCAGCTCGCGGAGCGCGTCAGGTAGCCGAGACCCTCGGCCTCCGCGGCGGCCCGCATGCCGTCCCGGGCGCCGTCGTCGAGGATCCACGTGCGGTGCGGGTAGCGGACGGCCCGCGCGGCGCGCGCGGTCGCCAGCACGAGGTCCTCGGGCTCGTCGTAGGTCGTGACGAAGACGTCCACGGTGACGCCCGGGGGTGCCGGGGGCGGCTCGTCGCGTTCGCGCAGGCGCCACAT
Source organism: Cellulosimicrobium sp. NPDC057127 (assembly GCF_042670945.1). Classification (NCBI taxonomy): domain Bacteria; kingdom Bacillati; phylum Actinomycetota; class Actinomycetes; order Micrococcales; family Promicromonosporaceae; genus Cellulosimicrobium; species Cellulosimicrobium sp. NPDC057127. The sequence continues at coordinate 174,846 of NZ_JBHUUP010000006.1, forward strand.
CGTGACGCCGAACAGCGCGGTGTCGACGAGGCTGTACGTCTCGGCGAGGACGAGCGGCACGGCGATCCACCACGCGGACCACGCGACCGAGTCGAGCCAGCGCCACGCGACGTAGTTGACGCCCGTGAGCAGCGCGAGCACGACCAGGACCCGCACGACGACGAGGCGCCGCGCGCCGCCCTTCGCCCCGCCCCTCACGCCGCGACCCGCTCGACGACGAGCACCGTGAGGTCGTCCCCGACGTACCGGCCGTCCGCGATGGCGAGCAGCGCGGCGAGCGTCGACGCGGCGTCGGGCGCGCTGCGCACGTCGCGCGCGGACCGCGACAGGTCCTCCCCGTGCGGGAGCGGCAGCGGGTCGTCGGGGTCGACGCTGCGCGGGTCGCCGCCGGGCACGCCCAGGTCCGCGAGCAGGTCCACGAGGCCGTCGCTCACGACGACGAGGCGGTCGCCGGGGCCGAGCGTCGTCTCGTACGGCGTGCGCTCGACGTCCGGCGCGACGCCGAGCGGGAGCCCGTCGGCCTCGAGCCGGTCGATGCCGCCGCCCGCGCGCAGGACGCTCGCGAGCCCGTGCCCGGCGTCGACGTACTCGAGGCGCCCGGTCTCGCGCTCGATCGTGCCGCACCACGCCGTGACGAACGAGCCGACCTCCTCGAGGTCCGCCGACAGCACCTCGTCCGCCGCCGCGACGCCCGCGGCGAGCGCCGGGGCGCGCAGCGCGGTGCGCAGCGCGGCCCGCGCGGACGCGGCGACGATCGCGGCCGCCATCCCCTTGCCCATGACGTCCGCGAGCACGAGACCCGCGCCGTCCGGCGTGGGCGTCCAGTCGTAGAAGTCGCCCCCGACGCCGCGGGCCGGCAGGCACCGCGCGACGACGCGGTAGCCGTCGAGCTCGGGCGGCCTGCGGGGCAGCAGCCCGCGCTGCACCGCACCCGCCCGGTCGAGCTCCTCGTCGCGGTGCAGCTCTCCCTGCACCCACAGGGCGAGGTCGCGCAGGAGGGCGCGGTCCCCGTCGCCGAAGCTGCGCGGGCTCGTGTCGATGACGCACAGCGTGCCGACCCGCTCGCCGCCGGGTGCCGCGAGCGGGTGCCCGGCGTAGAAGCGCAGGCGGGGGTCGTCGACGACGAACGGGTTGTCGGCGAAGCGCGCGTCGGCGGCCGCGTCCTCGACGACCAGGGTCCGGTCCTCGCGGATCGTGACGTCGCAGAACGCGCCCTCGCGCTGCGCGACCGGTCCGTCGAGCCCGATGAACGCCTTGCGCCACTGCCGGTCGGCGTCGACGAGCGTGATGCTCACGGTCGGCACGTCGAACAGGCGCTGCGCGAGCCGGGTCACGCGCTCGAAGCGCTCCTCCGGCGCGCTGTCGAGCACCCCGAGCCGGTGCAGAGCCAGGAGGCGCGCGTCCTCGCGCGCGCCGCGTGCGGTCGCGTCCGTCATGATCCCCCTGCCCGTCACCGCCGCCGTGCTGATCACGTCGACATCTATCACGGGACCAGGCACGACGCGCGACCGCGCTGCACCGGCGGGGCGGTGCCGCCCCGGGGGCACCACGGCGTCGGCTCGCTGCTCCGCCGGTGCCCGGGTGCCGGGAGCGTCCTTGACGGTGCGCAGCAGCACTCACGGGACACAGCGACATCTGGCATGATCCGGCCATGACTGTGAGGACGGCCGCGGACCTCGCCGCCGTCGACGACCCGGCGTGGCCCACGCTCGCGCGCATGCTCGGACGCGCGGGCGTCGACGTCGTCCCGCCTCCCGCGTGGGCGCTCGACGTGCTGTACCGGCTCCAGGTCACGGTCCGGTCAACGCTCGGTGCTCTCGCGCTCCACACCGGCGGCGTCCTCGTCGACGGCGGGTGGCTGCGTCTGCTCGGTGGTGGCGGTGCCGGACTGCCCGACCTCGCGAGCGTGAACGGGCTCGGCGACCCGGACGACGCGAGCGTCGCGCCCCCGGTGCTCGTCGTCGGGTACGACGTCCTCGGCGGGACGTTCGCCGTCAACGGCGGCGGGCTGCCCGGTCCGCTCGGCGACGTGCACTGGTTCGCGCCCGACACGCTGGACTGGGTGGACCTCGGCTTTGGCCAGGCGGCGTTCCTCGAGTGGGCCGTGAGCGGGGGGACCGGTGCGTTCTACGACCACCTGCGCTGGCCGGGCTGGTACGACGAGACGCAGCGGCTCCGGCTCGACGAGGGGCTCAGCGTGTACCCGCCGCTGTGGTCCGAGGAAGGGCGCGACGTGGCCCGCGCCTCGCGGACGCCCGTGCCGCTGGCCGAGCTGGTGGACTGGCACTTCGAGATGGCCGCGCGCATGGCGCCGCTCGACGAGGCCTGAACCCAGCTGTATACAAGTGCGCACGCCCGTGCCACCATGACGGGGTGACGACGCCGCCGCCCCTGGACCTCGCCGCGGAGCCTCCGGCCGCGGCCGCGCTCACCCGGCGGCAGTCCGGAGCGCGCGCGGTCTACGCGGCCCTGCGGGGGCACATCATCGACGGGACGCTCGCACCGGGCGAGCGGCTCACCGAACCGGTGCTCGCGGACAGGCTCGCGGTGTCGCGCACCCCGGTGCGCGAGGCGCTGCGGCTGCTGGAGGCCGAGGCGCTCGTGGTCGAGCTCCCCACGGGCGGCGTGCGCGTCGCCCCCCTCGACGTCGGGGACGCGCGGCGCGTCTACGAGGTGCGCGCCCGCCTCGAAGGGCTGCTCGCGCGCGACGCGTGCGAGCGCGCCGGCCCGGCCGACGCGCGACGTCTCGAACGTCTCGTCGCCCTCATGGACACCGTGCGCGACCACGAGGACGAGGTGCTGCGCGTCGGCGCCCAGTTCCACGGCGAGATCGAGGCGCTCGCGGACAACCGCTGGTGCTCCGTGCTCCTGCGCCAGATCCGCGGCCACGTCGACCGGTACCGCGCCCTCGCCACGCGCGGTCGCGCCGGTACCACCGACCACGTGGACGAGCACCGCGCCGTCGCCGCCGCGATCGCCGCCGGCGACCCGGTGACCGCCGAGACCGCGATGACCGCCCACATCCACCGCAGCGCGGCCCTCGCCGAGCAGGCGCTGCGCGAGGACCGTCCCTGACCCGCACGACCCGAGAGGCACCCATGCCCCAGACCCACCGGCTGCGCGTGCACCCGAGCGCCGACCGTCTCGACCGGACCGACCAGCTCGCGTGGCAGCTCGCCGAGCTCGCCACGGACCCCGTGGACGTGACCCCCGAGGCCGCCGACATGGTGGTCAACCGCGTCATCGACAACGCCGCCGTCGCCGCGGCGAGCCTCGCGCGCGGGCCGGTCGTCGCGGCGCGCGGCCAGGCGCTCGCGCACCCGTACGCGCCCGGCGCGACGGTCTTCGGCTGCGGCCTCTCGACGCGCACCAGCCCCGAGTGGGCGGCGTGGGCGAACGGTGTGGCCGTGCGCGAGCTCGACTTCCACGACACGTTCCTCGCCGCCGAGTACTCCCACCCGGGCGACAACATCCCGCCGGTGCTCGCGGTCGCTCAGCACGCCGGCGCGGACGGGGCCGCGCTCGTGCGGGGCATCGTCACCGGGTACGAGGTGCAGGTCGACCTCGTGCGCGCGATCAGCCTGCACCGGCACAAGATCGACCACGTCGCGCACCTCGGCCCGTCCGCCGCGGCGGGCATCGGCACGCTGCTCGGGCTCGGCACCGAGACGGTGTTCCAGGCGATCGGGCAGGCGCTGCACACGACGACCGCCACGCGCCAGTCGCGCAAGGGACAGATCTCCACGTGGAAGGCCCACGCGCCCGCGTTCGCGGGCAAGGTCGCGGTCGAGGCCGTCGACCGCGCGATGCGCGGCCAGACGTCGCCCGAACCGATCTACGAGGGGGAGGACGGCGTCGTCGCGTGGCTGCTCGACGGCCCGGGGGCCGCGTACGACGTCGTGCTGCCCGGCCCGGGCGAGCCCCGGACAGCGATCCTCGACACGTACACCAAGGAGCACTCCGCGGAGTACCAGTCGCAGGCGCTCATCGACCTCGCCCGCGCGCTGCACGCCGAACACCCGTGGCTCGCGGACCCCGAGAACGTCGCGGGCGTCGTGATCCACACGAGCCACCACACGCACTTCGTCATCGGCTCCGGGTCGAACGACCCGCAGAAGTACGACCCGGCCGCGTCCCGCGAGACCCTCGACCACTCGATCCCGTACATCTTCGCGGTCGCGCTCCAGGACGGCGGGTGGCACCACGTCGACTCCTACACGCCCGAGCGCGTCGGGCGCCCGGACACCGTCGCGCTGTGGCGCAAGGTCACCACGGCCGAGGACCCGGAGTGGACGCGCCGCTACCACTCGACCGACCCGGCCGAGAAGGCGTTCGGCGGCCGGGTCGAGATCGAGCTGGCCGACGGCGGCCGGATCGTGCGGGAGATCGCCGTCGCCGACGCGCACCCTCTCGGTGCCCGCCCGTTCGGGCGCGAGCAGTACGTGCACAAGTTCCGCACCCTCGCCGACGGCGTGCTCGAGGAGAGCGAGATCGAGCGCTTCCTCGGCCTCGCCGAGCGCCTGCCCGGGCTGACCGCCGCCGAGGTGCGCGAGCTGACGGTCGTCGCGCGGCCAGGGCTCCTCGACTCCGTGCCCACGCCCACCGGGCTCTTCGAGCTCGGCCGCGAGACGCCGCCCGCCGACGTCGAGGGCGAGGGCTTCACGATGCACGAGGCGACCGAGGGGGAGGGCGCCTGATGCTGTACAGCCAGGTGACGCCGTCGGACAAGCGGCGGACGTTCCGCGCGGCGCTCGACGCCGCCGCGACCACGGGCGAGCCGCTGCGGCTCCCCGGAGCCTTCAACCCGCTGTCCGCGCGGCTGATCCAGGACAAGGGCTTCGAGGGCGTGTACGTGTCCGGCGCGGTGCTCTCCGCCGACCTGGGCCTGCCGGACATCGGCCTCACGACGCTCACCGAGGTCGCGGGGCGCTCGCAGCAGATCGCCCGCGTCACCGACCTGCCGGCGCTCGTCGACGCCGACACCGGCTTCGGCGAGCCGATGAACGTCGCGCGGACCGTCCAGGCGCTCGAGGACGCCGGCGTCGCAGGCTGCCACGTCGAGGACCAGGTCAACCCCAAGCGGTGCGGGCACCTCGACGGGAAGGAGGTCGTCTCCCTGGAGGAGGCGGCCCAGCGCGTCCGGGCCGCGGCCGACGCGCGTCGCGATCCCGGCTTCCTCGTCATGGCACGCACGGACGTGCGCGGTACCGTCCCCGGACCGGACGGGCTGCAGCTCGCGGTCGACCGCGCGAAGGCGCTCGTCGACGCCGGGGCCGACGCGGTCTTCCCCGAGGCGATGGCCGACCTCGCGGAGTTCGAGGCCGTCGCGTCCGCGGTCGACGTGCCCGTGCTCGCCAACATGACGGAGTTCGGGAAGTCCGAGCTCTTCACGCGGCGCCAGCTCGGCGACGCGGGCGTGCGGCTGATCATCTACCCCGTCACGCTGCTGCGCGTCGCGATGGGTGCCGCCGAGCGCGCGCTCGAGGAGATCGCCGGGACCGGCACGCAGGCAGGGCAGGTCGCGGGCATGCAGACGCGCGCGCGGCTGTACGAGCTGCTCGACTACGCCGCCTACAACACGTTCGACGAGGGGATCTTCACCTACCGGCCCTGACCTGTCAGCACCACGTCGCACCCCGGGGGCCTGTGGTGCTGACACCGCCGCAGGCCGCATCACGAAGGAGTGATCGCATGACCAGTCCCGCCGCACCGACCACCGCCGACGCCCCGGAGGTCCGCAGGGGGCTCGCGGGCGTCGTCGTCGACGTCACCGCCGTCTCGAAGGTCGACCCGGCCTCCAACTCGCTGCTGTACCGCGGGTACCCCGTCCAGGACCTCGCCGCCCGCCGGTCGTCCGAGGAGGTCGCGCACCTGCTGTGGCACGGCGAGCTCCCGACGCCCGGGCAGCTCGCCGAGCAGACCGCCGTCGAGCGTGATCACCGGGCCCTGCCGGACGCCGTGCGCGACGCGGTCCTCGCGCTGCCCACGACGTGCCACCCCATGGACGTGTGCCGCACCGCCGTGTCGCAGCTCGGGGCGCACGACCCGGACGCCGAGGACTCCTCGCCCGCCGCGGAGCAGGCCAAGGCGCTGCGGCTGTGGGCGGTGCTGCCGGCCGTCGTCGCCCTCGACCAGCGGCGGCGCCGGGGCGAGCCGGCGGTCGCGCCGCGCGACGACCTCTCGTACGCCGAGAACTTCCTGTGGATGACGTTCGGCGCGGTTCCCGACGAGGCCGTCGTGCGCGCGTTCGAGGTGTCGATGGTGCTGTACGCCGAGCACTCGTTCAACGCGTCGACGTTCACCGCGCGGGTCATCACGTCCACGCTCGCCGACCTGCACTCCGCGGTCACGGGCGCCGTCGGGGCCCTCAAGGGGCCGTTGCACGGCGGCGCGAACGAGGCCGTCATGGCGACCTTCGCGGAGATCGGCACAGCCGACCGCGCCGCCGGCTGGCTCGACGACGCGCTCGCGACCAAGCGCAAGATCATGGGGTTCGGGCACCGCGTCTACAAGCACGGCGACTCGCGCGTGCCGACCATGCGCGCGACGCTCGACGACCTCGTGCGCCATTACGACCGGCCCGACCTCCTCGAGCTCTACACCGCGCTCGAGACGGCCATGGCCGAGCGCAAGGGGATCCTGCCCAACCTCGACTACCCCGCCGGCCCGGCCTACCACCTGATGGGCTTCGACACCCCGATGTTCACGCCGCTCTTCGTCGCGTCGCGCGTGGTCGGCTGGACCGCGCACGTCATGGAGCAGCGCGCCGCGAACGCGCTCATCCGGCCGCTCAGCCAGTACGTCGGCCCGGAGCGGCGGGAGGTTCCCTGAGCTCGTCGCGACGTCGGCGAGCACGCGCGGGGGTCGCGAACGCGCCCGCGGAGCGGGTGAACTTGGTCGCACTCCGGCCCGTGGACGCGCTCTTATCGGACAAAACGGACGACGATGGCGAAGTTGAACGGGTGTCCAAGATGTGAACGTTCACCTGCGACGTGCACCATGCGGGCATGTCTTGGGTGGCGGTCGGGTGGGCGATGGTCGTCCTCGGGTCGGGGGCGACGGTGCTCTTCGCCCGGCGTGCCCGTGTCCGTGCCACCACCGGAGCCGACGGCCTCGCCGTCGGCTGCGGAGCGGGCCTCGCGTTGTGGGGCGTCATCGTCGTGGTCGTCGCGACGGTGCTCCAGCCGCAGTGACGGCACGTCGGCCTTCCTCCCGCGCAGGGGGATGGGAGGAGGGCCGGCGTCACGCCCGCAGGGCGCGCCCGAGCCGTGCGACGTACGTGCGCAGCTCGTCGAGCACCCGGGCGTGGACGTCGTCGTCGCGACCGTAGGGGTCCTCGACGTCCGGCGTGCTCACCCCGCCGAGCCGCGCTCGCACCCGTCCGGCGGACGTGACGAGCGACCGCAGCCGCGCCGCGTCCCCCGTGCCCTGGAGGTCCGGGCCGGCGTGCTCCGCGAGGGACGTGAGCTCCGAGAGCAGGAACGTGCGGCGCAGCGCGCCGGGGGAGTCCTCCAGCACGACCGCCCGCTGCGCCGCGGTCATCGTCACCACGAGGTCGGCGGCCCGCACGATCGCCGGCGTCAGGGCGCGCGCCGCGAAGCCGGAGTGGTCCAGGCCCAGACCCGCGAGCCGACGCGCGACCGGTTCCGCGACCGGCGCCCCGACGACGGCGTGCGTCCCGGCACTCGTCACCTCCACCGACCCGTCGAGCTCGTCCGCGAGCAGCAGCTGCGCGGCGGGAGAGCGGCAGATGTTCCCGGTGCACACGGCGAGCAGGCGGAGCACGTCGTCCTTCCTCGCAGGTCGTCGGGCAGGGTCCCCAGGGCCTGGTTACCGTAGCGCGAGCGGTGCCGCCCTGCCGGGCGGCGACGACGGGGGCGAGTCGCAGGGGGCGACATGGTGCACGACGGTTGGGGTCCGCGGTGGTCGGGGGCGACGCCCTCCGTCGCGGTCGAGGAATGGCAGGGGCAGCCGTCGCGGCCGGCTCGCACCGGCACCGGCCGCCGTCGTGCGCGCAGGCGCGCGGTCGTCGTCGCGGTGGTGCTCGCGGTGCTGGTCGCCGGCTGGGCGGCGTGGCTCGTCGGTGACGTGCTGCGCGCGCGGTCCGCGCTCGAGCGTGCCGCGGCCGACCTCCCGGGCCTGCAGGAGACGGTGAGCTCGGGCGGTGACGCGTCCGCCGGGATCGAGGAGGTCCAGGAGGCGGCGCGCACCGCGGCCGACGCGACCACGGGACCGCACTGGCGCCTCGCCCGGCTGCTGCCGGTCGTCGGCGACGACGCCCGTGCCCTCGGCGACGTGGCCACGGCCGTGGACGGGCTCGCCGCGCAAGCGCTCCCGCGCCTCGCGCGCGCCGCCGAGGCCGCCGCCCCGGCCCGGCTCGTCCCGCGCGACGGCGCCGTCGACCTCGCGCCGCTGGAGGAGGCGCGAGCCGACGTGCTCGCCGCCGACGCCGCCGTCGCCGCCGCCGCGACGACGGTCGCGCACCTCGACACGGCGACGCTCGTCGAGCCGCTCGCGCGGGCGGTCGACGACCTCGGAGGTCGTCTGGCCGAGATCCGGTCGTCCACCGAGACGGCGGCCCGGGCCGTCGACCTGGTCCCGCCGATGCTCGGAGCGGACGGCCCGCGCGACTACCTCGTGCTCGTGCAGAACAACGCCGAGCCGCGCGCGACCGGCGGCATCGCCGGGTCCGTGCTCCACGTGCGGGCACGGGACGGCCGGCTCGAGCTCGTCGAGGTACGACCGGGGAACGAGCTCACCGGTGAGTCGAGCGCCGTCCCGCTGTCGCGCGCGGAGCAGGCGCTCTTCGGAGACGACCTCGGCCGGTACATGCTCAACGTCACCTCCACCCCGGACTTCCCCCGGGCGGCGGCGGTCGCCCGGCAGATCTGGGCGGACCGTACCGGGACGCAGGTCGACGGCGTCCTCGCCGTCGACCCGGTGGCGCTCCAGGGCGTCCTCGACGCGACCGGACCCGTCACCTTCACCGACCCCGGCGGCGCCGAGGTGCGGCTCACGGGCGACGACGCGGCCGGCTTCCTCCTCAACGGCGTGTACCGGCGCTACGAGGACCCGGCGACCCAGGACACCGTGCTGGCCGCGGCGGCGCACGCGGTGCTGAGCGCCCTGACCACGTCGGCGGGCGCGGAGCCGGCGGGCGTCGTCGGGGCGCTCGCGGACGCGTCGCGCGCGGGCCGCCTCCTCGTGTGGTCCGCGGACGACGGCGAGCAGGCCCGCCTCGCCGGCACCGTCCTGTCCGGGGAGCTCGCCGGTGTGCTCCCCGGGGCGTCGGGCGGTGACCCGTCGCCCGTGCTGGGCGTGTACCTCAACGCGTCGTCGGCCTCCAAGACGGGCTACTACCTGAGCACGAGCGTCCGGGTCGACGACGTGACGTGCCGGCCCGACGGGTCGCAGCGCTTCACCGCGGCCGTGACGCTGACGTCGACGCTCACGCCCGAGGAGGCCAGCACGCTGCCGGCCTACGTCGCCGGCGCCCGGGACGGCGACGGCACGATCCGCGCGAACCTCCTCGTGTACGCGCCGCGCAACGGCGGGATCCTCGGCGCGCAAGGACCGCAGGGCGACCTCGGCCTGTTCTCCCAGGTGCACGAGGACCTCGTCGTCGGAGCACGGACCGTCGCGCTCGCGCCGGGCGAGTCGGCGACATACCGCTACGACGTCGTGTCGGGCAAGAGCCAGCGCGGAATCGTTTCGGTGCGGAAAACACCTGGCGCCTCGGCGGTCCCGGACGAGCTCCCGACTGTCGGCTGCACCGCGCGTGTGCTGTCCTGATCGGGCACGGCGGGACGCACCGCGGTCCACCCGGCTCTCCTGGGGGTCGTGGACGCGCGACGCGCCCCGCTCCGTTCACCAAGGCAGGGGGCCTTCGACATGAACGTTCGACGCGCAACGACCACGCTCCTCCTCGGCGCCGCGCTGGTGGCCGCGCCCGCGGCCGCCGCGACCGCCTACGAGGCGGACGAGTACGAGGTCGGCATCTCGACCACGACGCCCGCGCCCGGGCAGTCCTTCTCCGTGACGGTCGGCGGACCCGCGGAGAACCCGACCATCACGCTCACCATCAGCTCGCCCGACGTGCCCGACGGCGCGATCGCGATCGCGGGCACGAAGTCGCTCACGAAGGGCACGACCGACGGCTTCGCCTCGTTCACGGTGACGCTGTCGGAGCCGGCGTCCTACACGATCCAGGCGACCGACGCGGACGGCACCGTCCTGTCGTCGCAGCAGGTCGTCGTCCCGGCCGACGCGGCGGGCGCCGACGGCGACGGCGACGGCGACGCCGCGGGGGCGAGCGGTGCCACGGGCTCCTCGGGCTCCGCGGGCGGCTCCGGCCTCGCCGAGACGGGTGCGGACGAGGTGCTCCTCGTCTCCGGCGCGGCGCTCCTCCTCGCGGGCGGTGCGACGGCTCTCGCCGTCAGCCGCCGCCGACGCGCGGCGAGCACCCGCGCCTGACGGCGGCGGCGCCCGCGGGCGCCGCCGTCCGGAGCGGCTCGCGGGCCGGATCGCCGGCCCGCCCGGGTCCGAGGACGTCCACGTCCTGCCGGACCACTTCTCACGGCACACGCGCGGGCGTGCCGGGACCACCCGACGGCGGGGGTCCCGGCACGGTCCGACGTGCCGTCGCACTCAGGCGTCGCGGGGGGCACCATGACGTTGGAACGAGAGCAGGACCTACGACCGGTCGTCCCGGCCGGGTCGTCGTCGCCGGCCGGGTCGTCGTCGCCGGCCGGCGCGGGACGGGGCGCGCCGGCGTTCGACACCGGACAGCTCGTCCGGATCGCGCTCGGCGCCTACCGGCGACCGGGCTGGAAGACCCGGCTGACCCGGCGGGTGGCCCTGGTGGACACCGTCGCGGTGACGGCCGCCGTCGTCGTCGCCTACCTGGTGCGGTTCGACGGATTCGGCGGGACGGCGCTGGACGTGCAGTACCTCGCGATCTCCGTGGGGCTGCTCGTCGCGTGGTCGCTCGCCCTGCGGATGGCCTTCTCGCGCGAGAGCCGCGTCCTGGGCACCGGGGCCCCGGAGTACGCCCGGGTGGTCAACGCGACGCTCGCCGTCTTCGGGGTCGTGGCCGTGGTCGCCTACCTCCTGCGGTACGACCTCGCGCGCGGCTACGTCGCGATCGCGCTGCCCGTGGGACTCGTGCTGCTGCTGCTCGGCCGGTACGCCGTGAAGCGGCGTCTCGTCGCCCAGCGCGAGCAGGGTCGCTGCCGGTCGCGGACCATCGTGGTCGGCGGGCGCGAGGGCGTCGCCCACCTCGTCGGTGAGCTGCGCAAGGACCGCCGTGGCGGCTACGAGGTCGTCGGGAGCTGCGTCCCCGGCGGTCCGGTGGAGCCGCACGAGCAGGTGGCGGGCGTCCCGGTCGTCGGTGACGTGGTCGACGGCGCACGGCTCGTCGGGCCGCTGCGCGTCGACACGGTGATGGTGACCGGGTCCGACCTCGTGACGCCGCGCACCGTCAAGCGCCTCGCGTGGGATCTCGAGCCCTGGGGTGCCGACCTCGTGCTCGCCCCGGCGCTCACCGACGTCGCCGGACCCCGCATCCGGACGCGGCCGGTGGCCGGCCTCCCGCTGCTCCACGTGGAGGCACCGGGGTACTCGGGGCCGCAGCACGTGCTCAAGCGGGCGTTCGACGTCGTGGGGGCGGCGCTGCTCGTCCTGCTGTTCTCCGTGCCCCTGCTCGTCACCGCGGCCGCGGTCAAGCTGTCGAGCCGAGGACCGGTCTTCTTCCGGCAGGAGCGCGTGGGGCTGCAGGGGGAGCCCTTCACGGTGCTCAAGTTCCGGTCGATGGTCGTCGACGCGGAGTCCCGCCTCGAGGACGTCCTCGGCGCGGGGAACGTCGGCGTCTTCTACAAGCCGCGGCACGACCCGCGCGTGACGCCGGTCGGGCGGTTCATCCGGCGTTACTCGATCGACGAGCTGCCGCAGCTGTTCAACGTGCTCGGCGGCTCGATGAGCCTCGTGGGCCCGCGCCCGCAGGTGCCGCTCGAGGTCGACCAGTACGACGACGAGATCGGGCGCCGGCTCCTGGTCCGGCCGGGCCTGACGGGCCTGTGGCAGGTCTCCGGGCGCAACAACCTCACGCTCGAGGAGAGCGTGCGTCTCGACCTGTACTACGTGGAGAACTGGACGGTCGCCGGGGACCTGCTGATCCTGCTGCGCACGGCTCGTGCGGTGCTCGGGCGGGACGGTGCGTATTGAGAGACCTGGCACCACACGTCACGGTGGTCGTGCCGACGACGCTGCGCAGGACGCTCGCCCGCGCGGTCGCGTCGGTGGAGGGTCAGACCGTCGGTCGCGAGCGGATCCGGCTGGTGGTCGTGGTCGACCGTGACGACGAGGCGGTCACCGACGAGTGGCGCGGCGTGCTGGACGCCGCCGACGCCGTCGTCCTCACCGGCGGGGGCGCAGGAGGCGGCCGGGCTCGTCAGCTCGGGGCGGAGGCGGGCGCGGAGCCGTGGGTCGCCTACCTCGACGACGACGACGAGTGGCTGCCCGGCAAGCTGCAGCAGCAGCTCGAGGCCGCCCGGGCGCACGCCGCCGACGTCGTGTCCTGCCGGGCGGTGCAGGTGGCGGAGGACGGCCGGGTCTCGGCGCCCGTCCCCTCCCGGGTCTACCGGGAGACCGAGCGCGTGGGCGACTACCTCTTCCGGCACCGGGGGCCGAGCCCGGGCCGGGCCTCGCTCTTCACCTCGACCCTCCTCGTCGCGCGCGAGCTCGCGACGGCGAACCCGTGGCGACCGGAGCTCCGCCGCCACCAGGACTGGGACTGGCTGCTGCGAGCCGTCGACGGGCTCGGCGCACGCCTGCACCAGGTGGAGACCGTGCTCGTCCGCATCGCGCTCGGCAGCCCCGGGTCGATCTCGGCAGGCTCGGACTGGCGGAGCTCGATCCGCTGGGCGGAGGGCCACGCGTCGCTGCTGTCCGCCCGGACGCGCTCCGACTTCGTCGCCGGCCAGAGCCTGCGCTACGCGCTCCAGGCGCGGTCGCTCGACGGCGCCAGGGCGTGCCTGGCGTCGTTGCGCCGCACCGGGACGCCTCCGAGCCTGCGCAGCCTGGCTCTCGGCGCCACCGGCCTGGTCCCGCGGAGCCTCGGCCAGCAGGCGCTGCTGCGCCTCGGCGCGAACGGGGGGACCCGATGACGCCGGCCCCTGTCGACGTGGCCGTCCTCCTGGCGGTCCGCAACCGGGCGGAGACCACCGAGCGGTTCCTCAGGGCGCTCGCGCGGGAGGAGTCGGGCTCGCTCCGGTTCACGGTGCACGTCGTGGACGACGGGTCGACGGACGGCACCCCGGAACGGATCCGCGCAGGCTTCCCGGACGTCCACCTGGTGCGCGGGGACGGGTCGCTCTACTGGGGCGGAGGGATGCGGCTCGCCGAGCGCTCGCTCGACGGCCACGACCACGACTTCGTGCTGTGGGCGAACGACGACGCCGACCTCGTGCCCGGTGCGGTGCGCCGGCTCGTGGAGACGGCCTCGTCGGCCGGCGGCGCGACGATCGTCTGCGGCGCGATGGCCGACGCGACGACCGGCGCCACGACGTACTCGGGCGTGCGCCGCGTCCGCCGCTGGCACCGGTTCTTGCGGCTCGCCCGCGTCGAGCCCGGGGCCACCGCCCAGCGCGTGGAGTCCTTCAACGGCAACCTCGTGCTGTTCCCCCGGGACGTCTACCGCCGGCTCGGTGGCATCGACCCCGGCTTCACGCACCACTACGGGGACTTCGACACGGGTCTGCGCGCGACCGCGCTCGGGATCCCCGTCGTCCTCGCGCCAGGCGTCGCCGGGTACACCAGCAGGAACCTCGTCCGCGGAGGGTTCGGGGACCCGTCGCTGCCCCGGCGCGTGCGCGTCGAGCGGCTGCTCGGCCCCAAGGGCTACCCGCCGCGGGAGAAGCTGCGCTACCTCCGCCGGCACGGAGGTGCCGCCTGGCCGGTCCAGCTCCTCGGGGTCTACGCGGCCCAGCTCCTCCGGATCACGCTCGGCAGGCCCGCATGAGGGCGCGCGCGCCCCTGCACGTCGCCGTGGTCGGGCCGGTCAACGTCGCCCAGCTCGAGCACCGCCTCGCCGGGCGCGACGCCGAGACGGCCCGTCGCCAGCCCACCCGGAACGTCTCCGCGCCCGGGGTCATCGTCGACGCGCTGCTCGACGCCGGCCACCGGGTGACGGTCGTCACGCACCTGCGCGGCGAGCCGCCGCTCGAGCTGCACGGCGAGGCCCTGCGCGTGGTCCGGGTCCCCTCGCGCGCCGACCGGTGGGCGCAGGTCGGGAGCAGGTGGCGGGACGAGACGAGGGCGATGGCCCGCGCGGTGCAGGGCTCCGGCGCGGACGTCGTGCACACGCACTGGGCGTACGAGGCCGCGCTCGCCGGGGTCCGGTCCGGCCTGCCGCACGTCGCCACCGTGCGTGACGCGCCCCTGACCGTGCTGCGGTACTACCGCACGCCGATGCGGGTCGTGCGCGCGACCATGGCGTACGAGTTCCGGGCGCGCTCGTCCCGCGCGGTCCTCACCGCGCCCTCCCCGTACCTCGCCCGGGCCTGGCAGCGGCAGACGCTGACGCGCCGGCCCGTCCGGGTCGTGCCGAACATCGCCCCGGACGACTTCCGTGGCGTCGCACGCCGCGCGCCGCACCCGACGTTCCTCGAGGTCTCGGACGCCGGTGCGCGCAAGAACGTGCGCGGTCTCGTCCGCAGCTTCGCGCGCGTCCGTGCGGAGCTGCCCGGCGCCGAGCTGCGGGTCGTCGGCGAGGGACTGGGCGAGGACGGCGAGTGCGCACGGTGGGCCCGCGCGCACGGTCTCGCGGCAGGGGTCGTGTTCCTCGGACCCCGGACGCGGCCGGAGGTCGTCGCGGAGATGAGCAGCGCATGGATCCACGTGCACGCCGCCCTCGAGGAGACCTTCGGCAACACGCTCGTCGAGGCCATGGCCGCCGGCGTCCCGGTGATCGCCGGGACGAGGAGCGGAGCCGTGCCGTGGGTCCTGGACGGGGGGTCGGCCGGAGCGCTCGCCGACGTGACGGACGACCGCGCGCTCGCGGCGGCCATGCTCGCTCTCGCACGGTCCGGTGCGCGTCGGCGCGAGCTCGCCTCCCGGGCGCAGGCGCACGTCCGTGCCGCGTTCTCCGCCGCCGCGGTCGCCGAGCGGTACGCCGACGCCTATCACGACGTGGTGCGTGGTCGCCGTGACGGGTGACCCGACGGCGGGCATCGGTGCCCGGGCGTCCCGCGGAGCGCTGGTGACGGGGGGCGGCCAGGCCGCGCGCATCGGGCTGCAGCTCGTGGGGCTCGTCGTGCTGGCCAGGCTGCTCGGACCGGACCAGTACGGCGTCGTCGCGATGGCGATGGCGTTCCTCGGCGTGGGCGAGGTGCTGCGCGACTTCGGCCTGTCGACCGCAGCCGTCCAGGCCGTGCGGCTGAGCGCGGCGCAGCGGAGCAACCTCTTCTGGCTCAACTCCGCGGTGGGTCTGCTGCTGACGCTGGCGGCGGCCGTCTCGGCCCCCGCCATCGCGGCGTTCTTCGACCGCGACGAGCTGGTCGCCGTCGTCGTGGCCCTGTCGGGGATGTTCGTCCTGAACGGGATGACGACGCAGCTGCGCGCCGACGTGAACCGGCAGATGAGGTTCGCAGCCCTCACCGCGGTCGACGTGTCCGCGCAGGCGGCCGGTCTGGTCGCGGGAGTCGTGCTCGCGGCCGTCACCGGCACCTACTGGGCGCTCGTCGCCCAGGTCCTGGCGCAGTCGGCCGCCGGTCTCCTGGGGTTCGCCGTCGTCGCGCGCTGGCGGCCCGGACGACCGAGCCGCGAGGGCGACGTCCGCCCCCTGCTCGCGTTCGGCGTGACCCTGACCGCGACGCAGCTGCTGGGGTACGTCAGCCGCAACGTCGACGCCGTCGTCGTGGGGGCCCGCTTCGGTGCCGAGCCGCTCGGGTACTACAACCGGGCGTACCAGACGGTGATGGCGCCGCTCAACCAGCTCAACGCGCCGTCGACGACCGTGGCCCTCCCGGTGCTCGCGCGGCTGCGGGAGGACCGGCCGTCGTTCGACAGGTTCCTCCTGCACGGGCAGTCGATCATGACGGTCGCGCTCGGCTGGGTCTTCGCCGTGCTGTGCGGCGTCGCGGACGTCCTCGTGCCGCTCGTGCTCGGCGACCAGTGGGCCCCCGCCGTGCCCCTCGTGCAGGTGTTCTGCGTCGCGGCGGCGATCCAGGCGGTGAGCTACGCCACGTACTGGGTCTTCCTCGCGCACGGCCGCACGGGCGCCAACCTGCGGTTCTCGATCGTGTCACGGGCCGTCGTCATCGGGTGCGTCGTCGCGGGCTCGGCGTTCGGCGTGATCGGCGTCGCGGTCGGGTACACGCTCGGGGTCCTCCTCGCCTGGCCCCTCGGCCTGGCGTGGATCGCGCGCGCCGCCGCGGCCCCGAGCGGCGCCATGCTGCGCACCGGCGTGGTCGCGCTGCTCGGAGCCGTGGCCGCCGGCGGCGCGGCACGAGCCGTGAGCCCGCTCCTTCCCGGCGGATGGTGGTCGGTGGCCGGAGCGCTCGCCGCGGCGTGCACGGCCACCTCGCTCGTGTGCCTCGTCTGGCCGGCGTACCGGCGTGCGGTCCGTGCCGTGCTCGCCCTGGCTCGCAGGAGGGTCCATGCGTGAGGAGGGCGGCCCGGTGCGTGTCGTGATGCATCCCGACCCCGCGCGGGCGGGCACCAACCCGTTCGTGCCGGACCTCGTGGCGAGCCTGCCGTCCTGGTGCGAGGTGTCGCCCTACTCGTGGTGGCGTGCGACGACCGGCCGGTACGACGTCCTGCACGTGCACTGGCCCGAGTACCTGCTCCTCGCGCGGCGACGGCCGCGGACGGTGGGCAAGGCGGTGCTCGGTCTCACCGCGGCCGCCTGGGCGCGGGCGCGGGGACGCTCGGTCGTGTGGACGGTGCACAACGCCGAGCCTCACGCGGGCCACGACGCGCTCTCGCGCACGGTCCTGCGGGTGTGGGCCCGGCTCGCCGACCGCCACGTCCACCTCTCCCGCGCCGGGGCCGCGGCCGCCGGCCCCGCACGCGCCGCGGTCACCGTCATCGAGCACGCCGACTACTCGTCGTCCACGGGGGTCCGCCGCGCGCACGACGGCCCCCGGCGAGGGCTCCTGCTCTTCGGCAGGATCCTGCCCTACAAGGGCGTCGAGGAGCTCCTCGACGCGTACGCGCGCCTGAGGTCCCGGGCGCAGGGGGCGGTCCCGCGGCTCACGATCCTGGGCGACGCGCCGGACCCCGACTACCGGGCGGAGGTGGAGCGCCGGGTCGAGGACGTCGAGGGCGTGACGTTGCGCATCGGCCACGTGGACGACGTCGAGCTCCACGCGGCGATCCGCACGGCGGCGGCCGTCGTCGCACCGTACCGGCGGATCGGGAGCTCGGGGGTCGTGCTGCTGGCCCTCACGCTCGGGACGCCGGTGATCGCGCGCGCGTCGTCGTCGATGGCGGAGCTGCGCGACGAGGTCGGCGAGCAGTGGTTGCGGCTCTTCGACGACACGACGGACCCGGACGCGCTCGTCGCGGCGCTGAGCACCGCCGAGGACGAGGTGCCCGCCGGTCTCCCGGACCTGAGCCGGCGCGCGCCCCGGTCCGTCGGGCGCCGGTACGGCGACCTCTACCGGTCCACCGTGAGGGGGGCACGATGACCTCCGTCTCGGGCGTCCGGGTCGTCGCGTGGAACCCGCGTCGCCGCGCCGCGCGGCGAGGACCGCTCCGGCGGGTCGGCCTGCCTGCGCGGGTCGACAACTTCGGGGACCTGATCGGTCCGCTCGTCGTCCGCCGGATGCTCGGCGACCTCCGCGTGCGCCCGGGACGCAGCCGGACGCGGCTGCTGACCGTGGGCTCGATCCTGCACCTGGCCCGGCCGGGCGACGTGGTGTGGGGCAGCGGCAGGAACGGGAAGGTCCCCGCCGAGCGGCACGAGCGGGGTGGGCTGGACGTCCGCGCGGTCAGGGGCCCGTCGACGCGAGCCTTCCTCGCGGAGCGGGGCGTGGACGCCCCCGCGGTGTACGGGGACCCGGCGCTCCTGCTGCCGCTGCTCGTGCCGGAGCTGCGGGACGCCGCCGGGACGAAGAGGTACGCGAGGACCCACGTGCCGAACCTCAACGACCACGCCGCGTGGTCCGGCGACCCGGACGTCCTGGCGCCCACGGCTCCTCTCCGCGAGTGCCTCGAGCGCGTGGTGCGGAGCGAGTTCGTCTACGGCTCCTCGCTCCACGGCGTGATCGTCGCCGAGGCCTTCGGCGTCCCGGCGATGTTCGCGCCCTCGCAGCACGAGGACGTCTTCAAGTACCACGACTACCTGTCCGGGACGGGCCGTCCGGAGGCCCAGGTGGCCGGGAGCGTCGCCGAGGCGAGGGCGGGCCGTGGCTACCCGCCGCCGGCCTGGGACCCGGCGCCGCTGCTGGCGGCCTTCCCGTGGGACCTCTGGGGCGTCGAGTCGCCACCGGGCCGGGGGGAGGGCCGATGATCGCCGTGC
Organism: Cellulosimicrobium sp. NPDC057127; assembly: GCF_042670945.1. NCBI lineage: Bacteria > Bacillati > Actinomycetota > Actinomycetes > Micrococcales > Promicromonosporaceae > Cellulosimicrobium > Cellulosimicrobium sp. NPDC057127. Next base: position 193,366 of record NZ_JBHUUP010000006.1, read on the forward strand.
TGTGCCTCGCCGTCGTGCTCGCGGTCGCCGCCCTGCTGGGATGCCTGTCCTGGGGGTGGCGGAACGTCGTCCTCCTGGCGTTCGTCCTCTCGGTCGCCGTGTTCCCCCGCCGTCTCCTGGGCGATCCTGTCGCGTACGCGGGGGTAGCACCCGGTGCGCCGCAGCTCAGCACGTTCGGTCTGGTGCTCGTCGTCGGATCCTTGGTCGCCGTGCTCGCGCGCTCCGCGCGGGGAGGCCTCGCGGTCCTCCCCGTGCTCGTCTGGACGGGGGTCGCGTCCGTGACGGTGTGGACGCCGAGCCCCGTCCTCGTGTCCGGGTTGCTGCACGTCGCGCTCATGGCGCTGGCCTGGGTCCTGGGCACGAGCCTGTCCGGTGCCCGGGCGTCCTCGTCGAAGGACCAGCTCTTCTACGCGAGGGTCGTGGCGGGCGCCGTCCTCGTCCAGCTGGGCACCGTCCTCCTGCAGCTCGCCGGTCTCGACCTCAACCCGATGCGACCCCAGACGGCGGCGATCATGGAATGGCGGCTCAACGGGACTATGGACCACCCCAACACCCTGGGCAAGGTGCTGCTCCTGCTGCTCGCCATGGCGCTTCCCGGGACGGTCTCCGTCCAGCGTGCGGTGCGTCGCACCTCCTCGGTCGCCGTCCTCGCCTGCTTCCCGCCGCTGCTCCTGAGCGGCGGCCGCGCCAACATCACCGCAGCCGTCATGACCGTGCTCGTGTGGGTCGTCGTGCAGCGGCGCGAGAGCGTGCTGCGGGGCATGCGCGCCTACCTGCTCATCGGCGGGGCGCTGCTCGGGGGGACGTTCGCGGGCCGGGTGGTCGAGCGCTTCCGGGAAGACCCCGACGGGGGCTCCCGAGCCGCGCTGACCGACAGGGCCCTGGAGGTGATCCCGCAGAACCTCCTGCTCGGCGTGGGGCCGAACTCCTGGGTCGACGTCGTCGGCCGCTTCGACCCCCTGACCGCCGCCGGGCTCCCCGTGCACAACGCGGTGCTCCTGGTGGTCGGCGAGCTCGGTGTGGTGGGCGCCGTCCTGCTCCTCGCACCGGCCGGCGCCACCGTCCTCCTCGCGTTCCGGCGTCGACGGGACGGCGGGCAGGCGGGGGCGGCGGCCACCGCGGTCGTGGCGGCACTGCCGGGGCTGCTCCTCGTCATGCTGACCGGCTGGGGGATGGTCGCGGGCAACGTGGCGATGCTCTGGATGTTCTTCCTCGGCGGGTCGACGGCCGCGATGACGCGGACCCGGACCCCCGAGCCGGACTGCACGACGGTCGACGCTCCGACCGGAACCTACTCGAGGGGGACCGTATGAAGAAGGCGCTCATCACCGGGATCACCGGCCAGGACGGCTCGTACCTGGCCGAGCTGCTGCTGCGCAAGGGGTACGAGGTGCACGGGCTGATCCGGCGTGCGTCGACGTTCAACACCGCGCGCATCGAGCACCTCTACCAGGACCCGCACGAGGAGGACGTCCGCCTCTTCCTGCACTACGCCGACCTGTCCGACGGCGCCCGGCTCGTCACGCTGCTGTCGCAGATCAACCCCGACGAGGTCTACAACCTCGCCGCCCAGTCGCACGTGCGCGTGTCGTTCGACGAGCCGGAGCACACGGCCGACACGACCGGGACCGGGGCGATCCGGCTCCTCGAGGCGGTCCGCCTCGCCGGGATCCAGACCCGGTACTACCAGGCGTCGTCGTCCGAGCTGTACGGCGCGACGCCGCCCCCGCAGGACGAGTCGACACCGTTCCACCCGCGGTCGCCGTACGCCGCGGCCAAGCTCTACGCGTACTGGATCACCCGCAACTACCGGGAGGCGTACGACCTCTTCGCCGTCAACGGCATCCTGTTCAACCACGAGTCCCCGCGCCGGGGCGAGACCTTCGTGACCCGCAAGATCACGCGCGCGGTCGCCGCGATCCAGGCCGGCCGGCAGGAGCACCTGTACATGGGCAACCTCGACGCGGTGCGCGACTGGGGGTACGCGGCGGAGTACGTGGAGGGCATGTGGCGCATGCTCCAGGCCGACGAGCCGGACGACTACGTGCTCGCGACGGGCACCGGCATGACCGTGCGCGACTTCCTCGAGGTGTCGTTCTCGCACGTCGGGCTGGACTGGCAGGACCACGTGCGCTTCGACGAGCGCTACCTGCGCCCGACCGAGGTCGACGCGCTCGTCGGCGACCCCAGCAAGGCGCACGCCGACCTCGGCTGGAAGCCGACCGTCGACGGGCGCGAGCTCGCCCGGATCATGGTCGACGCGGACGTCGAGGCGCTCCGGCACGCCGGCTCGCCCTGGGTCGACCGGGTCGCGCTCGCCACCTGGGAGGCCGCGTGACGACCACCGACGAGCGCGACCTCGTCGCCTACGCGCCCGCGCCGCTCGACCGGGACGCCACGTTCTACGTCGCGGGCCACCGCGGCCTGGTCGGGTCCGCGATCTGGCGCCGGCTCGAGAGCGCCGGCTTCGGGCGGCTCGTGGGCCGCTCCTCCGCGGAGCTGGACCTCACCGACCGGGACGCGGTCTTCGCCTTCTTCCGCGAGCACCGGCCGCGCTACGTCGTGCTCGCCGCGGCGAAGGTCGGCGGCATCATGGCGAACGCCACGTACCCGGTGGACTTCCTCAGCGAGAACGTGCGGATTCAGGTCAACGTCCTCGACGCGGCGCGCGCGTACGAGGTGGAACGGCTGCTGTTCCTCGGCTCGTCGTGCATCTACCCGCGGCTCGCGCCGCAGCCGATCGTCGAGGAGGCGCTGCTCACCGGTCACCTGGAGCCGACGAACGACGCGTACGCGATCGCGAAGATCGCCGGGATCCTCCACGTCCAGGCCGTGCGGCGCCAGGACGGGCTGCCGTGGATCTCGGCCATGCCGACCAACCTCTACGGCCCCGGCGACAACTTCTCGCCGACCGGGTCCCACGTCCTGCCGGCGCTGATCCGCCGGTACGACGAGGCCGCCCGCGCGGGCGCTCCGAGCGTGACCAACTGGGGGACGGGCAGCCCGCGCCGCGAGCTGCTCCACAGCGACGACATGGCCGACGCGTGCCTGCACCTGCTGGAGCACTACGACGGCCCCGTGCACGTCAACGTCGGGACCGGGACGGACACCACGGTCCGGGAGATCGCGGAGACGGTCGCGGACGTCATCGGGTTCACCGGCGAGACCCGGTGGGACACGTCCCGGCCGGACGGGACCCCGCGCAAGGTGCTCGACGTCTCGCGGCTGCGGTCGACGGGTTGGCAGGCCCGCACCGGTTTGCGGGACGGGATCGAGAGCACGGTCCGGTGGTACCGCGAGCACGCCGGGGAGCTGCGCCGGTGACCGCGCCGGGGCTCGCGGGCGCACGCGCGCTGTGGAACATTGGGTCGGACGTGACCGGCTCAGGGGGAGCCGGACACGTGAGGGGGCGTCGATGGACCTGAAGGACTACCTGACCCTGCTGCGCAAGCGATGGGTGACCGTCGCCGCGCTGACGCTCGCCGGGACGCTCGTCGCGGCCGTCTACGCCCTGGCGACGACGCCGACGTACTCCGCACGGTCGCAGGTGTACGTGTCGGTGCAGGGCTCGGACAGCACCACCGACCTGCTCCAGGGCTCGAACTTCACGGTGCGCCAGGTGAAGTCGTACACCGAGCTCGTCACGAGCCCTCGCGTGCTCGACCCCGTCATCGAGGAGCTCGGGCTCACCGACACCGCCCCCGGGCTCGCGGAGCGGGTGCACGCGGACTCGCCGGTCGACACGTCGCTGATCGACATCACGGCGTCGGACGGCTCGCCGGCGCTCGCCGCGGACATCGCGGACGCGGTCGCCGCGTCCCTGGCCGACGTCGTGGGCGAGCTCGAGACACCTGCCGGCGGGGGTGACTCCCCGGTCCAGATCAGCACGGTGCAGTCCGCGACGGTGCCCGTCGCCCCGTCCTCGCCGAACGTCCGGCTCGACCTCGCGCTCGGACTCGTCGTGGGGCTGGCGCTCGGTGTCGGGCTCGCCGTCGCGCGCGAGCTCCTCGACACCCGCGTCCGCTCGGCCGCGGACGTGGAGGCCGCCACCGACGCGCCCGTCCTCGGCGTCATCGGTTACGAGGCCGACGCGCCGGAGCACCCGCTGATCGTCCAGGAGTCCCCGCAGGCGCTGCGTGCCGAGGCGTTCCGACGCCTGCGGACCAACCTGCAGTTCCTCGACCTCGGTGACCGGCACCGCACCTTCGTCATGACGTCGGCGCTCCCCGGCGAGGGCAAGACGACGACGAGCATCAACCTCGCGATCACGCTCGCGGACGCGGGGCAGCGGGTCGTGCTCGTCGACGCCGACCTGCGCCGGCCCTCGGTCGCGCGGTACATGGGGATCGAGGGCTCCGTCGGCCTCACCACCGTCCTCATCGGGAAGGTGGAGCTGGCCGACGCGGTGCAGCCGTGGGGGAGCAGCATGCTCGACGTGCTCGCGGCGGGGCAGATCCCGCCCAACCCGAGCGAGCTCCTCGGGTCCGAGGCGATGACGTCGCTCGTCGAGAGCCTCGGCGAGGAGTACGACGTCGTGGTCGTGGACACGCCGCCGCTGCTGCCCGTCACGGACGCCGCCATCCTCGCCCGGCGCACGGGCGGGGCCGTCCTGGTCAGCGGCGTCGGGACGGTCCACCGCCAGCACGTCGCGGGCGCCGTCGCCGCGCTCGGCACGGTCGGGGCGCGCCTGCTCGGGGTGGTGCTCAACCGCGTCCCCCTCAAGGGGCCCGGGGCCAGCGCCTACGGCCACTCCTACTACGAGTACTCGAGCGAGCCGGCGCGACCCGGCCGTCGACGCCGGACGCCCGCGCACGGCACCGCGCGCGGCGCAGGGCTCTTCCGGCGGAGCGGCTCCGCGCCCGAGGAGCCGCCCACGGCCGAGGACTCGCCGGTGGCCGGCCCACCGCCCGCGCCCGGACCGTCGTCGGTGCCCGACGTCGTACCGGCGGCCGGTGTGCCCGCCGCGGACCGCGTGCCGGCGGGGACGGCGTCCCGCACCGCGACGTTCGACGAGGTCGTCTCGCCCCGCGAGGGTCGCTGACGGCCGCGAACGGTCGTCCACCACGCCAGGCCGAGCGCACGGCCGGGACAGACCACGGCAGGGGGCAGCATGAGGATCTCGGTCATCGGGTGCGGATACCTCGGTGCGGTGCACGCGGCGTGCATGGCGACGCTCGGGCACGACGTCGTGGGCGTCGACGTCGACGCGGGAAAGGTCGCCGCGCTCGCGGCCGGACGCGCGCCGTTCTTCGAACCCGGGCTGGAGGAGCTCCTCGCCCGGGAGGTCGGTTCGGGCCGGCTCGAGTTCACGACGGACGCCTCGCGGTCCGCCGGGGCCGACGTCCACTTCCTGTGCGTCGGGACACCGCAGCGGGCGGACTCCTACGCCGCGGACCTCACGTACGTCGACGCCGCGTTCGGGGCGCTGCTCGCGTCCGTCCGGCCGGGGGACCTCGTCGTCGGGAAGTCCACCGTGCCCGTCGGGACGGCCGCCCGGCTGGCCGACGAGCTGGCCGAGCGCGCGCCCGGGGCCGTGCTGGTGTGGAACCCGGAGTTCCTGCGCGAGGGCTTCGCGGTCGAGGACACCCTGCGCCCGGACCGGCTCGTCTACGGCGTGCCGGACGGCGAGGACGGGGAGAGGGCGGTCGAGGTCCTCGACCGCGTGTACGCGGCGCCGATCGCCGAGGGCACGCCACGGATGGTCACGGACCGCCCGACGGCCGAGCTGGTCAAGGTCGCCGCCAACTCGTTCCTCGCGACGAAGATCTCGTTCATCAACGCGATGGCCGAGCTGTGCGAGGTGGCCGGCGGCGACGTCACCCGGCTCGCGGACGCGATCGGCATCGACGAGCGCATCGGCCGGCGCTTCCTCAACGCGGGACTCGGGTTCGGCGGCGGCTGCCTGCCGAAGGACATCCGTGCCTTCATGGCGCGCGCCGAGGAGCTCCACGCCGACCCGGCGGTCAGCTTCCTGCGCGAGGTCGACTCCATCAACATGCGCCGCCGCGAGCGCATGGTCGACCTCACGGTGGGCGTGCTCGACGGCCGGCCGCTCGCAGGTGCGCGGATCGCGGTGCTCGGGGCCGCCTTCAAGCCCGACAGCGACGACGTCCGCGACTCTCCGGCGCTCGACGTCGCCGAGCGGCTGCACGAGCGGAGCGCGCGGGTGGTCGTGACGGACCCGCAGGCGGTGGCGAACGCTCGGCGCAAGGCGCCGCAGCTGCGCTACGCCGACACGGTGGAGGAAGCCGTCGACGGGGTCGACGCCGTGCTCGTGCTCACGGAGTGGCGCGAGTACCGCGAGCTGCACCCGGGGAAGATCGCGGGACTCGTGGCGTCGCCGCGGGTCGTCGACGGGCGCAACGCGCTCGACGCGGCGGCCTGGCGCGACGCCGGCTGGACGTACCGGGCGCTGGGCCGGCCGTGAGCACGCTCCGGCGCGCCGCGACGACTCTCGCCGCGGCGCTGCTCGTCGCGGGCTGCGGGCAGGTCGCGCCACCCGGCGAGAGAGATCCTGGCGCCGGGTCCGACGCCCGCCCCGTGCTCGCCGACGCGCAGGCGTACGCCCAGCAGGTGGCCGACGAGACGAACGCCCTGCGCGGCGACCACGGCGTCCCCGTGCTCGAGGCGGACGACTGCGCCGTCGAGGCCGCGCTCGCGCGGGCCCGGGACCTCGTGGGCGCGGGCGAGCTCGAGCACGCCGCGCTCGACGCCGTGATCGCGGCCTGCGCGCCTCCCGGAGGCAGCGCGGCGGAGAACCTCAGCCGGGCGGCTGCCCCGCCGACCGAGGTGGTGGACGCCTGGTCCCGGTCGCCCGGGCACCGGTCGAACCTCCTCGACCCCGCGCTCACGAGGCTGGGGGTGGGGTGCGTGGTCGACGAGACCGGGACGGAGCCCCAGATGCTCTGCTCGCAGGTCTTCCTCGGGTGACCGGCCGGCCGGCCGGACGCCGTGACCTCGTGCGTGCTCGCCGGGCTGGTCCTAGCCTCCCGTCATGGGGGCACAGATGAAGCACGTCCTGACCTCGGTCGCGCGGACGGTGCAGACCGTGGAGATCGTCGCGGCGGCGGGAGCCATACGCCTGTCGGAGCTGTCGGCGGCGCTCGGCACCAGCAGACCCGGGGCCTTCCGCATCGCGCAGAGCCTCGTCGCGCTGCGGTGGCTGTCGCAGGGCTCGGACCGCCGGTACCGCATCGGTCCGGGGGCGCGAGCGCTCGGCTCCGTGCACCACGGCGACGTGCGGCCGTCCGGCAACGAGTAGGACGTACGGCCGTCCGGGAACGAGAAACGGCCGGACCTACGAGTTCGTAGGTCCGGCCGTTTCTCGATGTCCTGAGACAGGACACGCGGTCGGGGTGACAGGATTTGAACCTGCGACCTCTTCGTCCCGAACGAAGCGCGCTACCAAGCTGCGCCACACCCCGGTTGCCGACCACACGGTTCCGGGCGCCGTCTCCAGCGCCCGCCGGACAGGCCGAGAGCCTGTGTTCCGCGCGGGAAGCCTGCCCAGAATAGCCGACGGAAGGCCGTACGACGAAACCGGACCGGCGTGACGCGCGCGACGGCCGGATTCAGCGCGACGTGAGGGTGAGCAGCGTGGCCTCGGGGCGGCACGCGAACCGGAACGGAGCGTACGGGGACGTGCCCGCGCCGGCCGACACGTGCAGCCAGCTCGACGTCTCGCCGCCCCGCTCGTCGGGCCGCGCTCCCGGCCAGCCGTGCAGTCCCTTCGCGCGCCGCCGGTCCAGGTCGCAGTTCGTCACGAGCGCGCCGAAGCCCGGCACGCACAGCTGCCCGCCGTGCGTGTGCCCGGCGATCACCACGTCCGAGCCGTCCGCGTGCATGGCGTCGAGCACCCGGCGGTACGGCGCGTGCGTGACCCCGACGCGCAGGGCGCCGTCCGCGGCCGGGTCGCCGGCGCTCACCGCCGCCGTGCCGGGGAAGACGTCCCGGTCGAGGTGCGGGTCGTCGACCCCGACGAGGTCGAGCCGCAGACCGGCCACCTCGAGGACGTCACGACGGTTCGTGAGGTCCAGCCACCCCGCCGCCGTCATGGCGGTGGCGAGGTCGGCGGCCGGGAGCTCGCGCGGCTCGCTCTGAGCCGGGACCCGCGCGTCGGGCAGGAGATAGCGCGCCGGGTTCTTCGGCCGGGGAGCGTAGTAGTCGTTCGACCCCATGACGAACACACCCGGCACCGCCAGCAGCGGCTCGAGCGCACCCAGCAGGGGCTCGAGCGCGTCGACGTGCGCCATGTTGTCGCCGGTGTCGACGACGAGGTCGGGCTCCAGCTCGGCGAGCGAGCGGATCCACGCGATCTTGCGCCGCTGCGTCGGCACGAGGTGCAGGTCGGACACGTGCAGCACCCGGACGTCGCGGGCCCCCGCGGGCAGCACCGGGACGGTCACCCGCCGCGTCGTGAACAGCTTCGTCTCCACGTGGGCGTAGGCGAGCGCGCCGACGCCCAGGGCCGCGAGCACCCCCAGACGTCGCGCGCCGCTGCCGGTCAGTCGTCCGCCCCGTCGGCGGGCGCCCCCGCGGCGGGCGTCTCGGGCGGCGGCGGTGCGGTGTCACCCTCGTCGGACTCCCGGTCCTCACCGCGCGAGGGCGGCGGGGGAGCGGGGGCGTTGACCCGACCCCAGTCGGGCGCGGCGAAGTCGACCGCGGGCTTGCCGGCCAGCGCCTGGTCCATGTACGCCTTCCACGTCGGCGCGGCGAGGGTGGACCCGAACCACCAGCGCTCGTACTGGCCGTTGATCACCATGTCGCGCATCTCGACGTCGTTCTCCGCGTTCCCGATCCACACCGCGGTCGAGACCTGCGGGGTGTAGCCGAGGAACCAGGTGTGGCGGTTGAGCTGCGAGGTGCCGGTCTTGCCGGCGCTCGTGCGGCCCTCGAGCTGGGCGCTGCGGCCGGAGCCCTGCGTCATGACGGCCTGGAGCGCGTACGTCACGGTGTTCGCGACGGCCGGGTCGAGCGCGTTCGGGTTGCACCGGGTCGGCGGGACGGCGATCTCCTCGCCGTCGGTCCCGACGACGCGCGTGATCGCGATCGGCTCGCAGTACGTGCCGCCGCTCGCGAACGTCGCGTAGGCCGCGGCCATCTGCAGCGGGGAGGAGTTCTGCGTGCCGAGGACCATGGACGGCATCATCTGCACGCCGCCGTCCTTCTGGGCGGAGATCGAGGGACGGTAGCCGATGGACTCGGCCGTCGCCTTGATGTCGCACAGACGCAGCTGGCTCTCCATGTCCGCGTACGCGGTGTTGATCGAGTTGTACGTCGCCTGGAGCACCGTGATGCGCCCCTTGTTGTCGATGCCGTCCGAGTTCCCGGGGCGCCAGGCGTCCCGTTCGTTCGGCGCGTGCGCGCCGCAGAAGTCGAAGTCGGAGTTGTACCAGCCGCGGCTGTTCGCGTTGACGCGCTCGTACAGCGACCGCCCGCTCTTGAGCCACTCCGCGAGCACGAACGGCTTCCACGACGAGCCGGGCGAGAAGCCGTTGGACGAGCCGTGGTCCTGGTCCACGCTGTAGTTGACCGCCGTCGTCCCCGGCGCCCGGTCCTGCGACGCGTCGAACGGACGGTTCTGCGCCATCGCGAGGATCTTGCCCGTACCGGGCTCGACCGAGACGATCGCGTCCTCGAGGCCGCTCGGGTCGCCGGCCGGGACGGCCGCCTGGGCGTGCTGCTCGGCCGCGGCCTGCATCGCCGGGTCGAGCGTGGTGAAGATGTCGAGGCCCCCGCGGTACAGCAGCGTCGTCCGCTCCTCCTCGGTCTCCCCGAACGCGGGGTCGGAGACGAGCACCTTCGTCACGTAGTCGCAGAAGAACGCGGCGCCGCCGGCGGCCTGGCAGCCGACCTCGACCGGCTTGACGTTGAGGGTGTCGGCGATCGGCGTCGCGCGCCCGGCGTCGTACTCCTCCTTGGTGATGTACCCCTGCTGGTACATCGTCATGAGCACCGTGTTGCGACGGCTCTGCGACATCTCCGGGTTGCGCGTCGGGTCGTACGTCGACGGCGCCTTGGTGATCCCGGCGATGGTCGCCGCCTCGACCGCGTTGAGGTCCTTCGCGCTCTTGCTGAAGTAGTGCTGCGCGGCCGTCTCGACCCCGTAGAGCGATGACGCGCCGAACTGCGCGATGTTGAGGTACCCCTGGAGGATCTCCTCCTTGCTCATGCGCGTCTCGATCGAGATCGCGAGCTTGGCCTCCCGCGCCTTGCGGGAGAGCGTGTTCTCCCGGGCCTCCAGGACGCCCATGGTGTCGTCCTCGCGCACGGCCTTCTCGATGAGCACGTTCTTCACGTACTGCTGCGTGAGGGTCGAGGCGCCCTGGGTGTCCTTCTGCAGGGCGTTGTTCACCGCGGCGCGCGGGATGCCCTCGAGGTCCACCCCGCCGTGCTCCCAGAACCGCTTGTCCTCGATCGCGACGACCGCGTTCTGCATGTACGGGGACACCTGGTCGAGCGGCACGACGATCCGGTTCTCCGTGTAGAAAGTCGCGAGGAGCGTCGTGCCGTCGTTGGCGTAGACGCGCGACTGCTCCGCGAGCGGCCCGGGCTCCAGGTCCGCCGGCAGCTCGTCGAAGACCTCGATCGCCGTGTCCGTCGCCGTGTTGGCGCCGGCCGCCAGGGGCACGAGCAGCCCGGCGGACAGGACGCCGCCGACACCCGCCACCAGCACGAACGCCAGGAGGAGGGCGACGAGCTGGTACGCGTTGATCTGCCGGCCGCGCGGACGCACAGGGGAAGCCATGGGGCAACCCTACGGGAGCGGTCCCGGCGGAGCCCCGGTGAGTAGCGGCCCGGCGGTGTGCGGGTTGTGTGAGCATCCCGCGCCCCGCCCCCCGGGGCGATGCCCGGGCCGCCGCTCCGGGCGCTGCGCCTCGGGCTACGCTCCCCCCATGGCAACCACCTGGGAGTACGCGACCATCCCGCTCATCATCCACAACACGAAGGCCGTCCTCGACCAGTGGGGCGCCGACGGCTGGGAGCTCGTCCAGGTCGTCACCGGCCCCGACGGCAACGGCCTCGTCGCCTACCTCAAGCGCCCGACCGGGGAGAAGTAGTGGCGGACGGCACGTCGGCCGCAGGCGGCACCGTCGCGGCGCGCCTCGCGGAGCTCGGCGTCGAGCTGCCCGACGTCGCGGCGCCCGTGGCCGCGTACGTGCCGGCGGTGCGCACCGGACGGTACGTCCACACCTCCGGCCAGCTCCCGTTCGTGGACGGCGCCCTCCCCGCGACGGGCAAGGTCGGTGACGGGGAGGGTCTCGTGCCGCCCGACGACGCGGCGCACCTCGCGCGCGTGTGCGCGCTCAACGCGCTCGCCGCCGTCCAGCACCTCGTGGGCGATCTCGACCGCGTCGTGCGCGTCGTGAAGGTGGTCGGCTTCGTCGCGAGCGACCCGTCGTTCACGGGCCAGCCCGGCGTGGTCAACGGCGCCAGCACGGTCCTCGGCGAGATCTTCGGGGACGCGGGCGTCCACGCCCGCAGCGCGGTCGGCGTCGCGGTCCTGCCGCTGGACTCGCCGGTCGAGGTCGAGCTGCTGGTCGAGCTCGCGGAGTAGACCGCGCGCCCGTCCGGCCGGCCGCGAAACCACGACCGGCCCGGACGGGCGTCGTCGTCTCGGCGGGGGCGGCGCCTCAGCGGGCGCGGCGCTCCAGGCGGTCGAGGTCGAGCAGGACGACGGCGCGCCCCTCGCGCCGCACCCAGCCGCGCGTCGCGAAGTCGGCGAGCGCCTTGTTGACGGTCTCGCGCGAGGCGCCGACGAGCTGGGCGAGCTCCTCCTGCGTCAGGTCGTGCGCGACGCGGACGCCCTCGTCCGTCTCCTCGCCGAAGCGGGTCGACAGGTCGAGCAGCGCCTTGGCGACGCGGCCGGGGACGTCGGAGAAGACGAGGTCGGCGAGGGTCTCGTTGGTGCGGCGCAGGCGGCGTGCCAGCGCGCCGAGCAGGTGCTTGGCGACCCCGGGGTGCTTCTCGATCCACTCGACGAGCTGGTCGTGGCCGAGCTCGTAGATCACGGAGTCGGCGACCGAGCTCGCGGTCGCCGTGCGGGGGCCGGGGTCGAAGAGCGAGAGCTCGCCGAACATCTCGCCGGGCCCGAGGATCGACAGGAGGTTCTCGCGGCCGTCGTTCGAGCGGCGGCCCAGCTTGATCTTGCCGCCGGCGATCACGTACAGGCGGTCACCGGGCTCTCCCTCGCGGAACAGCACGTCCCCTCGCGTGAGCTCGATCTGCTGCATCGACTCGAAGAGGGTGCGCGTCTCGTCCGCGTCCATCGTCGCGAACAGAGGGGCGGAGAGCACAACGTCGTCGTCCACGCGGGGGTGTCCTTCGTCTCGACCTCGACAACTGCCACGGACAAGTCTGCCCTACCGCTGCAACTCGGGTGTCGGGGGCACGGGCTAGCGTGGGCGTGTGAACGCTGCCGAGCAGTCCTCCGCCGCGGCCGCCGACGAGCGGTCGGCGAGCACGCGGACCGAGTCGCGCCTCGCGCTGGTGCGCCGAGCGCGACGGATCGACCGGGAGCTCGCGGTCACCCACCCGGACGCGCACTGCGAGCTCGACTTCACGACGCCGCTCGAGCTGTTGGTCGCGACGGTGCTGTCCGCCCAGACCACGGACAAGCGGGTCAACCTCACGACCCCGACGCTCTTCGCGCGCTACCCCGACGCGGCGGCCTACGCGGGCGCGGACCGCGCCGAGCTCGAGGAGATCCTGCGTCCCACGGGGTTCTTCCGCGCGAAGGCGCAGTCGGTCATCGGGATCGGGCAGGCGCTGGTCGAGCGCTTCGACGGCGAGGTGCCGGCACGGCTGGAGGACCTCGTGACGCTGCCGGGCGTGGGCCGCAAGACCGCGAACGTGGTGCTCGGGAACGCCTTCGGCGTCCCGGGGCTCACCGTGGACACGCACTTCGGCCGCCTCGTGCGCCGGCTCGGGTGGACGGCGGAGGAGGACCCGGTGAAGGTCGAGCAGGTCGTCGGGGGGCTGATCCAGCGGTCGGAGTGGACGATGCTGTCCCACCGGCTGATCTTCCACGGCCGGCGGGTCTGCTTCGCACGCCGCCCGGCCTGCGGGGCGTGCAGCATCGCCCGCTGGTGCCCGTCGGCCGGTATCGGGGAGACGGACCCGGTGAAGGCCGCGGCCATGGTGAAGACGGGCTGAGACGCCCGCGCGTCAGTTGCGCGGGATCCCGCCGAGCCAGTCCAGCAGGAGGCCCGTGACGTCGTCGGGCGCCTCCTCGGGCAGGAAGTGGCCGGCGTCGGGCAGGACCTCGAAACGGAAGTCGCGTGCGAGCGCAGCGGCGTCCGCGTCTGCGAGGTCGCGGCGCAGCAGGCCGTCCCGGCCGCCGTGCACCTGGAGCGCCGGCACGCCGATCGGGCGTCGCAGCGCGCCGGCGAAGCGGCGGCCGTCGGGCCGGGGCGTGGAGCGCACCGCCCACCGCAGCGACTCCATCGCCGTGTGCGCGGCGAAGGGGATGCGCATGACCGTCCGGTAGGTCGCGACGACGTCGTCGTCGAAGGCCCGGGCCGCGCCGTCGGCGAGGACCCGGTCGACGAGGTCGCCCGACACGAGCGCGCGCTCCGGGAGCGTGGGGACCTGGAAGAACGCGAGGTGGCGCCGCGCGACCGGCGTGAGGAGCCGCCGCGCGGGGGCGTGCATGCGCGCGGGGTGCGGTGCGGACAGCGCCGCGACGCCGGCGGTCACGGCCGGCTGGAGGGCCGCCATCGCCCAGGCGAGGGTGCCGCCGGTGCCGTGCCCCACGACGACGGCGCGGCTCGCCCCGAGCGAGCGGACGACCCCGGCGACGTCCCGCGTGCGCGTGGGGGCGTCGTAGCCGATCGGTGGCTTGTCGGACGCGCCGACCCCGCGCACGTCCATGGCGGCGACCCGGTAGCCCGCCGCCGCGAGGGGCTCGATCTGGTGGCGCCAGGCCCACCAGAACTGCGGGAACGAGTGCAGCAGCACCACGAGGGGTGGTCCGGGGTCGCGGACGCCGCGGTCGGCCGGGCCGGCGAGCGCGACGTGGAACCGGGCGCCGTTGGCGGGGACGAGCTCGTGGCGCCAGGGGCCGTCCGGCAGCGCCGAGGTGAAGTCGGAGAGATCGGCCGTCACCGCGCGGAACCCACCGGGTCGCCGGAGGCGCCGTCACCGGGCCGGGCGGGTCCGGGAGTGCCCTCGGAGGGCCGCGCGCCGGCGTCCTCGGTGGCCTCGCCGACGTCGTCCGCCGTGCCGCCGACGGCGCCGCGCCGGTCCTTCGGGGGGTCGAAGCGGTAGCCGACGTTGCGCACGGTCCCGATCAGCTGCTCGTGCTCGGGCCCGAGCTTGGCCCGCAGGCGCCGCACGTGCACGTCGACGGTGCGCGTGCCGCCGTAGTAGTCGTAGCCCCACACCTCCTGGAGGAGCTGGGCACGGGTGAAGACCCGCCCCGGGTGCTGCACCAGGTACTTGAGGAGCTCGAACTCCTTGTACGTCAGGTCGATCGGGCGGCCGCGCAGGCGTGCGGTGTACCCGCTCGCGTCGATCGCGAGCTCGCCCGCCGAGATCTCCTGCGGGCCGTCGTCGACGGGCCCCGACGCGGACCGCTCCACGACCAGGCGCAGACGCGCCTCGACCTCGGCGGGGGTCGCGCTCTCGAGCAGCAGGTCGTCCGCCCCCCACTCCGCGGTCACGACGGTGAAGCCGCCCTCGGTGAGGACGAGGACGAGGGGGACCGTCAGGCCGGTCGCGTGCAGCAGCCGGCACGTGGTGCGCGCGCCGACGAGGTCGCGGCGCGCGTCGAGCAGCACCACGTCCGAGTCCGGCGCGTCCACGAGCGCGGACGGCTCCATCGGCAGCACGCGGATGCGGTGGGACAGCAGGCCCAGCGCGGGCAGGACCTCGACGGACCCGCCCGTGGCGGGAGTGAGGATCAGCAGGTCGGCCATGCCGGGCCCCTCCTTCCGCGGTCGCGGGCACGCGGGTGTGCCGGCGTCTCGTCGCACTCGTGGTGTCCGACGTCGACCGGCCGGCGGACACGGCCGGTCCGGCGCGGCGCGTCGTCGGCCCGTGGGGGCTTACCGTATCGCGACGCGCCCGGACGGACCGCGACGTCTCACGCCCGCCGCGTCCCGCGCCGCCGCGTCCCGCGCTGCCGGGTCTGCGACACTCTGAGGCGTGCTGTGCGACTCGACGACCCGACCGACCCCCCGAGCGGGGTGCTGACCGCTCGTGGACCTCTCGACCCGGGCCGTCGTCACGGCGTGCCTCGCCGCGGCCGTCGCCGTCGCCGCGTTCTTCGGCCAGCTGCCCCTCACCGTGGCCGCCGGCGCGCTCGCCCTCGCCGTCGCGGTGGGCTGGCCCCGGCTGCTCGACATCCCCGTGCACGGGGGCACGCGCATCGTCATCGCCATCGCGGGCGTGGGCGCCGTCGCGGCGACCGCGGCCACGCCCGGCGAGCCCGCGCTGCGCCACCTCCCCGTG
The DNA here is from genome assembly GCF_042670945.1 of Cellulosimicrobium sp. NPDC057127. Lineage (NCBI taxonomy): Bacteria > Bacillati > Actinomycetota > Actinomycetes > Micrococcales > Promicromonosporaceae > Cellulosimicrobium > Cellulosimicrobium sp. NPDC057127. The sequence goes on from NZ_JBHUUP010000006.1 coordinate 208,819, forward strand.
GTGCTGGCCCTGTCGATCGTCCTCGCGTTCGTCGCCGAGCTGCTGCGGCGCGACGGTCGTCCGCGCCTGACCGAGTCGCTGATCGGCACGGTGAGCGGCATCGTCGTCGCGACGTCGTGCGCGGGCTGGATCGCCACGGGGCGCACCGACGCGGGTGCGTCGCTCGTCGTCACGTGCGCGGTCGCGCTCGCGGTGGCGTCCGCGGCGTCCGCGCTGCCCGTCGGCGGCTGGGTGAACGCCGGGCTGACGCTGGGGCTCGCCGTGGCCGCCGGCGGGGCGGTCGGCTACGTGATGCCGGGGCTCGACCTGCTGAGCGGGGTGTGGTCGGGGGTGGTCGCCGGCATGCTCGTCGCGTCGCTGCACGCCCTGTTCGACCGGCTCCCGGAGCTGCGCGGCCGGCTCGGCGCCTTCTCGGCGACCGCGCTCCCCGTCGCGGTCGGCGGGACGCTGATCTTCGTCGTCGGTCGCGTCATCGTCGGCTGACGTCGGCGAGCGCTGGTGAGGGCGTCAGTACACGAGCGCCTGGGCGCCGTCCCGCAACGACTCCTCGACGAACACGGCCGCTCCCGCGACGCGCACGCCGGGCAGCACGTCGTCGCCGGCGATGCCGCGCCGGGCCGCGCACTGGGTGCAGACGGTGAGCGTGCCGGCGGCGAGGACCGCCTCCAGGAGGTCCGGCAGGGCAGCGGCGTGCTCGAGCTCGAGCTCCGCGGCGCGGCCCGGGAGCGCGAACCAGGCCGCCTCGCCGGTCAGCCAGACGCTGACCTCGACGCCCGCGGCGACGGCCGCGGCCGCGACGGTGAAGGCCTGGTTCGCGGCCTCGGGGCGGTCGAGGCCGGACGTCGCCTTGACGACGAGGGACCGGGCGGGGCGTGCTGCGGGTGCGCTCACGAGCCGAGCGTAGCGCCGGGCGTGGGCGCGACGGCGGGCCCGGCCCGGCCGGTAGGATCGGGCCCATGAGCCCGCACACCCTCGAGCTGATCTTCCTCGGCCTCCTGCTCGCGGCGACCGTCACCATCACGTGGTTCGCCGGCTACGTCGTCTACAAGCTCTACAAGGGCCAGCGCTGACGTCCCGCGCGTCCTGACCCGCTGCCGACCCGGCGCGGCCGCGGCCCGGTCGCCCCGCTCGTGAGCGCGTCCCGCCGCCCGTCCCGCCGCCCGCACCTGCACCGACCCGTCGCCCGGAGGTGGCCGCCCATGCCGTTCGAGTTCCCGGAGGGCCTCGCGCCCGAGGTGTACCCCCTCGCGTGGCTCGTGGGCCGCTGGCGGGGCGAGGGCGTGATCAAGTACCCGGGCATCGACGAGACGGCGTTCGTCCAGGACGTCGAGTTCGACCACGACGGCGGTCCGTACCTGCGGTACGCGTCGACGCTGCGCGTGCTCGAGCCGGAGGTGCCGACGACGGTGCCCGACGAGGGCGAGTGGCCGGAGCGCGACCCCGACGTCCTCGACGCGGCGGCGCAGGGCGCGACCGTGTGGTCGACCGAGACCGGGTACTGGCGCGTGTCGACCGACCGCCCCGAGGGCCTGGAGGACGACCGGCACCCGCTCGAGGTGCTGCTCGCGGACGCCGCAGGGCGCGTGTCGGTGTACCTGGGCGCGGTGGGCAACGGGCGCGTCGACCTCGCGAGCGACCTCATCGCCCGGACGGGGACCGCGGCGGAGATCTCGGCGTCCAAGCGGCTGTTCGGCCTCGTCGAGGGGCAGCTGCTGTGGGTGTGGGAATTGGCGGCCTTCGGCGAGCCGTTGCAGTCGTACGCGTCGGCGAAGCTCAGCCGCCGCCCGGCGTCCTGACCGACGCGACGCCCGCACCGACGAAGGAGGACCCGTGACGACCACCGGCCGGACCAGCCCGCTCCTCGCCCGCCACGGCGCCGTCGAGGCGTCGGGGCCCGACGCCGGCGTGGCGTGGCACTACGGCGACCCGGTGGGGGAGCAGCGCGCCCTCCAGACCGGCGGCGCCGTCGTCGACCAGTCGCACCTCGGCGTCGTCCGCGTGACGGGGCCGGACCGGCTCGGCTGGCTGAACTCCATCACGTCGCAGGACCTCACCGGCCTGGCGCCGCGCACCTCGACGGAGCTCCTCGTCCTGTCCCCGCACGGCCACGTCGAGCACGCCGCCGCCGTCGTCGACGACGGCGAGGCGACGTGGCTCGTCACGGAGGGCTCCCACGCCGCCGACCTCGCGGCGTGGCTCGACCGCATGAAGTTCATGCTGCGCGTCGAGATCGCCGACGTCAGCGCCGAGTACGCCGCGCTCGGCGAGCCCCTCGACGCGGAGGGCGTCGAGGGCGAGCCCGTCACGTGGCGAGACCCGTGGCCCCGGGTGGCCGCGGGCGGCACGCGGTACGGCCCGCCGGAGGACGAGCACCCCGGGCGCGAGCGCCCGTGGCGGCTCGTGCTCGTGCCCCGCGACGAGCTGGCCGACGCCGTCGCCGCGCGCGAGGCGGCGGGCTGGCGGCTCGCCGGCACGTGGGCGAGCGAGGCCCTGCGCGTCGAGGCGTGGCGCCCCCGGCTCGCCACCGAGGTGGACCACCGGTCCATCCCGCACGAGACCGACTGGCTGCGCACGGCCGTGCACCTGCACAAGGGCTGCTACCGCGGTCAGGAGACGATCGCGCGCGTGCACAACCTGGGCCGCCCGCCGCGCCGCCTCGTCATGCTGCACCTCGACGGCTCGGGGCACCTGCTGCCGCTGCCCGGCGCCGAGGTCACGCTCGACGGACGTGCCGTGGGCGCCGTGACGTCGGTCGGGCGGCACCACGAGCTGGGTCCCGTCGCGCTCGCCGTGGTCAAGCGCAGCGTCCCCGCGGACGCCGTCCTGCTCGTCGACTGCGAGGGCGGTGCGATCACGGCGGGCCAGGAGACCGTCGTCCCGGGGGAGGGCGTCTCCGTCGACCGCCCCGCCGCGCGCGGCCCCGTCGCCCGGGGGCTGACGCCGCGGGGCGAGGGCGCGCCGTCGAGCATGCTGTGACCGCCGGCCGCGGGGCGACGGGCGACGGGTCCGGCGCGGTCGACCTCGCGCGCACGGCCTGGCGCCGCCTGCTGCTGCGCGCACGTGTGCGCCAGGGCGCGTCGCGCGTCCGGGTCGCGTTCTGGCCGATCGTCCAGGCCGCCGCGGCCGCGGGGGTCGCCTTCGGCATCGCCCGCTACGGCCTCGGTCACGCGGCGCCCTTCTTCGCGCCGATCTCCGCCTGGATCTGCCTCGGATTCAGCCAGGACCGGCAGCTGCGCCGGGTGCTCGAGGTCGCGGTCGGGGTGGCGGTCGGGGTCGGGCTGGGGGACGTCGTCGTCCACGTCATCGGGTCCGGCTGGTGGCAGGTGGCCGTCGTGCTCACCGTCTCCGCGCTCCTGGCGCGGTTCATCGACCGGGGCGCGATGCTCACCACCCAGGCCGGCGTGCAGGCGGTCGTCATCGTCGCGCTCCCCGCGGCGCAGGCCGGCGGGCCGCTCGGCCGGTGGACGGACGCGCTCGTCGGCGGTGCCGTCGCGCTCGCGGTCGCGGTGCTCACGCCCGGCGACCCGCGACGTCGGCCGAGGCACCTGGGCGCGGAGGCGACGACGGAGCTCGCCCGGGTGCTCGAGACCCTCGACCGCGGTCTGCGCACCCGCGACCGCGCCGATCTCGAGGCGGCGCTCGTCACGGGACGCGCCTCGGAGGGGGCGATCGAGGACTGGCAGGCGGCGGCGTCGTCCGCGCGCGAGCTCGCCCGCGTGACCGCGGCCGGGCGCCGGCACCGCGACGACCTCGGCGACCTCGAACGGCAGTCGGTGCTGGTGGACCGGGCGATGCGCAGCGTGCGCGTGCTCGCCCGTCGCGCGCTGCCCGTCGCGGGTGGCGTGGACGAGCGCGACCTGGAGCCCGTCGCCGACCTCGTCAGCCGGTTCGCCGCGGGCACGCGCGTGCTCGCGGAGGCGATCGGTGCGGGGCGCGACCCGGCGGTCGCGCGAGAGGTGCTCGTGGAAGCCGCGCGCACCGCGGACCCGCACGTCGTGGGGTCCGGGGACTGGCAGGTGCAGTCGCTCGTCATGCTCGTGCGGTCACCGCTCGTCGACGTGCTGGAGGCGACGGGCGCGACCCCCGCAGAGGCGCGTGCGGCGCTGCCCGAGCTCTAGCCCGCCGCTCGCCCCGCCGGGCCGGTACGGTTCGGTCATGGAGGTCCCCGTCAGCGCGCTGCGCGCAGAGCTCAGGTCGTGGATCGAGCGGGCCAGGGCGGGTGAGGAGGTCGTGGTCACCGAGCGCGGGGTGCCGGTGGCCCGGCTCACCGGCATCGCGACGGCCGACCTCGTGACCGAGCTGACGCGCGACGGGCTGCTCACGCCGCCCTCGACGGAGCGACCGCAGCACACCGGTGCCGCCACACCCGCGGACGTGCCCGAGCGGGCGGTCGGCGGCGCGCCGGTGCGCGCGAACCGGTCCGGCGTCGCCGCGCTCGTGCGGCGCATCCGCCGCTGAGGGGGCTCGGGTGGCCCTCGTGTACTTCGACGCCAGCGCGCTCGTGAAGCTGTGCGTCCCCGAGCCCGGGACGCTGCTCGCGAGCCGCCTGTGGAACCGGGCGGACGTCGTGGTGACCAGCCGCCTGTCCGACACCGAGCTGCGCGCGGCCCTCGCCGCGGGCCTGCGGGCGCAGGTGCTGGACGCCGCCGAGCACGCGGAGGCCCTCGGCACCTGGGAGTCGCTGTGGCCGGCGCTGCACGTGGTCGAGGTCACGAGCCAGGTGGCGGCACAGGCCTCCGCGCTCCTCGGGGCGACGAGGTCGCCGGACGGGGCGGGCGAGCCGGCGGTGCTGCGCAGCAACGACGCGGTGCACGTCGCGAGCGCGCTCGCCGTCGCGCACGACGACACGCTCGTCGCCGCCTGGGACCCGGTCGTGGCCACGGGCGCCCGTGAGCACGGTCTGCGGGTGGTGCCGTGACCGTCGGGGCGCGCGGGCTGGTGCCGGAGCGGACCGCGAGACCGTAGGCTCGTCGTCGTGTACGGAATCGTCGGGTCCCTCCAGTGGATCATCTACCTGCTGCTCACCCTCGTGGTGTTCGGCGTCCAGCTGTTCGCCCTGGTCGACGCGGCCCGGCGCCCGGCGAGCGCCTTCACCGCGGAGGGCAAGCTCTCGAAGCCGATCTGGCTCGCGATCCTGGGCGCCGCGGCGGTGCTCGGGTTCCTGTCGCTGCCGCTCGGCGGCCCGAACCTGGGGTTCCTCGGCCTCATCGCCGTCGTGGCCGCCATCGTCTACCTCGTCGACGTGCGCCCGCGTCTGCAGCCGTACGGCAACGGGCGTCGTGGTGGCGGCACGGGCGGCGGCCGCCCGGGCGGTTGGTGAGCCCGGCGGGTGGTCGGGCGGCGCGGGACGTCGTGATCGCGCCGGCCGGCACGGTGGCGGGTGGCGCCGTGCCGCTCGCGGAGGTGGTGCGCGGTGACCTCGTGGAGTCGGTGCACCTCGGCCACCTCGTGCTGGACGCCGGGCCGTCCGCGCCGGCGGGGGCCGCGCTGCTGCTCGGCGACGCGGACGCGGTGATCTGGCCGCGGTCCAGCGTCAAGCCGTTCCAGGCCGTGGCGATGCTCCGGCACGGGCTCGCGCTGCCGCCGCGGCTGCTCGCGCTCGCCACGGCGAGCCACAACGGCGAACCGGAGCACCTCGCGGGCGTGCGGGAGATCCTCGCGGGGGCGGGGCTCGATGCCGCGGCGCTGCGCAGCACGCCCGACCTTCCGCTGCACCCGCCCGCCGCTCTCGCGTGGCAGCGCGAGCACGGTGGTCCCGCGCCGCTCGCCCAGAACTGCTCCGGCAAGCACGCGGCGATGCTCGCGACGTGCGTCGCGGCCGGGTGGGACACGACCACCTACCTCGACCTCGACCACCCGCTGCAGGTCGCCGTCCGAGCGACCGTCGCCGAGCTCACCGGGGTGCCGGTCGAGCACGTGACGGTCGACGGGTGCGGGGCACCGTTGTTCTCGACGTCGCTGCGCGGCCTCGCGCGCGCGTTCGGTCGTCTCGCCGCGGCGCCCGGCCGGGAGCCGGGATCACCGGAGGCGGCCGTGGCCGGGGCGATGGCCGCCTTCCCCGACATGGTCGGCGGCACGGGGCGCGACGCGACGCGCGCGATGCGGGCCGTGCCCGGGCTCGTGGCGAAGGACGGCGCCGACGGCGTCTACGGCGCCGGGCTGCCGGACGGCAGCGCGCTGGCGTTCAAGGTGCTCGACGGCGCGTCGCGCCCCCGGCCCGCGGTGCTGGCCGCGGCGCTGCACCGCCTGGGCGCCGGTGACGTCCCGGGAGCCGACGGCGCGGCGCTCCACGCGCTCGGCGACGTCCCCGTGCTCGGGGGCGGACGGCCGGTCGGCGCGGTCCGCCCGGTGTCCGCGCTGGCCGTCGGGGTGAGCGCATGAGGGCCGTCGTCCAGCGCGTCGCGCACGCGAGCGTGACCGTCGTCGGCGCGGACGGTGAGGCCGAGGTCGTCGGGTCCGTCGACCGCCCGGGCCTGCTCGCGCTCGTCGGCGTCACCCACGACGACGGCGACGCCCAGGCCGAGACGATCGCGCGCAAGATCGCCGAGCTGCGCATCCTGGACGGGGAGCGCTCGGTGCTGGACGAGGGCGCGCCCGTGCTCGTCGTCAGCCAGTTCACGCTCTACGCGGACACGCGCAAGGGTCGGCGCCCGTCGTGGAACGGCGCCGCCCCCGGGCACGTCGCGGAACCGCTCGTCGACGCCGTCGTCGAGCGGCTGCGGTCCCGGGGCGTCGAGGTGGCGACCGGCCGGTTCGGCGCGCACATGCGCGTCGAGCTCCTCAACGACGGCCCCGTCACGCTGCTGCTCGAGGCCTGAGGCCGCCACGGCTCGCCCTGCGCCGGCGGGTGCGCGTCCGTAGGGTGAGGGCCATGACGGACCTCACGCTCGAGGAGATGCTCGCCGTCGAGCACGACGGCTGGAGCGCGCTGTGCACGTCACGTGGCGGCACGTTCTACGGCTCGATCATGACGCCCGACGCCCTGATGGTCGTCGCGGGCGGCATGGTCCTCGACCGGCGCACGATCGCCGCCTCGCTCGACGAGGCGCCCCCGTGGGACTCGTACGAGATCACCGAGGCGCGCGTCGTGCGGGTCGGCGAGGACTGCGCGGCGCTCGTCTACCGGGCGTCGTCGGTGCGGGGTGACGACCCGCCGTTCGACGCGCTCATGACGAGCGTCTACCGGCGGGTCGACGGCGACCTGCGCCTCGCGCACTACCAGCAGACACCGACGGGCTGACGGCGCCGGGCGGTCAGCCCCGGCGTGCGCGCCGCGTGAGGAGCAGGACGGCGGCGCCGACGGCGGCGAGGCCCGCCGCGACGGCCGCGTACAGGCCCACCGTCGCACCGGTCGACGCGAGGCTCTCGTCCTGCGGCGCGGAGCTCACGGGGTTCGCGACCTGGCTCGCGGACGGCGTGGGCTCGCCCTCGCCCGGGGGGTTCGTCGCGCAGTCCGGCGACGACGGCGGGTAGTCCACCGTGACCATCGCCTCGGGGTTGGCCTCGAACAGCACGTCGACCGAGGGGCGCACCCAGTCGTACTCGTCGCCCTGGACCCACTCGCCGTCCTCGAGCCGCCAGCCCGGCCAGTCGGCGCCGCGGCCGTCGTCGCCGACGACGGCGCCGGGCCACGGGACACGGCCGGTCAGCGGGAGGTCGGCCTGCACGACGTCGTCCCCACCCGGGTTGAGCCACGTGATCGTGACGGTGCTGGAGTCGCCGCCGGCGAGCTCGACGGCGTAGTCGAGGTAGGGCACGTCGCCGTCGCACACCGGTGCGTGGACGGTGATCTCCATGGTCGGTTCGGGGACGTACGTGTCACCGCCGGATGCCGCGGGCGCCGCCGGCGCAGTCAGCAGGGCGGCGGTGCCGGCGACCGCGGTGACGGCGAGCGCCCGGGTGACGCGGCGGCTCCTGGGGGTGCTCATGGGTCGTCCTCGTCTCGGTGGTGACGTCTGCGGGTTCGAGGAGGGCCGCACCGGGTTCCTCGCTCGGAGATCGGTCCGCCGTGGCGGTCCGGATGCGCCCCACAGTAGTGATGTCCGAGAAAGAGTTGGACGCTCGTCCGGGTGAAAAGGAATGGCCGTGGTCGATCGTTATCGATCCGTGACGAGAGTTCACCCGCTGGTCAGGCGGTGGCCCTCACCCGCAGGTCGGGACGTCGACCGTCCGGAGCCCGGGCGCGCGTGCCGTCGGCGTGGACCAGACGTCGAGCCGCCCCGGCGTCGCGCCGACGGCGGACTCTCCGGACGCGTCGTCCCCGGGGCTCTCGGCGGAGAACGTCAGCGTGGCCGCCTGCCCGGGGGCGAGGTCGACCACGACCGACAGCGCCGACCGCCCCGCGACGGTGCCCGCCTGCCCCGAGACGGAGCCGTCGTCGAGGCGCACGTCCGTCACGCGCCCGCCGCGCGGCGGGTACAGGACGACGAACGTGCGCGTGACGCCGGGCTCCACGCCCGCGATGCCGCCGCCGGTGACGTACCAGGGCAGGGAGGTCGCGGCGTCCGCGGGTGCCGTGGACGAGAGCCGGACGGCGAACGTGTCGAGGCGGCCGTCGACGGTGCAGGAGCTCGTCGTGAGCTCGACGGCCGAGTCGAGGAAGTAGCTCATCTTGCCGCCGGTGGCGTCGTTGTAGAACACCCCGACCGACCCTGCGGCGCGCTCGGCCGTGTCGATGTCGCCCGCGACGACGGTGCCCGCCAGGTGCTCCTGCTCGTCGGCGTGCGCCGACCACAGCAGGAGCCGGTGCTCGGACGCGGCGCGGTCGAGCACGTCCGTCGCGGTGGCCGGGTCGGCGCCGCCCGCGAGGACCGTGCCGAGGACCGTCGCGGCGACGGAGGCGAAGAACGCGTCCGTCTGCTCGCCGTCCTCGAGGCGTGCGTACGCGTCGGCGAGGAGCACCTGCACGACGTTCCCCGCCTCCACGGTCGTGCCGTCGACGTCGAGCGGTCCGGTGGCCTCGAGCAGGTAGGACAGCGCGACCGGGTCGGTCGCCACGACCCCGTCGACGGTCTCTCCCTGGGCCTGCTCCCACATCGCCGCGGCGAGCGAGGCGGTGGTGGGGAAGTCGGGCGTCAGTGTCGTGTCCTGCACGAAGCGCCCGAGCCGGTCGGAGAAGAGCTGCTCGGACCCGGGGTCGAGCGGCAGCACGGGTGCGTCGAAGGGCGGGACGTCCGCGGTCGCGGCCTGGCGCTCGAGCGTGACCCGGCCGTCGTCGACCGTCACGACGGCGAGCGCGCCGGGGATGCCGCCGGTCGCGCGCAGCTCTGCGCTGTTGAGGGCGAGCACGAGGTAGCGCCGCGGGCCTTCGGCACCCAGCATCGCCGGCCCGACGGCCGTCACGCGCTCGGCCGTCCGCACGAGCGGGCGCAGCTCGTCCGTCGCGGCGACGAGCCGGTCGTACGGCTCGGCGATCTCCGCGTGCAGCGCGGCGCGGTCCACGGCCGCGTGGCGCGCGTCGATCGCGTCGAACGTGGCCGCGGCGCGCGCCGTCAGGGGTGCGGCCTGCTCGAGCGGGGCGAGGTCGACGCTCCCGGCGGTCACGGCGACCGCGTCGCCGTCGACGACGCCCAGCACGTCGGTCAGCGACGGCAGGACCGTCGCCGCGAGGTCGTCCACGGTCGCGGCCGCGGCCGAGAACGCCCGGACGTCCTGCCCGACGAGCGGCAGGCGGGCCGCGAGCGACCACAGCGGGCCGTCGGTGCTCGCGCGCGCGGTGGCCGTGAGCGGCTGCACGTGCGCGAGCGTCGCCTCGGCCGCCTCCAGGTCGCCCGAGCGCAGCGCCTCCTCGGCCGCCGGCACCTCGTCCATCGCCCGCGTCAGCGCGTCGCGGGCGGTGAGGGCGTCCCGCACGAGCAGCCCGACGGCGACGAGCGCGAGCACGAGCACGGCGAGCACCGCCCAGCCGGCCCACCGGGCCCGGCGACGTCGGGGTGCCCGGGCGTGCCGCTCCGTGCCCCGGACGTCCTGCTGGCTCGCGTCCATGGGCCACAGCGTAGGCGCCGGGAGGTGGGACGATCGTGGCCGGGCCGGGTGATCCTCGGGTACCGGGAACGCGCCGGACCGGCGTGCGCCTCCCGCCGTGCAAGATCCGGGTGCCCGGCGACACATCGCGGGTGAGGACACCCGCCCGCCGACCGGGGCGGCCGACGAGGACGACCGCCGAGGAGCCGCCGTGACGAACGACGAGACGCCCGACCCGCCGGCTGGCGCGCCCGTCCGCGACGACGCCTGGTTCGCCGCGCTGTTCGACGCGCACGCGTCGGCGCTCCACCGCTACTTCCGGCGCCGTCTGCCGAGCGGCCGGGGTGCGGTGGCCCCCGACGCGGAGGACCTGACGGCGGAGGTGCTGACCACCGCCTGGCGCCGCCGCGCCGACGTCCCGGAGGGTGCCGAGCTCCCGTGGCTGTACCGCACCGCCGGCTTCCTGCTCGCGAACCACGGCCGCAAGGCGCGGCCGGTCCCGGTCGCCACGGTGCCCGACGAGGCGGACACCGGTGCCGACGTCGAGCACGTGGTGGTGCAGGACGACGAGGTCCGCCGGGCGCTCGCGACCCTCTCGGCGCGCGACCGGCGCATCCTCCTCCTGCACGCCTGGGAGGGGCTCGGCGGCGAGGAGCTCGCGGTGGTGCTCGGCGTCTCCCGCGGTGGGGCCGATGCCGCGCTGTCGCGGGCCCGCGCCCGGTTGCGCGCGGCCTGGTCCGAGGACGCCTCCGACGCCACGCGCGACCGGGCGGCGGCGCAAGACGCCGGCGCCTGACGACACATCCTCGACAGGGGCGGCGCCACGCGCCGGACCCCGTCCCCGCAGCACCTGGAGGTCGCCATGACCACGCACACGCCCGACGAGCTCCCCGGCCCGGACGCCGCCGGCGACCGGACCGACCCGGCGCTGGAGCGGCTGCGCGCCGCGGACCCCGCGCACGACGACACGGCCGACGTGGAGGCGATCCGCGCGGCCGTGCGCGATCGGGCACCCGAGGCGTTCGGCGGGGCGGCGGCCGCGGCCGCGCTCCCGCGCGTCCCCGACGAGCTGGCCGCGCGCCGCGACCGCCGTCGCCGGGTGCCGCTGCAGGTCGCCGCGGCGGTCGCCGGTGCCCTGGTCGTGGGCGCGGGCGGCTACGCGCTCGGTGCGGAGGGCGGCTCGGGCGGCGGCGGGACCGTCGCGGCGACGACCGCGCTCGCACCGATCGAGCTGGGCGCGACGACGCAGGGCGACGTCGCGACGCAGGAGGAGTCCACCGCGGTCGGCAGCCTCCCCGAGGTCGGTGCCGTCGGGCCCCGCGTCACCACCGAGATGATCCACCCGGGGTACGGGGCGGCGCGCACCGTCTTCCGCCAGGAAGGGCTCTCCGAGGCGGGCGGCTCGGCCGAGGCCTGGGCGTACGACGCCGCGGGCGTCTTCTCGTCGCAGACGGCGCGCCGCGTCGCCGACGTCCTCGGCGTGGGCGGCGACGTGCGCGAGGAGTACGGCTCGTACGTCGTCGGGGAGCGCGACGGGACGGGGCCGACGGTCTCGCTCCAGCCCGACGGGCTCGCGAGCGTGTCGTTCGTCGACCCCGCGAAGGACCCGTGGGGCTGCGTCGTCGTGGAGCCCGCGCCCGACGACGCGACGTCGTCGAGCGGGGGCGGCAGCGCCGACGTCGCGCCCGTGGAGCCGGGCGCGTGCGCCGAGGCCGACCACGGGGTCCCGCCGAGCCGCGACGCGGCCGTCGCGCAGCTGCGCGACGTCATGGGCTCCCTCGGCCTCGACACCGAGGCGTTCGAGTACGTGGCCGAGGACCTCACCGCCGACCAGGCGGCACCGCGCGCCACGACGGTGACCGCGTACGAGGTGGTCGAGGGACAGCGCACCGGTGCGTCCTGGAGCGCGACGTTCTCCGGTGCCGGGCTCGCCTCCCTGTACGGGTCGCTCGCGCCGCGCGTGCCGCTCGGCACGTACGACGTCGTGAGCCCCGCCGAGGCGGTCGAGCGCCTCGACGACCCCCGGTTCTCCGGCGGCGGACCGGTCGCGCTCGCCCGGGACGCCCTCGACGCGCAGGCCGTGCCCGAGATCCTCCCCGCACCGGAGGACCCGGTCGCGCCGACCGTGCCGCCGACCGTCCCGGAGGGCAGCGCGATCGCGTGGCCCGTCACGGAGGTGACGATCACTAGCGCCCGGCTGGGTCACGGCGTGCAGCACCAGCCCGACGGCGCCGCGGTCCTGGTCCCGGCGTACGAGCTGACGGACGCCGACGGCGGGACGTGGTCGGTGCTTGCCGTCGCCGACGACCGGCTGGACTTCTCGGTCCCCGCCGGCTGACGTGCTGTGGGATCCTCGGCGCCGTGGGCACGTGGGGACCAGGCATCTTCTCGGACGACACGGCGGCGGACGTGCGTGGCGACTACCGCGCGCACGTCGAGGACGGGGTCCCCGACGACGAGGCGACGAGGCGGGTGGTCGAGACGTGGAGGGACGTCCTCGGCGACGAGGAGCACCTCCTGTGGCTCGCGCTCGCCGCTGCGCAGCACGAGCTCGGGCGGCTGGACGACGACGTGCGGGCGAAGGCGCTCGGGGTCCTCGACCAGGGCTTCGGTCTCGAGCCGTGGGAGGAGGCGGGCCCGCGACGGCTCGACGAGCGCCGCGAGGCGCTGGCGAGGCTGCGGGAACAGCTCACCGGTCCTGCGGCGCCGCGCCGCGCCGTGCGCCGTCGGTGGCGGCACGTGACCGACCTGCGGCCGGGGGACGTGCTGGGCCTCGCCGGCCCGTCCGGCCGCGTCGCGCTGCTGCGGGTGCTGCGGGTGGACGACCACCGCGTCGGTGCCGCGCCGGTCGTCGAGCGGCTTGGATGGAGCGGCGACGGGATCCCGCCGGGCCGGGAGCTGGAGGACCTCGGTCCGGTGCTCGAACCGGGGCCGGACCCCGACGACGCCCCCCGGCCCCTCACGTGGCGGGTGTCGCGTCAACGCCGCGCGGACCTCGACTGGCGGGACGCGGGGTTCGGGCTGGTCGCGCAGGTCCCCTCGCGTGCGCACGACGGCTCGGCGGTCGCGTGGTCGTACGTGGGGTGGGAGGCTCTCAGACGCGTCCTCGAGCGCGACCTCGCGGGCTGACGAGCGCTTTTGCCGTGCTGGTCGAACGGGCCCGTGCCTACCCGTGCTGCTTTTGATTGACCGCCGTCAGAAGTGTGGTTAGGGTCGCAGCAGGCCGTCGCCCCGGGCACGTGATCGTGTCCCGTGACGCCGGCCGGGCGGTGGCACCGAGGCCATCGTCGCGACACTCGGCGCGCTCCGGCTCGCCGACGGGACGGGGAGCAACGATGCACCACAACGCCTCTGCACGGACCGGCCTCTGGCTGGTCGGAGCCCGCGGCTCGGTCGCGACCACCGCGACGCTCGGGCTGGCCGCGATCGCGCAGGGCCACGCCGACGCGACGGGGTGCGTCACCGCTCAGGACGCCTTCGCCTCCGCGCCCCTCCCGGCGTTCGCGGACCTCGTCGTGGGCGGTCACGACGTCACCGACGTGTCGATGGTCAAGCGCGCCGAGCTGCTCGTCGAGGCAGGCATGATCGCCCCGCACCTGCTCGCCGTCGCGCACGCCGCGCTCGAGCAGGCGGACGCCGACGTCCGCCGCGGCTACGACGCCGCCGCGGCCGCCCGGGGCGAGGGCGGCGAGTCCCAGCAGGCCGCCGCGGAGCGCCTCGCCCGGGACATCACGGAGTTCCGCGACCGCCACGGGCTCGCCCGGGTCGTCGTCGTCGACCTCGCGTCGACCGAGCCCCTGCCGGAGCCCGCACCGGAGTTCACCGACCGCGCGCTGCTCGAGGCCGCGCTCGCCGACCCTGCGCGCGCGGTCCTGCCGCCCAGCTCCGTCACGGCGTACGCGGCGCTGCTCGCCGGAGCGCCGTACGCCGGCTTCACGCCGTCGGCCAGCATGTACCTGCCCGTCCTCGTCGACCTCGCGACCGAGCGCGGCGTCCCGGTCGCCGGCCAGGACGGCAAGACCGGTCAGACGTGGCTGCGCACCGTGCTCGCACCCGCCTTCGCCGCGCGCGGCCTGCGCGTGCTGTCCTGGGCGGGCACGAACCTCCTCGGCGGCGGTGACGGCGCCACGCTCGCCGACCCCGAGGCCGTGCGCAGCAAGCTCGCGTCGAAGACGCGCGGGCTGCACGACCTCACGGGCAGCGACGTGACCCCGCTGCACATCGACAACGTCCCCGACCTCGGCGACATCAAGGTCGCGTGGGACCACGTGCACGTCCAGGGCTTCCTCGGGTCGCGGCTGACGCTCCAGACCACCTGGTCGGCGTACGACTCGATGCTCGCCGCACCGCTCGTCCTCGACCTGGGCCGCCTGCTCGCGCTCGCGGACGCCGCCGGCTACGGCGGTCCCGTCCCGCAGCTCGGCTTCTTCTTCAAGGACCCGTGGGGCAGCGACGTGCACGACGTCGCGTCCCAGACGCTCGCGCTCGCGGACTGGGTGCGCGAGGCGTCGGCGCGCGTCGCCGCGGCGACGGACCCGTCCGCCCGCGCGGCGGAGTGACCGTGCCCGCACGCCCCACCCTGCGCGACCACCTCGACCTCGTCCGCGCCCCGGCGGTCCTGTCCGTCGTCGGCGACACGCTCGCGGGGGCGGCGGCCGCCGGCCACCGGTTCACGCCGCGGCGCGCGCTGCTGCCGCTCGCGTCCGCGTGCCTGTACGCGGGCGGGATGGCGCTCAACGACTACGCGGACCGGCGCCTGGACGCGATCGAGCGGCCCGAGCGACCCATCCCGTCGGGACGCGTCTCGCCGCAGCGCGCGCTCGGCGTCGCGACCGGGCTCACGCTCGCGGGCGCGGGCCTGGCCGCGGCCGGGGGAGGGCGTCCGGCCCTCGCCGTCGCGGTGCCGCTCGCCGCGTGCGTGTGGACGTACGACACGGTCGCCAAGGAGCACGTCGTCGGCCCGGTCGTCATGGCCGCGTGCCGCGGCCTCGACGTGCTGCTCGGGGCGGCCGGGGGCGACGTGCGCGCCGCCCTGCCCTCCGCGGCGGCGCTCGCCGCGCACACCGCGGGCGTCACCGTGCTCTCGCGCGGCGAGGTGCACGGCACGACGTCGCCCGTCGCCACGTGCGTGGCGGGCGGGACGGTCGTCGTCGCGGGCGCGGTGGTCGCCGGTGCCGTCGGGCGCCCCGCGCCCCGCCCCGCCGCTCGAACGGTCGTGGCGCGGCTCGCGTCCGTCGCCGCGGCCGGTGCCTACGTGGCGACGTGCCTGCCCCGGCAGGCGGAGGCCGCGATCGCGCCCTCGGCGGGCAACGCGCGCACGGCGACGCGGGCCGGCATCCACGCGATGGTGCCGCTCCAGGCCGCCTGGGCCGCGCGCGGCGGGAGCCTCGCGTCGACCGCCGTGCTCGCGGGCGTCGAGGTCGCCGGCCGTCTCCTGCGTCGCGCCGGGCGCCGCCCGGGCCGGACCGAGATGAGCGAGACGTGAGCGGCGAGGCCGGCGCGCGCGCCGGCACCGGGACGACGCCGCCGTTCGCCCTCGGGTACGGGACCAACGGCTTCACGGACCACCCGCTCGACGTCACGCTCGACGTGCTCGAGCACGAGGGCTACGGCGCCGTCGCGCTGACGCTCGGCTTCCCGCACCTCGACCCGTTCGCGCCCGGCTGGGACGAGCACGTCGAGGCCCTGCGGGGGCGCCTCGCGCGGTCGGGCGGCGGTGCGGGGATGCGCGTCGTGGTCGAGACGGGCACGCGGTTCCTCCTCGACCCGTACCGCAAGCACCGGCCGACGCTCGTCGACGCCGAGGCCGAGCCCCGGCTGCGCTTCCTCGAGCGCGCGGTCGAGATCGCCGCCCGTCTCGACGCGGAGTGCGTCTCGTTCTTCTCCGGCGTCCTGCCCGACGACGCGACGCCCGCGGACGGCTGGGCGCGCCTGCGCGACCGGGTCCCCGCGCTCGTCGAGCACGCCCGCGCCCGCGGGGTCCGGCTCTCGCTCGAGCCGGAGCCCGGCATGCTCGTCGAGACCGTCGGCGACGCGCTGCGGCTGCACGAGGAGCTCGGCGCGCCCGACGCGCTGGGCGTCACGGTCGACGTCGGGCACTGCCTCGTCGTCGAGCCCGACGGCGTCGTGGGCGCCCTGCGCGCGGCCGCGCCGCACCTCGCGAACGTCCAGCTCGACGACATGCCCTCCACCCACCACGAGCACCGGCCGTTCGGCGAGGGTGAGATCGACCTGCCGCTCGTGCTCACCACGCTCGCCGACGTGGGGTACACGGCGGTCGCCGCCGTCGAGCTCCCGCGCCACTCCTACGACGCGCCCGGCCTCGCCCGACGCAGCATGACAGCGCTGCAGGCGGCGTGGGCCGACGTCGCCCCGCAGCACGACCTGGAGGTGTCATGACCGAGGACCCGACCGGACCCGGTGCCGCCAACGCCGGCGCCCGCTGGCTCGCCGAGCAGCTCGTCGCCGTCACGCAGGACCCGGGCGTCGCCGACCGCGTGTTCGCGCTCGCGGGCCGCAAGGTCGGCCGGGCGCCGCGACGCCCCGAGGAGGACCCCGCGGGCGTGGTCCACGGCACCCACGACGACGCCGCGCGCGCGGCGCTCGTGGTCGCGCTCGCCGACGCGCTGGGTCCGGGCGGCGGAGCGGCGCTCGCGGCGCGCCTCGCGGACCTGTACCAGCACGGCGACACGGCCGAGCGGCGCGGCGTGCTGCGTGGCCTGGACGCCCTCGCCGCACGCGACGCGCTCGCGCCCGAGGTGGTGGCCGTGGGGACCGAGCTCGCGGCCGACGCGCTGCGGACCAACGACCAGAGCCTCGTCGCCGCGGCCGTCGGCCCGTTCGCCGCCGCGCACCTCGACCCGCACGCGTGGCGGCACGCCGTGCTCAAGCTCGTGTTCATGGGCGTCAGCCTGGACGCCGTCGCCGGCCTCGACGACCGCACCGACGCCGAGCTCGCGCGCATGGCCCGCGACTTCGCCGCCGAGCGCCGCGCGGCCGGTCGCGTCGTGCCCGACGACGTCGCGCGGCTCGCGCCCGACGTCGTGACCGGTCCCCCCTCGGCGGCGGACGCCTCCGACGACTCGCCGACCAGCACCGGAAGGAGCGCCTGATGCGCATCTTCGACCCCCACATCCACATGACCAGCCGTACGACGGACGACTACGAGGCGCTCTACGCCGCCGGCGTGCGCGCCCTCGTGGAGCCCGCGTTCTGGCTCGGGCAGCCGCGCACGAACGTCGGCTCGTTCCTCGACTACTTCGACTCCCTCCTCGGCTGGGAGCGGTTCCGCGCGGCGCAGTTCGGCATCCGCCACCACGCGACGATCGCCCTGAACCCCAAGGAGGCGAACGACGCGCGCTGCCGCGAGGTGCTGGACGAGATCCCGCGGTACCTGCTCAAGGACGGCGTCGTCGCGGTCGGCGAGGTCGGCTACGACTCGATGACGCCCGAGGAGGACGAGGTGTTCTCCCGGCAGCTCCAGATGGCGCTCGACGCCGAGCTGCCCGTGCTCGTGCACACGCCGCACCGCGACAAGCTCGCGGGCACGCGCCGCACGCTCGACGTCGTGCGCGAGTCCGGCGTCCCCTCGGAGCACGTACTCGTCGACCACCTCAACGAGACGAACGTCGCGCTCGTGCTCGAGGCCGGGGCGTGGGCCGGGTTCTCGATCTACCCGGACACGAAGATGGACGAGGACCGCATGGTGGCGATCCTCGCCGAGCACGGCACGGAGCGCATGATCGTCAACTCCGCGGCCGACTGGGGACGCTCCGACCCGCTGAAGACGCTCAAGACCGGGAAGGCGATGCTCGCCGCCGGGTTCTCCGAGGACGACGTCGACCAGGTCCTGTGGCGCAACCCCGTCGAGTTCTACGGGCAGTCGGGCAACCTCGTGCTCGACCCGGTGCCGGGGTTCGTCGAGGGCGACCTGCCGACGCCGGGCGTGGAGTTCGAGGGCTCGTCCGTCCTGCGCGGCGTGCGCGCCTGACCCGTCCCGCGCAGCGACCCCGACCGACGACCGCATCGGAGCCCCCACCGTGCTGCTGTCCTACTGCACCAACGTCCATCCCGCCGAGGACCTCGACGGCGTGCTCGACCAGCTCGCGCGCTACGCCGCGCCCGTGCGCGAGGCGGCCGGCCTCGACGTGCTCGGCGTCGGGCTGTGGATGCCCGCCGCGCTCGCCCACCGCCTCGCCGGGTCGGCGGCCGACCGCGACCGGCTGCGCGCGGCGCTCGCCGAGCACCGGCTCCGGGTCCACACGCTCAACGCGTTCCCGTACGGCGGCTTCCACTCCGAGGTCGTCAAGCTCGACGTGTACACGCCGACGTGGGCGGACCCGGAGCGGCTCGCCTACACGCTCGAGTGCGCGGAGGTCCTCGCCGACCTGCTGCCGGACGGCTCCGACGGCACAGCGGGATCGATCTCGACGCTCCCTCTGGGGTGGCGCGAGCCGTGGACGGAGGCCGACGACGCGGCGGCGACCCGCGCGTTCGCGGAGCTCTCCGCCGGCCTGCGGGAGATCGCGGAGCGCACGGGCCGCGTCGTGCGCGTCGCCGTCGAGCCCGAGCCGGGCTGCGTGCTCGACACGGTCGACGACGTCGTGGCCTGGCTCGCGGAGCGGACGCGCCCCGACCTGCCGGACGACCGGCGCATCGACCCCGAGCACGTCGGCGTGTGCCTGGACACGTGCCACCTCGCGGTGTCGTTCGCCGACCCGGCCGGCGCCGTGCGGCGCATCACGGACGCGGGGCTGCGCGTCGTCAAGGTGCAGGCGTCGGCCGCGCTGCACGTCGCGGACCCGTCGGACCCCGCCGCGCGGGACGCCGTCGGTCGGTTCTCGGAGAAGCGCTACATCCACCAGGTGCGCGAGCAGGCCGCGGACGGCGCGGTGCTCGCCGCCGACGACCTGCCCGACGCGCTCGGCGGCGGGCTGCCCGCGACCGGTCCGTGGCGGGTCCACTTCCACGTGCCGCTGCACCACGAGCCGCAGGCGCCGCTCGCGGCGACGACGGACGTGCTGCGCACCGCCGTCGCGGCCGTCCGCGCGGCGCCGTACGGCGACGACGCTCACCTCGACGTCGAGACGTACACGTGGTCCGTGCTCCCCGAGGGGGCCGCGACCGACTCGCTCGTCGCCGGCATCGCGTCGGAGCTGCGGTGGGCGACCGTGCGCCTGCTGCCCGACGACGCACCGACCACCAGGAGGACCGCATGAAGCCCGTGCTGCTGCTCGACGTCGTCGGGCTCACGTCCACCGCGCTCGCGCACATGCCGCGCCTGCGCCAGCTCGCCGCCGGGGGGTGGCAGTCCGAGCTGCGCACCGTCCTGCCCGCCGTGACGTGCTCGGTGCAGTCGACGATGCTCACGGGCCTGAGCCCGGCGGAGCACGGCATCGTCGGCAACGGCTGGTACTTCCGCGGTCTCGGGGACGTCTACCTGTGGCGTCAGCACAACCGGCTCGTCGCGGGGGAGAAGCTGTGGGAGGCGGCGCGCGACGCCCGCTCGGGGTACCGCGCCGCGAACGTCTGCTGGTGGTACGCGATGGGCATGACGACCGACGTCACGGTCACGCCGCGCCCGATCTACCACGCCGACGGCCGCAAGTCGCCGGACGCGTACGTGCGCCCGCCGGCGCTGCACGACGACCTCGTCGAGCGGTTCGGCGAGTTCCCGCTCTTCACGTACTGGGGGCCGACGGCGTCGATCGCGTCGTCGCGCTGGATCGTCGACGCGACGCGGCACGTCATGCGCACGCACGCGCCCGACCTGACGATGGCGTACGTCCCGCACCTCGACTACGACCTCCAGCGGTTCGGTCCCGACGACCCGCGGTCGCACGCCGCGGCCGCGGAGCTCGACGCGACGCTCGCGCCGCTGCTCGACGACTGCGCGAACCAGGGCGTCACGGTGCTCGTCGTGTCCGAGTACGGGATCGCCGACGTCGACCGGCCGGTCCACCTCAACCGCATCCTGCGGCGCGAGGGCCTGCTCGAGGTGTACGTGCAGGACGGCAAGGAGCAGCTCGACCCGTGGGCGTCGCGCGCGTTCGCCGTCGCCGACCACCAGGTCGCGCACGTGTACCTCGGCGACCCGCAGGACACCGCGCTCCAGCGGCGCGTCGCCGACCTGCTGCGCACCGTCCCGGGCGTCGACGAGGTGCTCGACCGTGAGGCCCAGGCCCGGTACGGGCTCGACCACGAGCGGGCCGGCGAGCTCGTCGTCGTGGCCGAGCCGGGCGCCTGGTTCACGTACTACTTCTGGCTCGACGACGCGCGCGCGCCCGAGTACGCGCGCGGCGTCGACATCCACCGCAAGCCGGGCTACGACCCCGCCGAGCTCTTCTTCGACCCGGCCGACCCGCTCGCCAAGGCGAAGGCGGGCCTCAACCTCGTCAAGAAGAAGGTCGGTCTGCGCTACGCGATGAGCACCGTGCCGCTCGACGCGTCGCACGTGCGGGGCAGCCACGGCCGCCTGCCCGACTCGTCCGCCGACACACCGCTCGTGCTGTGCTCGGACACGGACGTGCCGGCATCGGTCGCCGCCCTGGTGGAGTCCGACGGCGGACAGGTGCCCGCCGCGGCGGTCAAGGGCCTCGTCCTCGAGCTGCAGGGGCTCGGCGCGCGCGTCTGAGCCGTCCTTCCGCGGCGGCCCCGCCGGGCCGCCGCGGCAGCGCCCTACCGGGTGGGGACCTCGGCGAGGCGAGCATCGAGCCAGTCGAACATCCGCTCCTCGGTGAGGGCCCGCGCGAGCGGCTGGCAGTGCAGGTTCGCGCCCTCGGCCGCGGTGAAGCGCACGAGCGTCGTCACGTCGGGGGCGAGCGCAGCGAGGCGCTCGGGCTGCCCCGGCCAGAACTGCTCGCCCTCGGGGTCGGTGACCAGCAGCGGCGTGGTGATGCGCCCGGCGACGTCGGTCGCGTCGTACCGACGGACCTCGCGCAGCGTGGCCGCGTACCCGTCGGTGCCGTACGGCCGCGCGCGGAAGCGCCAGGTCCGAGCGGTGGCCCTCGACAGGCGCATGCCGACACCCATGTCGCGGTCGAAGGCGTGGTCGTCGCCCGCGTCGAGCAGCTTCAGCAGGCTCTTCGGCAGCTCCTTCTCCCAGGACGCCGCGACGTCGACCACGCCCGGATCCACGACCGCGGCCGCGGGCCGGTGCTCGAACGCGAGCGCGCGCGCCACCCAGTAGCCGGCCTGGCTGATCCCGTAGACGGCCACGCGGTCGGCGTCGACGTCGGGGCGCTCGAGCACCGTGTCGAGCACGGGCGTGAGCACGGTCTCGAAGTCGGGGCGGAACGGCACGTCGTGCTCGAACAGCATCGACTGCTGGCCCGGGCCGTCGAACACGAGCGCGTGGTAGCCGCGGGCGAGCGCGCCGTGCACGCACGCCCGCCACATCGCGGGCAGGGAGCCGTCGGAGCCGTTGACGCCGACGAGCGTCGGACGCCTCCCGGGAGCGGCGTCCGCGCCCGGTCCCCTGCCCGGCGCCCGGAAGAAGTACCCGGGCAGGGCCGTGCCCTCGTAGGGGATCGTCACCGCGGAGACGTCGACGTCGGACAGCTCGCACCAGCGGTCCCAGGCCGCTCGGTGCTTCCGGAACGTCGGGAGGAGGGCCTCGTCGGACTCGAGCGCCGCGACGGCGTTCACGGCGACGCCGTAGTACGTCGCGGCGCGCAGGGACGCGGACGCGGCGCTCACGGCGTGCCCGCCGGCCGCCGCCGCCTCGCCCTGCGCGGAGACGCGGTCGCCGAGGCCGTCCCAGGCGGCGAACCACCCCTCGTGGTCGGAGTCCTTGACGCCGGAGACGGCGGCGAGGACCTCGCCGACGTCGGACGCTCCGCTGGAGGCGGCGCCGAGCACGCCGCGGATCTCGTAGTCGAGGTCGTGGTCACCGGCGAAGCCGGCCGTGAACGGGTCGTGACGTGCCATGTCGTGCCCCTTCTCGCGTCGCGCGTCCTGCGGTGAGGACGGCCGAGGGCCGCCACCCCGGAGGGTGACGGCCCTCGGTCCGTCGTGCGAGGCGTCAGCTCATGAGCAGCTCAGCGCCTCGTGCTCGGCCCGGTACGTCGTGGTGACGTCCGTGCCGTCGATCTCGGCGGCGGCCTCGACCGTCACGGTCCCGGCCTCGACCGCGTCCGCGCGGACGGCGAACGCGTGGTACGCGTTCCTGCCGTCCACGACGTCCGTGAAGGTGCGGTCCCCGTGGGCCGTCGTGACCGTCAGGTCGGCGGCGGCGCCGGACTCGTTGAGCACCCGGACCGCGACGTACGCCGACCCCGCGAGGCAGCGGGGCTGGGCGGTGACGGTCACGTCGACGACCGCGTCCGACGTCGTGACGTCCACGGTCTGCCAGCGCTTCGACGCCGTCGCGTTGTGCAGGTGCAGCAGCAGGAGCTGCCCGCTGCCCTCCTGCGCGGCGGCCTCGGACCGGTGCACGGTCACCGGGGCGTCGTCCGCCCCGGCGAAGAGCAGCTGGTCCGAGCCCTCGAACCAGTACGCCGGGTCGAACGGGTCGCCCGTGAACGACTCCGTCGCGTCGACGAGCTGGTCGGTGGCGGACGAGTACGGCGAGTAGGTCCGCACCTGGAACGTCGGCTGCGTGCCCTCCTCGATCCCGAGCGAGCCGATGCCCACCGGGATGACGACGACGTTGCTGTCGAACACCGACGTGTCGACGTCGCCCCACAGCGAGTTGACCGGCTGGAGGTCGATGTTCTCGCCGGCCTCCCACTCGGTGCCGTCGGGAGCCGTCCAGTCCTTCAGCGTGAACGTGGCCGCGAGGGTCAGGTCGGTCTCGGCGTTGTACTTCATCACCGCGACCTCGAAGTCCGACGAGCCGTCGGAGTCGACGTCCACCTCGACGGCGGGCATCGAGACCGAGCCGAGGCTCGCCCACGGCGCGTCCACGGCGACGCCGATGCCGATGGTGCCCGTGCTCGGGTCCCCGCCGGCTGCCGCGAGCTGCGGCGCGGTGGACGAGAAGCCGACCGCCCGCACGTCGGCCGACGCGATCGCGCTGGGCGACGTGCCGACCGAGGCGTCCGCCTCGAGCCGCGGGCTCGTGGCCTTGAGCTCGAACGGCGCGAGCAGGGAGAGCCAGCCTCCGGAGGCGATCCCGCGGCCGTCGAGGTCGAGCTCCGCCGTCGTGGCCTCGCCACCGAACGTCACGGGCTTGGCCGTCAGGTCGCTCACGAGGCGCGGCGACGCCTGCACGGGGACGCGGAGCTCGGAGCCGCCGTCGGCGGGCGTGAGCACGACACGACCGCTGAGGGACGACGCGTAGTCGCGCGGGACGCCGAGACCGGAGTCGTCCGAGGACGTCGGGTCGAGCTCCTTGGCGAGCGTCTCCGGGTCCGCGGTGAGGGTGACGGTGACGACCGTCTGCTGCCCGGCCGGGACGGTCACCTCGGCCGGGGCCACGGAGACCGTCGCCCCGCCCGCGGTGCTCGACTGCGTGAAGCCGGTCGCGTACGTCACGGGCGTGTCGCCGGTGTTGCGCACGGTCACGGTGTCGCGCAGCGTCACGGTGTCGGCGCCCACGTCGACGACGCCGAAGCCGAGCGAGACGCCGTCGGAGTCCTGCGAGGCGTACGCGAGCGTCGTGTTCTCCACGGCCTGCAGCGCGTCCACGCGGCCGGACCCGACGCGCTCGGGGCCGTACGCGGTGCCGGTGCCCGACGGCCCGGTGAAGACGTCGTGCGTCGCGGTGTTCATCACGGACGTCTTGATCTCCTGCGGGCCCCAGCCGGGCTGTGCCTGCTTGACCAGTGCGGCCACGCCCGCGACGTGCGGCGTCGCCATCGACGTGCCGGACTTGATGCCCGCCGCGTCGAGACGGCCGGACGCCGCGGAGGCGATGCCGGTGCCGGGAGCGGCGACGTCGGGCTTGACCACGCCGAGCGAGCCGTGCACGCCGCGCGAGGAGCCGGCGTTGAGCGTGTCGCCGATCTCGGGGATCTCGACGAACTCGGAGAGGGCGTAGGACGGGCCGATCGTCATCACGACGCTCCCGCCCTCGATCGCGGGACGCAGGGCCTCGTGGCTCGGACCCGTGAGCTGCGCGCCGGGGATGCCCGCGTTGCCGGCGATGCCGGCGACGAACGACGACAGCTCGGACGACAGCAGCACGCCCACGGCGCCCGCGTCCTCCGCGTTGTCGAAGCGGTCCGTGCTGCCGCACTCGCGCGTCGCGTCGACGTCGTCCCACCACAGGAACGCGATCTTGCCCGCGACGGCGGCGGACTGCTCGGGCGTGAACGCCTCGCAGCCGCTGAAGTCGTCGGCGACGAACGCGACCGGGGCGGTCACGTCCTCCTCGCCCGCGTAGTTCACGGAGTTCTGCGCCGGGTACGTCTCGGCGAGCTCGGCGGGCTCGGTGACCTCGACGGCGTCGAACGTCTGCGTGCCGCCCACGGAGTTCGCGACGGTGAGCGCCGTGCGCGAGTTGCCGGGCGAGCCGCCCACGTCGGTCACGTCGCCCGCGTTGCCGGACGCGATGACCGACAGCGTGCCGAGGCGCGAGAGCTGGTCGATGAAGAGGTTCTCCGGGTCGTCCGCGGGGCTGCCGTCCGAGCCGAGGGAGAGGTTGACGATGTCCAGGCGGTCGGAGAGGTCGCCGTCCTGGTTCGGGTCCGCCGCCCACTCGAGCGCGTCGACGACGACACCCGTGGAGCCGCCGAGGTCGCCGAACACCTTGAGGGCGTACAGGCCGGCCTCCGGTGCGGAACCCGGGCCGACCTTCCAGTCGGCGATGTCCGTCAGCGTCGAGTAGTCGCCGCGGAACGTCTCGGAGTCGGCGGTCACGCCGTACCCGGCGACGGTGCCGGCGACGTGCGTCCCGTGGCCCGAGCCGATGGTGTCGAGCGAGTCGATCGGGTTCTCGTCGGGCGACGGGACGAGGGTCGTGCCCTCGACCGTGCCGGACGCGTCGTAGTCGTACCCGGCGAAGTCGTGGCCGCCCAGGTACTTCAGCTCGTCGTAGGTGCCCTCGGGGACCGGTCCGGCGCCGCGCTCGCCGTAGGCCTCGTCGTAGGCCTCCTGCGTGCCGGGGCCGCCGAAGTCCGCGTGCGTGTAGTCGAGGCCGGTGTCGATGACGCCGATGCGCACGCCCTCGCCGGTGAGGCCGGTGCTCTGCCACGTCTCCATCGCGCGCGAGAAGGCGTCGGTGCCCTTGTTGGCGGGCTTCTTCGGGATGATGCGGTAGACCTTGACGACCGCGGCGTCGCGCGCCAGGTCGCGCACGCGCTCCGCGTCGCCCGTGACGACGACGCCCGCGACGAGCGTGCTGGTCACGGACACCTGCTGGGGGCTGCGGGCCCCCGCGCTGCGCGCCGTCGCCTGGTCGGGGACGACGTCGTCCGCGAGCGTGGCGACGTCGGTCGCGTTGTCCTCGACCTCCTGGGCGCTGGCGCCCTGGGCGGTGAGGTCGACGCCCGACGGGGCGTCCAGCTCGACGAACGCGGTGACGGTCCCGGCCGCGGAGGCGAGCGACGGGGCGACCTTGTCGACCGGGTCGAGCGCCGCGCCGTCGCGGACGCTCGTGCCGGTGGGCTCGTCGGGTGCCGGTGCGGCGGCGGCGGGCAGCGCGCCCGCGGCGGCGACCGCGAGGCCGGCGGCTGCCGCCGTCAGGGTCGCGGGTAGAGAACGGTGCTTCATCGACACTCATTTCCCCGGCTGTACCGGATCTGGCGAAGGTGCGGGTCGGTTCCTTCCCTGGGGTCCGGCGAACAGGTCGAACGACGCCCCCGGGTGAACGGTAACCTCCGGGTACGTCGGTTGCCCAGGGACAGCGTCGAACTGGCCGGCCCTCCGGCGACGGCCCGCCGGCCGCGCTACGGTCGGGACGAGCCCGGGTGCGCACGCCCGGGACCCCGACGCCGAAGGAGCATCCCCATGGCAACCCGCACCGCACGCACCGCCTGGAACGGCGGTCTCCAGGACGGCCAGGGCCAGGTCGAGCTGTCGAGCTCGCAGGTCGGCACGTACGACGTCTCGTTCCCCCGCCGCGTCGCCGACGCCGCGGACGGCGTCACGAGCCCCGAGGAGCTCGTCGCGGCGGCGCACTCCTCCTGCTTCGCGATGCAGTTCTCCGGGCTCCTCGGCAAGGCGGGTGCGACCCCGGTCGCGCTCGAGGTGACGGCCGACGTCACCGTGGAGCCGGACCCGGCCGGCGGTCTCCAGATCACGACGATCGCGCTGACGGTCCGCGGCGAGGTCGAGGGCATCGACGCGGACGGCTTCCGGCAGACCGCCGAGGAGGCGAAGAAGACCTGCCCGGTGTCCAAGGCGCTCGCGGGCGTGCCGACGGTCACCGTGGAGGCCACCCTCGAGGGCTGAGCCCACCGCGGCGCCCGCGCGACACGCCGGCCACGGCCCCGTGCTCCTGCCGACCGCAGCGGTCGAGCGGAGGCGCGGGGCCGTCGTCGTGCGTCAGCGAGGCTTCAGCGGAGGCGTCGAGACGCCCGCGCCGTCGCGGATGCCGTCGACGAGCTCTACCAGCGTGTCCTTCGCGTCGTGGACCGGTGCCCACCGCAGGAGCTCGCGCGCGAGGGTGGAGTCGAGCACCGGGACGCGCATCGCCATGTCGAGCCAGCCCTCGCCGACCGGCACGACCCGCGCGCGCCAGCCCGCGGCGACCGCCGCGCGCGCCGTCCCGTACGGCACGGTCCGCAGCTCCCCGTCCGCGACGACGTCCGCGACGTCCTGCGCGGTCAGCACCCGCGGGTGGGCGATGTTGAACGGGCCCGGGTGGCGGCCGACGACGATCCGCACGTACGCGTCGGCGAGGTCGTCGGCGTGCACGACCTGCAGGCGCAGGCCCTCCGGCAGCGTCACGAGGGGCAGCGGTGCGCGCCGGACGACGGGCGTGCCGAACGGGCCGAGGAAGTACCGCGTGATCTCCGACGCGGCGTCCCGCTGGAAGACGAGCGCCGAGCGCACGCGCGAGACGACGAGACCCGTGTCGCGGTCGACCTCGTCGAGGAGGGACTCGACCGCCGCCTTGTCCTCGGCGTACGAGGAGCCGGGGATGCCGTCCGCCGGCCACGCCTCGGAGACCGGCTCGTCGCGGCGCTCGCCGTACGGGGCGGGCGAGCAGGCGCCCACCGAGGAGGCGACCACGAGGTGCTGCACCCCGGCACGCAGGGCGGCGTCGGCCACGCGCCGCGTGCCCTCGACGTTGACGCGGCGCAGGTAGCCGCGCTTGTGGCTGGGCTGGATGGCCCAGGCCAGGTGCACGACGGCGTCCGCGCCGGCGAGCGCGGCGTCGAGCCGCTCGTCGGCGTCGGGCGCGGCGACGTCCGCGTAGCGCCACGTCGCGCGGTCGTGGGGGAAGCCGACGGTGCTCGACCCGTCGGCGCGGGGCACCCGGCGGGCCACGCCCACGACCGAGGTCACGGTGGGCTCCTCCGCGAGCCGGCGCAGCACGGCCGTCCCGACGTTCCCGCTCGCACCGACGACCACCACACGCATGCGCTGCCTCCCGTTCGCTCGTCCCTGCCGTCCTGCGACCTGCACCGACGCTAGCCCTCTCCGGCCGCGTTCGCGCGGGCGGTGGTCCCGGCGGCGCCGACCGTGCCCGCCACGGCCGGACCTCGCGCTCCGGGCGCGTCGCACGCCGGAGGGACGAGGAGCGACCGTCGGCGGACCGACGTAGCGTGACGGCACGCGACACGAGGAGGAGTGCATGAGCACCGAGCAGACCGGCCCGTCCGACGGCCAGGACGCCGGGACCGTCAAGGACCCGCAGGACTGGACGACGGGCGACGAGCCCGCGACGGGAGCCCAGCTGAGCTACCTGCAGACGCTCGCGCGCGAGGCGGGTCGTGACGTCCCGCAGGACCTGACCAAGGCGGACGCCTCGCGCCTGATCGACGAGCTCCAGGGGAGCAGCCCGCGCGTCGGTGACGAGTCCGGGGGCTGACGCAGGCTGCCGCCGGGCGCCCGGCGTCCCCTCGCCGGACGGCCCGGCGGCCCCGCGCGGGCGGGTGCGACAATCGGCCCGTGGCCGCTGACACCGACACCTCGACACCGGACGCGCGACCCGGGGACGGCGCGTCGTCCGCGTCCCACGCCGCCGCCGTGCGCGAGGCGAAGGAGGCCGCGGACGCCGCCCGGGTGGCGCTCGCGGCGGCGCTGCGCACGGTGACGCGCGGTGCGGTCGACGCCTCGACGCGCCGTCGCGCCGAGTACTCCACCGACGCGTCGAACTACCGCGTCGTGCCCGAGGTGGTGGTGTACCCGCGGGACGTCGACGACGTCGTCGCCGCCCTCGACGTGGCTCGCGAGCTGGAGGTGCCGATCACGGCGCGCGGCGCGGGCACGTCCGTGGCGGGCAACTCCGTCGGGCCGGGGGTCGTCGTGGACCTCGCGCAGCACGTGAACCGGGTGGTGAGCGTCGACCCGGAGGCGCGCACGGCGGTCGTCGAGCCGGGCGTCGTCATGTCGGCGCTCCAGCAGGCCGCCGCGCCCCACGGGCTGCGCTTCGGCCCCGACCCGTCGACGCAGAACCGCGCGACGCTCGGCGGCATGATCGGCAACAACGCGTGCGGTCCGCACGCCGTCGCGTACGGGCGTACCGCCGACAACGTGCTCGCGCTCGACGTCGTCGACGGCGCCGGTCGCCGTTTCGTGGCGGGCTCGGGGGACCCGACGTTCGCCGCGGTGCCCGGTCTCGCCGAGCTGGTCCGGGAGAACCTCGCGCTGATCCGCACCGAGTTCGGACGCTTCGGGCGCCAGGTCTCGGGGTACTCGCTCGAGCACCTGCTCCCGGAGAACGGCTCCGACCTGGCCAAGGCGCTCGTGGGGACCGAGGGCACCCTCGTCACCGTGCTCGGCGCGACGGTGCGCCTCGTGCCGGTGCCGTCGAAGCCGACGCTCGTCGTGCTCGGCTACCCCGACATGCCGTCGGCCGCGGACGACGTCCCCACGTTCCTCGGGCTGAGCCCCCTCGCGGTGGAGGGACTCGACGCGCGCCTGGTCGACGTCGTGCGGCGCGCGAAGGGCGACGCGTCGGTGCCTCCGCTGCCGCCGGGAGCGGGCTGGCTCATGGTCGAGGTCGGGGGCGCGACGCCCGAGGAGGCGACGGCGAACGCGGAGGCGATCGTCGCGGCGTCTGGCAGCGAGTCCACGCTGATCCTCCCGGCCGGCCCCGAGGCGACGAAGATGTGGCAGATCCGCGCCGACGGCGCGGGGCTGGCCGGGCGCACGCCGTCGGGCGAGCAGGCGTGGCCGGGCTGGGAGGACTCCGCGGTCCCGCCGGAGAGGCTGGGCGACTACCTGCGCGACCTGGACGCGCTCATGGCGCGCTACGGCGTCGACGGCCTGCCGTACGGGCACTTCGGCGACGGGTGCGTGCACCTGCGCATCGACCTCCCGCTCGAGGCGTCCGGGTCGGTGCTGCGCGCGTTCATGCTCGAGGCGGCCGACCTCGTCGCGCAGCACGGCGGCTCGCTGTCCGGCGAGCACGGCGACGGGCGTGCGCGCTCCGAGCTGCTGCCCGTCATGTACAGCGCCGAGGCGATCGCGCTCATGGAGCGGTTCAAGGCGCTGCTCGACCCGGCCGACGTCATGAACCCGGGCGTCGTCGTGCGTCCGCGCGCGGTCGACGACGAGCTGCGCCGCCCGCACGCCCACCCGGCGCTCGCCCGGGTCGACGCACCGGCGGTCCCCGGAGCGCCCGCGGGGACGGCGCCCGCGAAGATCTCGCGCATCTCGCGCCGCGCCGGCTACCAGGGCTTCTCGTTCGCGCACGACCACGGCGACATCACGCAGGCCGTGCACCGCTGCGTGGGCGTGGGCAAGTGCCGCGCGGACACGAGCGCCGCGGGCGGCTTCATGTGCCCGTCGTACCAGGCGACGAAGGACGAGAAGGACGTCACGCGCGGCCGCGCCCGCGTGCTCCAGGAGGCGGTGAACGGCACGCTCGTCGGCGGCCTCACGGCGCCGGAGGTGCACGAGTCCCTCGACCTGTGCCTGTCGTGCAAGGCCTGCTCGAGCGACTGCCCGGCGGGCGTCGACATGGCGCAGTACAAGTCGGAGGTGCTGCACCGCACCTACCGCGGGCGGCTGCGGCCGGTCGACCACTACTCGCTCGGCTGGCTGCCCGTCTGGGCGCGTCTCGCGACGGGCGTGCCGCGCCTGGCGAACAAGGTGATGTCGTTCCGCCCGGTCGCCAAGGCGGTGCTGTGGGCGGGCGGCATGGACACCCGGCGCGACGTGCCGCGGTTCGCCGAGGTGCCGTTCCGCACGTGGTGGCGGCGCGGGGGTGCGACGCAGGGCGTGCCGGGCCTCGCCGTCGGCCAGCGTCCCGGCCGTCCCGCGCGCAGCGAGCGCCCGAAGGTCGTGCTGTGGACCGACTCGTTCAGCGACACCCTCGCGCCCACAGTGCCGCAGGCGGCGGTGCAGGTGCTCACCGCCGCGGGCTACGACGTCGTCGTGCCCGAGCAGGACGTGTGCTGCGGTCTCACGTGGATCAGCACGGGGCAGCTCGACGGCGCCCGCCGTCGGCTCGAGAGGCTGCTGTCCGTGCTCGGCCCCTACGCCGTCAACGGGATCCCCATCATGGGCCTCGAGCCGTCGTGCACCGGGGTGCTGCGCTCCGACCTCGTCGACCTCTTCCCGGACGACCCGCGCGCGCAGGCCGTCGCGCGCGCGACACGGACGCTCGCCGAGCTGCTCACGTCGGTCGACACCGCCCCGGGCACCGACTCCGGGTGGCGGCTACCCGACCTGTCCGACGTGACCGCCGTCGTGCAGCCGCACTGCCACCACCACTCCGTCATGGGCTTCGCCGCCGACGAGCGCCTGCTGCGCGCCGCGGGTGCCGACATCAAGGTCCTGGCGGGCTGCTGCGGCCTCGCGGGCAACTTCGGCATGCAGAAGGGCCACTACGAGACGTCGGTCGCGGTCGCCGAGAACGCGCTGCTGCCCGCGCTGCGCGAGGCGGAGGAGGGCACGGTCTACCTCGCGGACGGGTTCTCGTGCCGCACCCAGGCCGACCAGCTCGCCGGCGTGCAGGGCAAGGCGCTCGTCGAGCTGCTCGCCGAACGGCTGGATGAGTGATCGCCACCGGCGCGACCGCGGAGCCGCGCGACGTCGCGGCGGCGGCGCTCGCCGCGCGGTACCTCGCGTTCGTCCGGGCTTCCGCGGGGACGCGCGCGGAGCGGCTCGCGGCGGAGGTGTCCGCCGACGTGGTGAACGAGGTCAGCAGGCGCGTGCTCGGCGAGCCCGACCCGTTCCCGACCCTCGACGCGCTCGTGACGCTGGCGCACGAGCTGTCGCTCCAGGGCGACGACGAGCTCCTCGACAGCGTCGGCGCCGGACCGGTCGAGGACGCGATCGTCGAGCGCGCCGACCTTCGACCGGCGATCGCAGAACGCTGCCGGCGCAGCGTCCCCGGGTGGCGCGAGACCGTGCGCGGTGCGTGGGTCGACGCGCACGTCGCCGCGACGCTCCCGCCGCCGCTCGACGGTCTCGTCACCGGCCTGAGAGACGGCGACGGCGACGCGCGCGAGCGGTCGACGGGCACGTCGCGGCGGCGCTCGAAACGCCAGGAGCTCGCGCGGGGCGGCAGGCGTCGCTAGGGCGTCCGGTCGCGCGGCGTGGCGACGAGCAGGCACACCGCCACGGTGAGGAAGAGTCCGGCCGCGAGCAGCTCGCCCGCGGACTCCGCGGCGGCGATGACCCAGCTGAGCGTCCCGCCGACGTACGGCTCGACGACGATCGCCACCATGTCGACGCCGACCGCGCCCACGCCGAGCACGGCGACGCACCCGAGCAGGTAGCCCGACGCCCGCCGGGCGAGAGGGCCGCTGCGCAGGAACGTCACGAGCAGCGCGGTGCCGACGACGACGCCGATGACGCCCCACACGGCCAGCTCGCCCCAGCCCTGGGCGTCGAGGCCGAGCGCACCCGACCAGCCGAGCGAGCGGGCCAGCGCCCCGCCCGCGGTCTCGTGGATCATCAGGCTGTCGTCGGCCGTGACGACGACGAGCATCCCCGCCCACGCCCACAGCACCGGGGCGCGCGGGAGCGCTACCGCCCGGTTCGCCAGGACCGCCGCCGCGACGATCATCACGACCCACGCGGTGATCTCCGCGAACGAGCCGTCCTCGTCGATCTTCGCGCGCGAGGTCGGGTCGTCGGCCACCCCGCCGCCGAGCCTGTAGGCGAGGTCGAGCCCCACGAACGCCAGGGTGACGAGCAGCGAGACGACGACGCCGAGCGTCGCCACGCGGCGGACCGGCGGACCGGAGGCGGGCGTGCGGGGGCCGGGCAGGTCTGCGTCAGCGGCCGCCGTCGCGGCGCCGGTCGTGGCGTAGTCGCCGCGCTGCGACTCGTCGTCGTGGGACATCGGGCCACCATAGTCGTCGGCCTGTCCCGGCCGGGCCCCAGGCAGCGACCGACCTGGCACGATGGCGCGCATGGAGCTCCAGGACGTCGTGCACCGGCGCCGCATGGTCCGGCGGTTCACGGACGAACCCGTGGCTCCCGCGTCCCTCGAGCGGGTGCTGCGCAACGCGGTACGGGCGCCGAGCGCGGGCTTCACGCAGGGGTGGGCGTTCCTCGTGCTCACCGAGCCCGACGACGTCGCGCGCTTCTGGACGGCGACGACGCCGCAGGACTCGGAGCGGGACATGAGCGCGTGGCTCGACGGGATGCGCACGGCCCCGGTGCTCGTCGTCGTGCTCACCTCGAAGGACGCGTACCTGCGGCGGTACGCCGAGCGCGACAAGGGCTGGGTGGACCGCGACGAGCACCGGTGGGCCGTCCCGTACTGGCACGTCGACGCCGGCATGGCGTCGCTGCTCATGCTCCAGACGGCGGTCGACGAGGGGCTCGGGGCGTGCTTCTTCGGGGTGCGGCCGGGGGAGGTACCGCGACTGCACGACGCGTTCGGCATCCCCGACGAGTACGCACCGACCGGCGTCGTCGCTCTCGGGCACCCGGGTGATGCCGGCCCGAGCGGGTCGCCCCGCCGTCGCGCCCGCAGGCCGCTCGAGGACGTCGTGCACCGCGGTCGCTGGAACGCCTGAGTCAGCCGGCCTCGCCGTCGTGCAGGGCCGGCACGTGTCGCCCGACCGCCGCGCGCACCGGTGCGGGCAGCTCGCTCCAGTCGTCGAGGGTGTCGAGGTCGGTCGCGGTCCCGGGGCGCTGCACGACCGTGGCCCGCGCCCCGACGCGGTCGGCCTCCGCGCGGTGCGCGGCCAGGCTGTCGACGCCGAACCGGGATCGGAACACCTGCCGAGCACGACCTTCGTGCCGTTCTGAGGCGGATGACGACATCAACCCCGTGCTCGACGGCGCGGACCACGGCGGGTCGAGCAGCAGCAGGTTCGTCCCGGACCGGTGCCGGTCCGCCGCGACGACGACGGGGGCGTCCTCGGCGAGCAGCGCCGCGACGTCGTCCGTCGTCAGCGCGGGCAGGTCGGCGTGGGCGACGAGCACCCGCGCGGGCCCGTCCTGCGCCGCGACCTCGCGACCGACGTCGACGGCCGCGTTCAGCCCGGGCCGGTCCGCGGGCTGGAGCACGATCCGCAGGCGGTCGGCGTCGTCGGTGAGCAGGGGTGGGCCGTCCTCGGCGTGCGCCGTCGCGCGGTCCACGACGACGTCGCGCAGGGCTCCCCAGGTGAACCGGGGGTCCGACGTCACGACGACCACCCGGTCGACGCCGCCGGACGCGAGGAGCGTCGACACCACGTGCCGCGCGAGCACGGCGACCAGCCGGCTGCGGGCGGCGGGGTCGAGCACGTGCGCGAGACGCGACTTCCCGGACGAGCCGTCGCGCAGCGGCACGACGGCGACCACTCGGCCCGCCCGGACGGCGGCGGGCTCAGCCACGGGCCGCGGCGAGGATCTCGCGGGCGAGGCGCTCGCGACCGTCCGCCCCGCCCATGACCGTGTCGGTGACCAGGACGCGCATCCCGAGCCCGGCGACGTCGTCGGCGAGGTGCGCGTCGCGCTCGTCGACCACCATCAGGTCGACCAGCCCGGCGTACAGGCGTGCGACGCCGAGCGCCGACACCTCGTGACCCAGCGTCGCGAGCATCTGCGCTGCCGGGCCCTTGATCGCCCGGCCCCCGACGATCGGGCTGACCGCGACCCGGCGGGCGCGGGACCCGACGAGCGCCTCGCGCACGCCCGCCACCGCGAGCACCGGCTCGACGGACAGGAACGGGTTGGAGGGCGCGACGACGACGATATCCGCGGCCGCGACCGCCTCCACCACCCCCGGTGCCGGGCGCGCGTCCACGATGCCGTCGTAGACGACGCCGAGCACGTCGTCGGCGTGGCGCCGCCCGACGAAGTACTCCTGGAACCCGAGGCGGCCCGCGGGCGTGTCGACGAGCGTGGCGACGCGGTCGTCGGTGACGGGGACCACGCGCGGGCGGACGCCGAGCGCCGTGGTCAGCCGTGCCGTCACCGTCGACAGCGGGGCCCCGGCGCGCAGGCGGGCCGTGCGGACCACGTGGGTCGCGAGGTCGCGGTCGCCGAGCGTGAACCACGTGTCCTCGCCGAGCCGGCCCATCGCGCCGAGCGCCGCGTACGTCTCGCCGACGACGCCCCACCCGCGCTCCTCGTCGGCGAGACCGGCGAGGGTGTACGTGACGGTGTCGAGGTCGGGCGAGATCGCGAGCCCGTGCAGCTCCACGTCGTCGGCCACGTTCACGACGACGGTCAGGTCCGCCCCGGCGAGGTCCATGCCGTGGGCGAGGCGTGCACCGCCGACCCCTCCGGCCAGCACGGTCACCGGTCCGGCGGTCACAGGCTGAGTCACGCCCCGAGCCTACGTCGGCGCACCGCCGGCACGGCGCCCTGCGCCGCGGGGTGCCACCATGGGCCCATGGCCGTCTTCGCCTTCTCCGTCGCCCCGCTCGGTGCCGGCGAGTCCGTCGCGGACTCCGTCGCCGAGGCCGTCCGCATCGTCCGCGAGTCCGGGCTGCCCAACCGCACGACCTCGATGTTCACCGAGATCGAGGGGGAGTGGGACGAGGTGATGCCCGTCATCCGGCGAGCCACGGACGCCGTCGGGGCCGGCGGGCACCGCGTCTCGCTCGTCGTCAAGGCGGACATCCGTCCCGGCCGTTCGGGCGAGCTCACGGGCAAGGTCGAGCGGGTCGAGGAGCGGCTCGCGGCGGAGGCGGAGGAGACCGGGCACGCCTGACCCGGCTCGTCGCGACACTTGACCACCGCCGTAGGCTAAGGCCGGCGCCCCCGACCCGGTCGCGTCGCCGCACGCAGCAGGAGATCCCCCGATGCCCCTCTTCGAGGTGGACGCCGAGCGTCCGGTACTCGTCCAGCCGCCCCAGCCGGCGGGCGCTTTCGGGACCGACGCGCAGCGTGTCGTCGACGGCAACCTCGAGGGCCTGCTCGGCGAGCAGATCTTCCCCGTGGCGCACGGGTCGTCGCCCGACGAGCCGCACCTGCTGGCGCTCGACGCCGCCGGCCTGCCGGTCGTGATCGAGGTGGCCGCGGAGCTCACCGAGGACGCGCTCACGGCGGCGCTCAACCACGCCGGGAGCGCGGGCCGGCTCACGCGTGCGGAGCTCGCGGCCCGCTACACCGGCGGCGCCGCCCGGTTCCAGCAGGACGTCGCCGCGTTCTACGACAACGTCCCGCTCACGCGCTCGCAGGCGACCGCCCGCACGACGGGCGCGCGGCTCGTCGTCATCTGCTCGAGCGCAGCACCCGGGATCGAGGACGCGCTCGACTTCCTGCGCCAGCCCGGGTCCCCGGTGGCGGTCCTGCGGCTCGGGGTCGTGCACGGTGCCGACGGCCGCCGGTTCGTCGACGTGTCACCGCTCGTGGTGAGCCGTCAGGAGCAGCACGCGCCGGAGCGCGCACCCGTCCGGGCACGCCGTGCGGCGTCCGGTTCCGACTTCGCGGACGGCGTCGCCGTGGGCCGAGCCCTGACCGGCAAGTTTCCCGTGGTGACGCAGCACACGAGCCCCTCGCGGGCCGAGCGTCGGCGGGCCGGCGAGCTCGAGCAGCGCACGTCGTACGGTGCCTCGGTCCCGTCCGCGGACCCGACGGGACCGCTCGACGTCGTCCCGGCCGTCGTCCCGGCGCCCGTGCCCGCACCCGCCCGCGCGGACGTCCCCGTCCTGGGGTCCGTGCCCCCGGACCCGCTGACCGCGCGGGTCGCGTCCGAGCAGGCGGCGACCGGGTGGCCCGACCGCCGGCCGGCGGACCAGGGCGACGACACCCGTGTCCCCCGGACGTCGATCCTCACGCGCGAGTCGGTGCGCACGCGCGAGTCCGTCCGCACCCGCGAGTCGATCCTCACGCACCAGTACGCCCAGCAGCACCCCCCGGCGTCCGAGCGGTCGTACGACCCGCTGTCCTACCGCCCGCCGACGGGCCTCGACGTCGAGGAGCCGGCCGGCCGTGAGGTGGCGCCGGTGCCTCCGCCGTCGGCCGCCGTGCCGCTCGGTCCCGAGGACGACCCGGACCTCGTCGCGCTGGCGCGCGGTCTCGCCGGCCCGCGCCGACTGGTGTGGGCCCGCCCGCGCCGCGGGCAGCGCTTCGAGGCGGTGCTCCAGCCGGACGGCTTCATCGAGCTGTCCGACGGCGCCCGGTTCCGCCACCCCGACCTCGCCGCGGTCGCGGCGTCGGGGACCGCGACCGCGGACGGGTGGAGCGTGTGGCGCCTGGGCGACGACGACGGCCCGACGCTCACGGACGCGTTCCGCGAGCTGCACGCCTGACCGCCGGTCCCTGCTGCATCGTCGGGACGCGTGAGGCGCGTCACCGAGGACCGAGTTGACCGGCGTCGGCCGACGCCGTAATGTTCTCGAGGTCGCCCGGCAGGGAGGAACAGACACCACGGCGCAGCTCCTGAGGAGCAGACGCGAAGTGGCTGGTCCCGCAGGCGAAATCCCCCGCTCGAGAATGTGGCGCAGCGTGCTGCGCCATGACGACGGGTGAGCCCGGCACGGGTTTCGAAGGAATTCCGGTCTCGGCCGGGATTCGGGAGAAAGGCCCAGGCCTGGTAGGCTGGAGAAAGAAAGCCCCGCGCAAAGGTCGGCAAGCCGACCGGAGGCGGTGTGTGTCGGTTGTTTGAGAACTCAACAGTGTGCTTGTTAGTCAATGCCAATTTTTGTCCTCGTGGGCATGGCTGGCTGTTGCCTCGTTCGGG